>DATLQW010000001.1:0-2797 GCA_035535035.1 Acetobacteraceae bacterium
CCCTCCTGATCAACCCCTGGCGCCTGACAGATATGGACTGAAATGCGGGTCACCCTGCCGCGGATGGGGCGCGCCGGGTTCCATTGCTTGCTCACTATCAATCCGGGATCGACTTATCCGGTGAATAAGATGGGCTAGCAACACCAACCAGCCGGACGACGTAGCGCACCAGCACCAGCCCGCGCCGGGCGCACCCGCCAGTACGCGCTTGACCAGGCCCCAGATGACAAAACCGCGCACGCCCGGCGCCGGCAACCGTCATGACCCGCCTGACCAGATCCGGCGAGACCCGCGTCCCCGCAACCGCCCTGCTCTTTCAGCATTTGGGCGTTCGCCGCACGGGCTATTTTCGCATGGTCGCGGTGATCGTATAAGGCAATCGCAAGCAACTCCTCACAGCCCGGGCGGAGACCCAAGTGACCGGCAACAGCGCCTATCAGGCAGGCCTCGACCGGAACCAGGCCAACTACGCGCCGCTGACTCCACTGACGTTCCTGGAGCGGGCGGCCTATGTCTATCCCGATCGGCCGTCCGTGGTGCATGGCACCGAACACTATACTTGGCGCGAGACCTATTCCCGGTGCCGCCGCCTGGCCTCCGCGCTGGCGCGCCGCGGCATCGGCCGCAACGACACCGTCGCGCTGATGGCACCCAACACGCCGCCGATGTATGAGGCGCATTTCGGCGTGCCGATGTGCGGCGCGGTGCTGAATGCGCTGAACACGCGCCTCGACGCCGAGACCATCGCCTTCATGCTGCGCCACGGCAACGCCCGCGCGCTGATCACTGATCGCGAGTTCTCCCCGGTGATCGGTAAGGCGCTGGCGTTGCTGGATGAAAAGCCACTGGTCATCGACATCGACGATCCCGCCTGCCAGGACGGCGTACTGCTCGGCGAGACCACCTATGAACGATTCCTCGCGGCAGGCGATCCGGATTACGACTGGCAGCCGCCGCGTGACGAGTGGGACGCGATCTCGCTGAGCTACACGTCGGGCACCACCGGCGATCCCAAGGGCGTCGTCTATCACCATCGCGGCGCCCACCTGAATGCGGTCAGCAACATCCTCATTTGGGCCATGCCGCACCACGCGGTGTATCTCTGGACCCTGCCGATGTTCCACTGCAACGGCTGGTGCTTCCCCTGGACCGTCGCCGAGCGCGCCGGCGTGAACGTGTGCCTGCGCCGCATCGAGCCGAAGGCGGCGTGGGACGCGATCCGCACGCACGGCGTGACGCATATGTGCGGCGCGCCGATCGTCTATTCCATGCTGATCAATGCGCCGGCGGAACTGCGTGCAGGGGTGCGGCAGCGCATCGCCGGCCAAGTCGCCGGCGCCGCGCCGCCCGCCGCCATCATCGAAGGCGCCGAACAGATCGGCATCGAATTGACCCACGTCTATGGGCTGACCGAGGTATATGGCCCGGCCTCGGTCTGCGCCAAGCATGCGGCGTGGAACGCGCTGCCGATCGACCGGCGCGCCGAGCGCAACGGCCGCCAAGGGGTCCGCACGCCGCTCCAGGAAGCGATGGCGGTGCTCGATCCGCGGACCATGCAGCCGGTGCCGTGGGACGGCGAGACGATGGGCGAGATCATGTTCCGCGGCAATATCACCATGAAAGGCTATCTGCGGAATCTGGCGGCGACGGACACGGCATTCGCCGGCGGCTGGTTCCACACCGGCGACCTCGCGGTGACGCAGCCCGACGGCTACGTGAAGATCCGCGACCGCTCGAAGGACATCATCATCTCCGGCGGCGAGAATATTTCCTCCATTGAGGTGGAGGAGGTGCTGTACCACCATCCCGCCGTGCTGAGCGCCGCCGTGGTGGCACAGCCGGACGAGAAATGGGGCGAGACCCCGTGCGCCTTCATCGAGCTGAAGCCGGACACCGTGGTGAGTGCCGAGGAGCTGCGTGCGTTCTGCCGCGAACGGCTGGCGCATTTCAAGGTTCCGAAGACCTTCGTGTTCCGGGAGATTCCCAAGACCTCCACCGGGAAGATTCAGAAATTCCTGCTGCGCGAAGTGGCGAAATCGGCCAGCGCGATCACCTAGCCGCTCAGCCCTCCCGCGCCACGCGCGGCAGCGGTGCCGCGCGGCGCAGCTGGAACGCGCACAGCGCCGCCACCATCACCCCGCCGCCGACCAATTGCAGCCCGCTCACCGCCTCGCCCAGCAGCGCGAAGCTGAACAGCGACGACAGCACCGGTTCGAGATTCATCGTCAGCGCGGTGCGGAACGCGCCGACCCGCGCGGTCGAGACATAGATCCACAGCGTGGACAGCGTGGTCGTCACGCCCATGCCGAAGAACGCCACCCACCCGCCGGCGGTCAGCGGCGGATGGAGCGTCCCGGTGAACGACGATGCCGCGACGAACACCGGCGCCGCCGGCGCCAGCGAGTACCACGTCGTCACCCGCGCGTCGGTGCCGCCCAGCGCCGCCCGCGTCACCAGCAGCGACGCGACAGATCGCGGCGCCGAATGCCGCCAGCAGCCCGATCGGCACCAACACGCCGGGCTGCGCGTCCAGCATCAGCGCCAGGCCGCCGAACGCCGCCAGTGCGGCGGCGAAGCTGCGCGAGCCAAGCCGCTCCAGCCCGAGCGCCGCAGCGGCAGTCCCGGTCACCAGCGGAGGGTGCGAACCAAAGTTGTGAGATTAACCCATCTTTGACACTCACTAAAAAAACTTCTGCAATATCAGCAATGTGTGCGGCAGATTTTCGCCGAGTAACACTACATTCGGGCATTGGGCGGGTCATGCGACGTATTTCCTGACCCCGCCCGGCGCCGGATC
>DATLQW010000002.1:5000-26737 GCA_035535035.1 Acetobacteraceae bacterium
GCACAGGAACACCGCCAGCCCGCCGATGCCCTCCGGCGTGGAGAACCGCAGCATCGGCTGCTTCTCCGCCAGGAAAGCGTGCGCCGCCTGGTCCACGCTGATGCCCTCCGCGACGGCGCGCGCCTCCAGTTGGCGCTGCACCAGAGGCGTCAGCACCCAGCCCGGGCAGATCGCGTTGGCGGTGACGCCGGCGTTGGCCAGCTCGATCGCCGCCACCTTGGTCATGCCGACCACACCGTGCTTGGCCGCGACATAGGCGACCTTCTGCCCGCTGGCCACCAGTCCGTGCGCCGACGCGATGTTGATGATCCGCCCCCAGCCGCGCCGCCGCATCCCCGGGATCGCCGCCTGCATGCCGAAGAACACCGCCGAGAGGTTGATCGCAATGATCGCGTTCCACCGCTCTGCGGGAAACTCCTCGATATTGGCGACATGCTGGATGCCGGCATTGCTCACCAGGATGTCCACCGCGCCAAGCGTCCCCTCCGCCTCCGCGACCATCCCCGCGATCTGCTCCGGCCTGGACATGTCGGCCGGGCTGTAGGCGACGCGCACCCCGAACTCCGCGGCAAGCCCGGCGCGTTCGGCCTCGATCGCGGCCGGGTCGCCGAAGCCGTTCAGCATGAGGTCGGCCCCCGCGGCGCCGAGCGCGCGGGCGATGCCGAGGCCGATACCGCTGGTGGAACCGGTGACCAGGGCCACCTTGCCCTTGAGGCTCATGCGCGCGCCCTCCTTTTGTTGCTGCACCGCAGCATAATAGGCCCATCACACGCATGGCGAAAGCCGGAAGGGGATTGTTCCGCACGCGGGCGGCGGCAATAGTCGCCCGCATGTCCAGGGAAGCGCTCCGCCATCTCGCCGCCGACCGGCGTTTCGCCGCGCTGATCGGACGCGTCGGGCCGCCGCGCCTCACCGTCGAGCGCCGGCGCAGCCCCCATGAGGCGCTGACCCGCGCCATCGCCCACCAGCAACTGCACGGCCGCGCCGCCGAGGCGATCCTCGGCCGCTTCGCCGCGCTGTTTCCGGATGGTGCCTTCCCGGCGCCCGCACAGGTGCTGGCGGCCGAGGAAACGGCGCTGCGCGCCTGCGGATTTTCCGGCCCGAAGATCGCCTGCATCCGCGCCATTGCCGCCGCCGCGCTGGACGGCACGATCCCGACGCGGCGCGAATCCACCCGGCTGTCCGATGCCGCGCTGATCGAGCAGCTCACCGCGATTCGCGGGGTCGGTCGCTGGACGGTGGAGATGCTGCTGATCTTCACCCTCGGCCGCCCGGACGTGCTGCCGGTGGACGATTTCGGCGTCCGCGAAGGCTATCGCGTGCTGCACCGCCTGGATGCGCAGCCGAAGCCGCGGGCGCTGGCCGAGATCGGCCTCGCCTGGGCGCCATACCGGTCGCTGGCGGCCTGGTATCTGTGGCGCGCCTCCGACGAGGCGAAGCGGTCGGCCGCGCCGGCATCGCGGGCGTGACGCTCACCTCGCGCACGCAGCCGGAGCGTCAAGGCGCAAAGCCCCGAGGGCAAGGGTGCGGCGGGGCGACCTGCTCACCCTCACCCTCGCCCTCGGCGCTTTGCGCCCCGGCCTCTCCGGCTTCGCGGCCGAGGTTACCGGTATAGAGGTCCGGCCAACGGCGCCGCACGATCGGTCCATCCGATGCATAGGCGCGGCACGAATCTACGATCGTGGCCCCGCCGCGCAGCAGCTTCTGCGCAATGCGCGCATCCAGCCTGTCGCTGCCGGGCTCCTCCGCCTCGCCACGCTCATGCGCCTCGCGCCAGGCGCGGTACGGGCTGATCGTCTGGAATGCCGTCGTCGCCATCTGCTGCAGCAACTCGCGCAAATGTGTGCATCCCGCCGGGCCGCCGACACGCTGGGTCGCCTCGCGCAGGAAGCCCGGCTTGATGCGCAGCCCGGCCAGGCCGGCAAAAGCCGGCGCCGCGCTCGGGCACACCGCATAGGGCGCGTAGTCGGTCGCGGCCTCGCTCGCGACGATGGTCATCGTCTCGTCCAGTGTCAGCCGCAGCCACATGCCGTGCAGCTTCTCGCCCGCGTCCACATAGCCGCGATCCTGGTTGACGAACCCGTAGCTCTTGGCGTCGGCAAGCTGTGCCTCGATGTCATACAGCCCATCCTCCCGGCGATAGCCGCGGATCCGGATGTCGCGCGAATGCAGCAACTCGCGCGCCGCGGCGTCGGTCAACGGCATCGGGCATCCCTATCTATTGCAGCGCAGCATAGCCGCATATGGCGTGCGGCCCCCAACCTGCAAACCCCCCGCGAATCGCGGGTCGCCGGAGGCTCAGAACAGCCGGTCCTTGGGCCCGTACGGCACGATAACGTCATTGGGATCGGCAAGGTTCAGCATGGCCCGGGCGCGCTCATCCAGCGTGTCGAGATCCAGATGATTGGCGCGCAGGCCGGCCACCCGACGCTCCCAGGCGTCGCGTTCGGCTTGCGCCGTGGCATGCTCCGCGGTGGCTTGGCGCAGCATTGCCTGGCGTTGGGCATAGGCCACCAGGCCGTGTGCGCCCTGCGTGGCGCTCCAGCCGAAATAGCCGGTGATGGCCAGGAAGATCAGCGGCGCGATCGCCCCCTTCGCCCTGCGCTTCAACTCGCCGCCCATCGCCATGACAACCCTCCGACTCGGCGGCACCATACATCGCGCTCCCCAATCGGTGAACCAAAATGCCCGGAAAGCGCCCGCATCTTGCCACGGTGCTGGATCACATCCATCCGTGACGACGGGATCGGCCTCGTCGCAAGGAGACAATCATGCGTTTGCGCGCACTTCTCTTCGCCGCGCTCGGCGGCGCTTTCCTGCTGACCGCCGTCGCGCCGGCCTTCGCCGATCGCAACGACTGGCGCCATGGAGACCGGCGGCACCACGAAGACCATGAGTGGCACGGGCATCCCGATTGGGACCGTGGCTATTACGCGCCGCCGGTCGTGGTGGTGCCACCGGCCTACGGCAGCTACTACGCGCCGCCGCCAGCCTATTACGGCCCCCCGGGCGTGAGCTTCGGCGTCACCATCCACTGAAGGCATCCGGAGCACGGCCCGCCCGCGCGCCGTCTGGCCGGCGGTGCTGCCCTCACCGCGCGTTGCGCCGCGTGAGCGCGCGGACCGCCGCCTCCACCGCGCCGAGTTCGTTCGGCAGGACCAGGAACCGCTCCGCCCGGTCGTACAGATCCGCCAGCCGCGGCGGCAGCGGCGGGCGCCAGCCGACCGCTTGCTCGATCGCATCGGGAAATTTCGCCGGGTGCGCGGTCGCCACCGCCACGGTGACCACCGGCGGCGCCGGCGGCAGCGCACGCGCGGCGGCGATGCCGACGGCGGTGTGCGGATCGGCCAGGTAGCCCGTGGTTTGGTAGAGTCGGCGGATCTCCGCCTCGATCCCCGCATCATCGAGGCTGAAGCCATGGAACACCGTCCGCGCCCGACGCCAGGCCATGTCCGGCACCGGCATCCGCCCGCTGCCGCGAAACGCCTGCATCGCCTTGGCGGTCGCCGCCGGGTCGCGATCCAGCAGTTCGAACAACGCCCGCTCGAAATTCGAGCTGACCTGGATGTCCATGCTGGGCGCCAGCGATTGCTCCACCGGCGCCATCGACATGTCGTTCGCCGTCAGGAAACGGGTGAGAATATCGTTTCGATTGGCGCCGACGATCAGCCGCGCCACCGGCAGCCCCATGCGCCGCGCCACCCAGGCGGCGAGCACGTTGCCGAAATTGCCGGTCGGCACGCTGAACGCCACCTCGCGGTCCGGCGCCCCCAGCGCCAGCGCCGCCGCGGCATAATACGGCACCTGCGCCGCGATCCGCGCCCAGTTGATCGAATTCATCGCCGAAAGCCGCATCTCGGCGCGGAACGGCGCGTCGGCGAACATCGCCTTCACCAGGTCCTGGCAGTCGTCGAAATTGCCGGAAACCGCGATGTTGCCGACGTTCGGCGCATGCACCGTGGTCATCTGCCGGCGCTGCACCTCGCTGACCCGATTGTGCGGGTGCAGAAACACGACGGAAAGCCGCTCGCGGCCGAGGCACGCCTCGATCGCGGCCGAGCCGGTGTCGCCGGAGGTGGCCCCGACGATGGTGACATGCTCCCCACGTTCGGCCAGGACGTGGTCGAACAGGCGGCCGACCACCTGCAGCGCCATGTCCTTGAAGGCGAGCGTCGGGCCGTGGAACAACTCCTGCACGAACAGCCCGGTTTCGAGCTGCTGCAGCGGCACGATCGCCGGCTGGCCGAAGCCGGCATACGCGTCGCGGCAGAGCGCGCCGAGCGTCTCGGCGGGCAGCGCGTCGCCGACGAAGGGCTGCATGATACGGGCGGCGAGCGCCGGATAGGGCAGCCCGCGCATCGCGCGCCAGTCGGAGAAGCTGAAGCGCGGCCAGGATTCCGGCACGTAAAGGCCGCCGTCCTCGGCCAGCCCGGCCAGCAGCACGCCCGCGAAGTCGCGCACGGGCGCCTGCCCGCGAGTGGAGATGTAGCGCATGGGGGACACAGTAATGCCCTCACCCGCTGCGCGGCAGAGGGTTTCTCGCTACGCCGCCGCCCGCACCGGCTGCGACCTGGCGGCCTTGATCATGTCCGCACCCTTCTCCGCGATCATGATCACCGCCGCGTTGGTGTTGCCCGACACCAGCGTGGGCATGATCGACGCATCGACCACACGCAGCCCCGCGAGGCCGTGCACCCGCAACTCATCGTCCACCACCGCCATCGGATCCTGCCCCATCTTGCAGGTGCCGGTGACGTGGTACGTGGTCTGGCCGTTCAGCCGCGCGAACTCCAGCAACTCGTCATCGGTCTGGTACTGGTCGCCCGGGTTCATCTCGAACGCGCGATAGCGGTCCAGCACCGCGTCATTGGCGATGCCGCGGCCGATCTTCATGCCGGCAACCACCGTCTGCCGGTCCAGTTCCTCGGCCAGGAAATTCGCCCGGATCGCCGGTGCCGCCGCCGGATCGGCCGATCTCGCGTGGATCCAGCCCTTCGATTCCGGCCGGCACTGGTACACCGTCAGAGTCATGCCCGGCTCGCTGTCGAGCATGCGCGTCTGCGCGCTGGCATAGCTGGCATGGGCAAAATGATACTGCACGTCCGGCACCGCGAGTTCCGGCCGCGTCTTTACAAAACCATAGACGATGCCGGCAGTGAACGTCAGCGCCCCACGATGCTGCGCATAGTACTTCACGACCTCCCGCGCCAGCGCCACGCCCCGCGTTTGCTCATTCAGCGTAACCGGCAGCTTCACCCGCCAGTTCATCCGCGGCGCGTAGTGGTCGCGGTAGTTCTCGCCGACGCCGCGCAGTTCGTGTTGCACCGCGATGCCGGCGGATTGCAGCAAGTCCGGCTGACCGATGCCCGACAACTCCAGCAGGTGCGGCGACTTCACCGCGCCGGCCGCGAGGATCACTTCTCCCCCACAGCGCGCCTCCCGCATCTGCCCACGCTGCGACCAGGCAACGCCCGTGGCGCGCTTGCCCTCGAGCAGAATGCGCGTGGCCAGGGCGTCGGTCTCGACGCGCAGGTTGGGACGGCGCCGCACCGGGTCGAGGAAGGCACGCGCAGCGGACCACCGGCGGCCGTCCTTCTGCGTCACCTGGTAGTAGCCGAAGCCTTCCTGGTTGCCGTTGTTATAGTCCGGGTTGCGCGCAAAGCCCTGCGCCGCCGCGGCGCCGATGAAGGCGTCCAGCAATTCGGCGTGTTCGCGCATGGCGGCGACGTTCAGCGGACCGCCGCGGCCGCGGCTGTCGTCGCCACCCGGTTCATAATGCTCGGATTTCTTGAAGTAGCGCAGCACCGACTCGTACGACCAGCCGCGGTTGCCGAACTGCGCCCAGGTGTCGTAGTCGAGCGGATTACCCCGCACATACAGCATGCCGTTGATCGAGCTCGATCCGCCCAGCGTCTTGCCGCGCGGGATCGGGATCGAGCGGCCGGCGACGTTGGGCTCCGGCTCGGTGGCAAAATTCCAGTTGTAGCGAGGGTCGTTCAGCAGCTTGGTGAAGCCGGCCGGGATGTTGATCCACATCGAATCGTCGGGCGGCCCGGCTTCCAGCAGCAGCACCTGGGTGCCCGGGTCTTCGGTGAGCCGGTTGGCCAGGACGCAGCCGGCCGAGCCGGCGCCGACGATGATGTAATCGTATTCAGGCATGGCGTTCCCCCTTCAGCGGCGGAGCGTAGCGGGGGACGCGATGCGGCGGAAGGCGCCGGTGCCCAGGCGCCGGCGCCCGTTGTCGCAACGACTGCGTCCGGGATGCGTTCGGGCGCGGCCGGTCGGTCGCTTGCGGGTTTTTCCCGTCGCACCCGCCGCGGCAACCGATCCCGCTCAACCTCGCCCGCGGGCGGGCGAGGTGAACGTCACACGCCCAACCGCCGCCGTGCCAAAGCGGCACCCTGCGCCAGGGCGCAGAGCTTCGCCTCCGCCACCTCGCGCCGCATCGGCGCCATGCCGCAATTGGTGCTGGGAAACAGGCGCTCGGGCGGCACATGCTCGGCCGCGTCCTCGATCGCCGCCGCGACCTCGTCCGGCGTCTCCACCGCATCCGTCGCCACGTCGATCGCGCCGAGCACAACGTCCTTGCCGGACAGCAGGCGGAGCAGCCGCGGGGGCACGTGTGAATTGCGGCACTCCAGCGAGACCTGGTCGATGCGGCTGGCAGCCAGCACCGGAAAGGTCGCCTCGTATTGCCGCCACTCGGCGCCGAGGCCCGCCTTCCAGTCGATGTTCGCCTTGATGCCGTAGCCGTAACAGATATGCACCGCGGTCTTGCACGGCAGACCGTCCGCCGCACGCTCCAGCGCGGCGATGCCCCAGGTCGCGACCTCCCGCATGTAAACGTTGAAGGCCGGCTCATCGAACTGGATCACGTCCACGCCGTCGGCGGACAGCCCGCGTGCTTCCTCGTTCAGCGCCGCGGCGAACGCCATCGCCAGCCCGGGCTTGTCGCCGTAATGCGCGTCGGCGATCGTATCGACGATGGTCATCGGCCCGGGCAGAGTGAATTTCAGCCGCCGCTTCGTGTGCGCCCGCGCCAGCCGCGCCTCGGTCGCATGGGCCCGGCCGCGCAAGGCGATCGGCCCGGTGACGGTGGGCACCATCGCCTTGTACCGGTCGGCGCGGATGCCCATCTCCACCCGCCGGTCGAAATCGATGCCGTCCAGGAACGCCAGAAACCCGTGCACGAAATGCTGGCGGGATTGCTCCCCATCGGAAACGATGTCGATGCCGGCGTCCTGCTGCAGCTTCAACCACAACAGCGTGGCGTCGCGCTTCGCCTCGGCCAGCGCCTCGCCCTGGTGCCGCCACGCCGGCCACAGGCGGTTCGGCTCGGCCAGCCAGTCCGGCTTCGGCAGGCTGCCCGCGATCGTGGTCTCCAGCATTGTTTTCCCCCTCCCGGCCGCTGCTTCCCGTTCCCGCACGCCGGCCCAACAGATGCCAACGCCGCAACGGAAGACCGTGCCGCGCCGGATGCTAGGCCACCGGCGCCAGGTGCGATACAGTCGCACGGGAAACGCGGCATCGCTGGCCTGCGCGGGAGATTCTGTGAGCATGACGATCGAGTTCAGGCCGCTGCACCGGCACTTCGCGGCGGAGGTGCGGGGTTTCGACATGCGCCAGCCGATCGATGCCGCGACGGCGCGCGACTTCGAGCATGCCATCGACCGGTACGGCATTCTGCTGTTCCCGGCGCAGCTTGTGAATGACGCGCAGCAGCTCGCCTTCACCGCCAATTTCGGGCCACCCGACATCGGCCGCAAGAAGGCGGTGAAAAGCGCCGACAGCCGCATCCCGGAGCAGATGATCGACCTCTCCAACCTGGACGAGAACGGCTACGTCATCGATCCCAACCATCGCCGCGTACTTTCACTGCTGGGAACACGCCTGTGGCATACCGACAGTTCGTATCAGCGGCCGGCGGCGAAATACTCGATGCTGCGCGCCGTGACGGTGCCGCCATGGGGCGGCGAGACCGAATTCGCCGACTGCCGCGCCGCCGGTGACGCACTGCCGGGCATGCTGCGCGCCGAGGCGGAGGATCGTTTCGCCGAGCACTGGGTGCACCATTCCCGCAGCACGCTCGGCTGGGAGCCGACGGACGAAGAGATCCGCGGCGCCATGCCGCCGGTGCGCTGGCCGCTGGTGCGGGTGCATCCGGGCAGCGGCCGCAAGGCGCTGTACATCGGCGCGCACGCGCGGCGGGTGATCGGCATGGCGCTGCCGGCCGGGCGCATCCTGTTGCGCGACCTGCTGGAACACGCGACCCAGCCGGAATTCGTGTATCGCCACGCCTGGCGGCCGGGCGACCTGGTGCTGTGGGACAACCGCTCGGTGATGCACCGCGGCTGCCGCTACGACCTTTCCCAGGTGCGCGACATGCGGCGGACCACGGTGCTCGATCCCGCGTCGGTGTTCGAGCGGGACTGTGGGGATGCCGCGGAGGCGGCGTGATGCGGCGATTGCCGCGGGCCGCGAAATCCGCCCCGGCGGACCGCCCGCGCTGACCGGGTCCGCATTGCCCCATCCCGGAATAAATCGGCATCGCACCCCCAAATCGCCGATTCGCAACGCATCCGAAGCTGCGATTCAACATCAGGGGGCGACACGTCGAGTTCTTCATCGGCCGCCTGCGCCAATGCCCTGAGACGTTCCCCGGCAAGCGCCGCGCATCAACACGACCTATCCCGTCGCCTGCTCGCGCACACCCGACCCGGCGATTGCCCCACCCCGGCTCTCATTGCACGCATCGCCGTCTCCCACATAGCGAAACGAGACGCCCGCGAGCCGCTCTAACCTCATGATGGTCCAGACGCCGCCGCGAACGGGCACTCTCCCGCGCCGCGGGAGGGCAACTGCCTCCGTTCCCCTATGCGCGTTGCATCGCCAGCAGGTCCAACGGCGCCGGTTCGGGCACGCCAAGGATCGTCAGCGCGGCATGTGCCTGGCCGCGATGGTGCGTCTGGTGGTTGAAGAAATGCGCCAGCGTCTCGCAGCGCCGCTGCGTCCACGCCTTCCCCGCCAGCGTGCGGTATTCGAAATTCGCCGCGAAATCTGCTTCGCCCAGCCCGCCGACGAATCGAATGATCCGCGCATCCTCGGCCTCGCGCGCCTCGCGCAGCGCGTCGAAATCCTCGTACAAGATCTCGTTCAGCCGCCCCGGCTCCGGCCCCTCGCCGGTCAGCCGGCGCAGCCACACCCGGTCCGCCACCACCAGATGGTTCAGCGTGCCATGCAGGCTGTGGAAGAACAGCCCCAGATCGCGGCGCCGCGCCTCCTCGGGCACGTGCGAAGCCTCGTCATACAGCCGCCGGTTCGCCCAGCGGTTATATGCGGCGAATTGCTCGTAATGCGGTTTCCACATGGCGGCGGCCTCCCCGGTTGCCCTGCGCCCGCATCCTGGCGCGCCCCGCGCCGCGGCGGTAGTGAGATCGCGCCGCCCCATGGTGAGGTTTTCTCATGTCCATCCCGTCCCTGCGGGCGCTGCGCGCATTCGCCGAGGTGGCCCGCGCCGGCAGCCTGGCGGAAGCCGCGCGCGGCCTGCACGTGTCGCCCTCGGCGGTGTCGCATCTGCTGCGCGACCTGGAGGCCGCGCTCGGCTTCGCCCTGTTCGCCGGCCGCGGCCCTGGCGCGCCGCTCAGCGAGCCGGGCGCGCGCCTGGCCCGCCGGCTGGGTGGCGCGTTCGACGCGATCGGCCTCGCGGTGGACGAAGCGCGCCATCGCAGCGGCGACGTGCGCGTCTCCGCGCTGACCAGTTTCTCCACCTTGTGGCTGGTGCCCCGCCTCGCCCGCTTCCAGGCGCGGCATCCCGATGTGCGGCTGTTGCTGGCGACCGGCACGCGCCCGGTGGATCTGGCCGCCGAGCCATTCGAGTGCGCGATCCGCTGGGGCCGCGGCAATTGGCCAGGGCTGGTGGCGACGCTGCTGTTCCGCGAGCGCCCGGTCGTGGTGGCCAATCCCCGCCTGCTGGCCGAGCACGGCTCGGTAGCCGGGCTGCCGCGATTGGCCGCGCGTACCCGCGAGGCCGACTGGCCGCTGGTGACCGCCGCGCTGGGTCTGCCCGGCACCGCGCCGGTGCTGACCTTCGAGACGCGCGCCCTGGCAGTGCAGGCGGCGATCGCCGGGATCGGCGCGACGGTGGTGGACCGGCACCTGGTCGCCGACCTGCTGGCGGCCGGTATGCTGGCGGAGGTCGCGCCGGCGCCGCCGCTGGACCGGCCGGAGGGGCACTATTTCGCCGCGTTGCCCGAGGCGCTGCGCGACCGGCACGTGCGCGCGTTCAGGGATTGGCTGGTGGCCGAGGCGGGATGACCCCGCAACGGCTCCGGCCACGCCACTCGCGCGCCCGCCCCACGGACATGGCAAGAGTTGCGAAGACCTGCAGCAGGCCGCCATAGTCCGAACCCGCCGCCGTGGAGCCGTGCCGCATGACGCCGTCCATCCCGCCGAGCCCAGCGCCCTGGCCGCGCGTCATGGCGGCCGAAGCCGGATTTTCGGCCGCCAGGCTGGATGAAGCGGTGCGCTTCGCCGCGGCGCACGAAACGCCGTGGCCACGCGACCTGCGTGCGCATCTCGAATCCGGTTTCTTCGAGCCGCCGCCGTTCAACCGGATCCTCGGGCCGATCCGTGCGCGCGGCGCACCGAACGGCCTGATCCTGCGCCACGGCAAGACAGTGGCATCCTGGGGCGATACGCGCCAGGTCGATTTCACCTTCTCCGTAGCCAAGAGCTATCTGGGTTTGCTCGCGGGTCTCGCTGTCGCCGACGGCCTGATCGCCCGATTGGACGACAAGGTGGCACTCACCGTCGATGACGGCGGCTTCGAAGGACTGCATAACGGCGCGATCACCTGGCGGCATTTGTTGCAGCAAACCTCCGAATGGGAGGGTACGCTGTTCGGCAAGTCGGACGTGATCGACCGCAACCGCAACCTGGCAATGGAGGGCAAGGGCCGCAAGGGTGACGCGCGGCCGTTGCGGCCGCCGGGTATGTTCTGGGAATACAACGACGTCCGGGTGAACCGCCTGGCACTCGCGCTGCTGCGCCGCTTCCGCCGGCCACTGCCCGAGCTGTTCGCCGAGCGGATCATGCAGCCGATCGGCGCTTCGTCCGACTGGCATTGGCACGGCTATCGCACGTCATCGGTAGAGATCGGCGGACGCATGATCGAATCGGTGTCGGGCGGCACCCATTGGGGCGGAGGCGTGGAAATTCACGCCGAGGACCAGGCGCGCATCGGCCAGTTGATGCTGCGCCGCGGCAAGTGGAACGACCAGCGCGTGCTGCCAGAGGAATGGGTCACGGAATCGCTGAAACCTTGCGCGCTGCATCCGAATTACGGTCTGCTCTGGTGGCTGAACACCGGCAGAGTGCGTTATCCCAGCGCGCCGCCGGCCAGCTATGCCGCGTCCGGCGCCGGCGGTAACCTCACCTGGGTCGATCCAGAGCATGAAATCGTCGCCGTGTTGCGCTGGACCGACCCGGCTTGCGTCGATCAATTCCTGCGATTGCTGATGGCAGCCCTGACATGACCGAGCTTGCGACACTGAAAGTTGAAGAACCGCAGCCGCATACGAAGCTGGTGACGCTGCACCGACCGGAAGCGGCGAACGCGATGAACACCCGGATGGGCGTCGAATTGCTGTCGGTGTTCGACGGATTCAATGCCGCACCGGGCGCGCAGCGCTGCATCGTCATCACCGGCGCGGGGCCGCGCATCTTCTGCGCCGGCGGCGACCTGAAAGAGCGCAACGGCATGACCGACCAGCAATGGCAGGATCAGCACCTGATCTTCGAGCGCGCGATCCGCGCCATCATCCAATGCCCGGTCCCGATCATCGCCGCGGTGAACGGCGCCGCCTTCGCCGGCGGCATGGAGATCGCGCTATGCGCCGATTTCATCTACGCCGCGGACCATGCGCGGTTCGCGCTGACCGAGGTGACCCTGGGCATCATGCCCGGCGCCGGCGGCACGCAGAACCTGCCGCGTGCCGTTGGGGCGCGGCGCGCGAAGGAAATTCTGCTGACCGGCCGGCCCTTTTCCGCCCAGCAGGCGTTCGAATGGGGCATGGTGAACCGCATCTGCGCCGCCGAGGCATTATTGCCCGAGGCGCTGGACACGGCAGCGACGATCGCCGCCAACGCACCGATCTCGACGCGGCAGATCAAGCACTCGGTGAATTGCGGGCTGAACATGGACCTGCCCAGTGGCATGATGTTCGAGATCGAGGCGTATAACCGCATGGTGCCGACCGAGGACCGCCGCGAGGGCATCCGTGCCTTCAACGAAAAGCGCAAGCCGAGCTTCCAGGGGCGGTAGCTGACGCTGTCGCCCTCTTCCGCAAGGCAAGCGGGAGAGTGCCAACCGCCCTGCTGAACAAGGAGACATCCGATGAACGCCATCACCGACATCGCGTCGCAGGGCCTGACCCGCACGCTGGCCGCGCAGGCGAGTGCGCTGACCTATGCCGACATTCCCGACGACGTGCGCGCCTGGGCGCGGCAATGCGTGCTGGACTATCTCGCCTGCGCTGTCGCCGGCGCGCAGGACGAACTCACCGGCATTCTGCTTGCCGAAATGCAAGAGCAAGCTGGCGCACCGGTCGCGACCGTGGTGGGTCATGCGGCGAAGCTGCCCGTCCTGTCGGCGGCTTTGGTGAATGGCGCCGCGTCGCATGCGCTGGATTTCGACGACGTGAACCTGGCGATGCCGGGGCATCCCTCGGTCGCCATCCTGCCCGGATTGCTCGCATTGGCCGAACAACGCGGCAGCAGCGGCGCGGACGTGTTGACCGCCTTCGTCGCCGGCTACGAGTTGCAGTGCCGTATCGGCCGAGCGATCGCGCCGGGCCACTACGACGTGCTCGGTTTCCATGCCACGGCCACCGTCGGCAGCTTCGGCGCGGCAGCCGCCTGTGCGCATCTGCTGGGCCTGGACGAGGCAACATTCGCGGTGGCGCTGGGCATCGCCGGCACCCAGGCGGCCGGACTGAAATCGATGTTCGGCACGATGTGCAAGCCGCTGCACGCCGGCAAGGCGTCGTATCACGGGGCGCTCGCGGCGAAACTGGCCGCGCGTGGCTTCACCAGCCGTTCCGACGTGCTGGAATGCGCCCAGGGCTTCGCCCGCACGCACAGCCCGGACTTCAACCCGGAGCGCGCGATGGCAACCCCGCCGGGCGGCTGGCACGTCTGCAACAATCTCTTCAAGTACCACGCCGCGTGCTACATGACGCACGCGCCGATCGAGGCGGCACGCAAGCTGCGGGAGCAGTACGGCGTGACGCCGGAACGGGTGGAACGGATTCGGCTGCGGCTCGCCGCGGCATGCGACCGGATTTGCAACATTCCCGCGCCGCGCACCGGGTTGGAGGCGAAGTTCTCGCTGCGTCTGACCACGGCGATGGGGCTTGCCGGCGTCGATACCGGCCGCCTGTCCACCTATTCCGAGGCGGTTGCCGCGGATCCGGCGCTGATCGCGTTGCGCGACAAGGTCGAGTTCGATTTCCGCGACGACCTGCCGGGCACGCTGGCCGAGCTCGAATTGCTGCTGACCGACGGCTCCCGGGTGACCGCCCGGCACGATTCGGGGCTGCCGATGACCGACGTGGCAGCGCAGGGGAAGCGGCTCGAGGAAAAATTCGCCGCGCTGGTCGAACCGGTGTTGGGTGCGGCGCGATCCCACGCACTGATCGGCGAGATCGGCCGGCTCGACGCATTGCCGGACCTGCGCGGCCTGTCGGGCTTGTGCGCGGCCTGACGACACGATCGTGACGGAGCCGGGGCGCCGCGCCGCAATTCCGCGACGCGCCATGGCCCGAGGTCGCCGGCATCATGCGAACGCCGCGAAGATCTCCTCCATGGCCTTGAGCTGATTGCCCGCCGCCGATGACGGAACGATGACCGGCGTGCGCACGCCGGCGGCCTGCCAGGCTTCCACGCCCTCGCGCACCCGGCGCGCCGGGCCGAACAGCGTGTTGTCCGCCAGCCAGGTGTCGCTGAAATATTTCGTCACCTCATCGCTCCGGCCTTCGGCGATCGCCTGCTCGATCGCCGTCATCTCCTCGACGTAGCCGGCTTCCTTCCAATAGTTGCGGTAGTTCGGCAGGAACGCGTAGTGGGTCAGCGAGCGGCGGCACACCGCCTTGGCCGCCTCGACGTCGTCGCTGATGCAGGTCGGCAGCATGTTGCCGATGAAGAAGTCTGCCCCGTCGCGCTTCGCCGCCGGCAATGCGGACAGCGACTCCGCCATATGCGACAGCGAGGCGTTGGCGAACACCACGCCCTCGCTGATTTCCCCTGCCAGCGCCACCATCTTCTTGCGCAGCGCGGCGATGATGATCGGCGGCAGCGGGCCCAGCCCCTCCTGCGCGCGAAACCGCTCGACAAAGCCGCGCGTATCGCCCAGCGGCTTGCCCGGCGTGACCCCCATGCGCACGTGCGACGGCCCGTGCGCGACGCCGATGCCCAGGCGGAAGCGGCCGCCGGAAATCTCGTGCATGAACGCCGCGCTCTGCGCGAAGTCGCCCATGGTGCGGGCGTAGATCGGCGCGATGGCGGTGCCGAAATGCAGGCTTTGCGTGTTCCAGGCCAGCGCCTCGCACAACGACATGTTGCCGAACATCGACGGCGAGAAGATGCCGGCAAAGCCCCGGCGCTCGATCTCCTGCGCGAGGTCGATGGTGAGGCGGCGGCGGCCGGGGACGGCGACCAGGCTGATGGCGGGGAGTGGCATTCGGATTCCTTCGATGATTCCCGCACCAGTCTATCCCGGGCTCGGTATTCCGAACAGGCGTGAATCCCATACCAGAGGATCGGGCGGCATAACCTGAATACGCCCGGCGTACGGGTGCGCCGGGTTGATCACGTAGTTTGCCTCGCGCGGGATGACGGCGGAAGGCACGCGCGAGAGCGCGGTTCTCAGTTCGGCGAACCATAGACCGCCAGATCGCATAGCCGTCGGACTGTCCAATGCACGCCAGTTGGATGGCGGATCGTCCATCAGATCGGTCAAGGCCAGATCATCCGGAACCACGGCTTCCACGATGAATGTTCGCGCGAGTTTGTTGCGTTGGACCAGACGCTCAAGCATCGCCAACGATATGGAACTTGCCGCATAGATGGCTGGAACGCCCACCGGATTCCACCGACCGCCATGCAGTGCGGCGCCGGCGCCGTCCCAGATCGGATGGGCGGCCGTGCCGAGGCGCCAGACGCGCATGGCTCGTCAGACCGGCAAGGAATACTCGATATTGTGCAGAATACGTTCGACCAGGCGAGCGCCGAGATCGGTCGCCGCGGTCTCGATCGGCGTCCGATATGAAAGCAACGCACGCGGTGTGGTCAGCCACTCTCGTGCCTCATCCGCATCGCCGAGCGCCTGCTGTGCCAGTGCCGTGATGCGGGCCAGACGCTCGGCTCGCTCGCTCGCGGCCGGAGATAGCAAGCGGTTGCGTTTGTAGGTTGCAGGTGAAACGATCAACGCGGCGACTTTCCGCCGCAGATCGCCGCGGTCAGGCGCGGCTTGTGCTGCGAGTTCCGGCACCACCGCGCGCGGCAGACCATGAGCGATCGCATCCGCCAGCTCGCCTATG
Organism: Acetobacteraceae bacterium; assembly: GCA_035535035.1. Lineage (GTDB taxonomy): Bacteria > Pseudomonadota > Alphaproteobacteria > Acetobacterales > Acetobacteraceae > JASHVB01. The sequence continues at coordinate 20,597 of DATLQW010000002.1, forward strand.
GAATTGGGTTCGCCCCCAAGGGCGCGGGCACCCCCCAATGCGGCGGAAACCTTTGCGATCTCGAGCGGATACACGCGTGTCTCGGTATCAGGTGATCCTAGAACGTAGGCTCATCTGCGCCTAGGTTCAATGCCGACAGGCATGGCGGGAAACCTCGTGAGGAGAAAAAAGTGTCGTACGTTTCCCGAGCCATGTCGCCCCTAATACGATCGCGGCATCCCCAGCACGTGCTGCCCGACATACGCCAGGATCAGGTTCGTCGAGATCGGCGCGATCTGGTACAGCCGGGTCTCCCGCCACTTCCGCTCGATCTCGTATTCGCGCGCATAGGAGAACCCGCCGAACGTCTGCATCGCCGTCTCCGCCGCCTTCCAGCACGCCTCGCTGGCCAGCAGCTTGGCGATGTTCGCGTCCGCTCCACACTCCTGCCCGGAATCGAACAGCGCCGCGGCGCGGCGGCAGATCATGTCGGCGGCCTCCAGCTCCGCCCAGGCCCGAGCGATCGGAAACTGCACCGCCTGGTTCCTGCCGATCGGCGCGCCGAACACCACGCGATCCTTGGCGTATTGCGTCGCCTTCCTGACGAACCAGCGACCGTCGCCCACCGCCTCGCTCGCCACCAGGATGCGCTCGGCGTTCATCCCGTCCAGGATGTAGCGGAAGCCGCGCCCCTCCTCGCCGATCAGGCTCTCGGCCGGAATGCGGAAATTGTCGAAGAACACCTCGGTCGTGTTGTGGTTGATCATCGCCTTGATCGGGCGAATCTCCAGCCCCTTCCCCTGGTTCTTCTCGCCGAGATCGACCAGGAACACCGACAGCCCGTCGCTGCGCCGCTTCACCTGATCGGCCGGCGTGGTGCGCGCCAGCAGCAGCATCATGTCGGAATGCAGCGCACGCGACGTCCACACCTTCTGCCCGGTCACCACATAGGAAGCGCCGTCGCGCACCGCGCGAGTCTTCAACTGCGTGGTGTCCGATCCGGTGGTCGGTTCGGTCACGCCGAACGCCTGCAGCCGGAGGCGCCCGGAGGCGATCTCCGGCAGGTAGCGCCGCTTCTGTGCCTCGCTGCCGTGCCGCGACAGCGTGCCCATGATGTACATCTGCGCATGGCCCTGGCTGGCGACGCAGCCGCTCGCGTTGATCTCCTCCAGGATCACCGCCGCCGCGCGCAGCGGCAGGCCCGAACCGCCATATTCCTCCGGGATCAGCGCGCCAAGGAATCCGGATTGCGTCAGTTCGGTGACAAACTCGGTGGGGTACGCCTCCTGGTCCTCCAGGCCCTGCCAGTAGGTGCCCGGGTAGCGCGCGCAGATGCGCCGCACGGAATCACGCAACTCGGGAAAGTCCTCGCCGATCGGGACCATGGTGATATCCGACATGACGCTGCCTCCCATCCTGTCCGCGCCGTACGCTGCCGAAGCGGTGGCGGCGCGTCAAACCGGATGCTCGCGCAACGTCAACCCGGCTGCTAAGCCGCGTTGCGATGCGCATCCTGTTCATCACCTCCAATCGACTCGGCGATGCCGTGCTGTCCACCGGCTTGCTCGACCATCTGCTTCGTGCCCATCCGGACGCGCGCATCACCGTCGCGTGCGGACCGGTGGCCGAGGGCGTCTTCGCGCGCATGCCGAACCGCGAGCGCACCATCGTGCTGGACAAGCGCCCCTATCGGCTGCACTGGCCAGGGCTGTGGTTCGCCACCGCGACGACGCTGTGGGACCTGGTGGTGGACATTCGCGGTTCCGCCTTCGCCTGGATGGTGCCGACGCGTCGCCGGGCGATCATGCGCCCCCGATCGGGACCCAAGATCGCGCAGCTCGCCGCGGTGCTGCGACTCGATCGGCCGCCCTTGCCGGTGGTCTGGACGGCGCCCGAGGATCGCGCCCGTGCCGCCGCGCTGCTTCCCGTCGGCCGGCCCGTCATTGCCCTGGCGCCAACCGCCAACTGGCCGCCAAAGACATGGCCCGCCGAACGCTTCGCCGGGCTGTTCCAGGCGCTACAAGACGGCCCCATGCCGGGCGCGATCCCCGCGATCTTCGCCGGACCAGGCGACATGGAACGGGCCATGGCCGCGCCGCTGCTGCACGCCTTGCCCGGCGCCATCGACCTGGGGGGCAAACTCAGCGTGCCGGAAGCCGCGGCGTGCCTGGCGCGCGCGGCGTTGTTTGTCGGCAACGATTCCGGCCTGATGCACCTGGCCGCGGCCGCCGGTGCGCCGGCGCTCGGCCTGTTCGGTCCCACCGATCCGGCCGAGTACGCCCCGTCCGGCCGCCGCGCGGCGGCAACGGCATCAGGCACGCGCCAGATGCAGGACCTGACCGTGGCGCAGGCGCTGGCGGCCGCGACGGCGCTGCTTGCGCGGTAACGCAGCGGTACGGCAGCCGGCGCCCACTACATCAGGAACACACCCTTCCCGTCGCTCTGATGGTCGAACAGCTTGTACGCCTCTTCCGCCTGGTCCAGCTTCCACCGATGGGTGAACAGCCGGTCCACATCGATCTTGCGCTCGACGCAGAAGCTCGCGCATTCCGCCTGGATGATGTTGGAAAACGTCCACGACGCGATCAGCGTCATCTGCCGCCGCAGCAGATGCGGGCTGACATCGATCTTCACGTCGCCGCCCTCGCCGACAAAGCACATCGTGCCCCACACCTTGGTACTGCGGATGGCGTTCAGCCGCGCCTCCGGGTTGGACGAGGTGTCCAGCGCCAGATCGGCATAGCGGCCATGCGTGAGTTCCTTGATGGCGGCAACGGGATCGTTCGAGCCGGGGTTCACCGTCTCGTCCGCGCCGAACTGCTTCGCCCGCTCCAGCCGCTGTGCATTCACGTCCAGGGCAATCACCCGTGCGCCCATGGCCTTGGCGAATTGCGTGCCTGCCAGACCCACCGGTCCCTGGCCAAAGATCGCAATCGTGTCGTTGCCCGACAGGTTCATTCGCCGCAACGCGCTATACGCGGTCCCGGAACCGCAGGCGATCGCCGCCCCGGCGGAGAACGTCAACTCATCCGCCAGCGGCACCATGGTGTTGGCCGGCACGCAAAGATATTTGGCGTGGCCGCCATGCGAATTGCTGCCATACACCTTCACCGGCACTTCCTGGCAAAGCTGCTGCCAGCCGGAGCGGCAGTGGTTGCACTGCGTGCAGCCCTGATAGTGGTGCACCATCACCCGCTCGCCGATGCGCGCTTCCTTCGCCGTCACGCCCGGCCCGACAGCAACCACGACGCCGCACGGCTCATGCCCGGCGATCACCGGATTAGGATTGGCCGGCAGACCGGTCGCATTGGCCCCTCCGCTGGTCTTCGGCCGCCGATACTGGTGCAGGTCGCTGCCGCACATGCCGGAGGCCTTCATCTCGACCACCACCTCGTCCGGTCCGGGCGTGGGATCGGGAAACTCCATCAGTTCCAGCTCGCGACCACCGGTGAAAACGACACCGCGCATGCTTCCCTCCCGTTTGCGATCTCAGTTCGGAGGGCAGGCTAGCGCGGATCGGCGCGGTCGTCATGTGCGGTGCGGCGTCTGGGGTGCGGCGTCCATCTGTTCACCAGCGTGCCGCCATTCGGATGGCGTGCCGGTCCCGGCATGTACCGCGCATCCTGCGAGGCCAGGAAAACCCGCTGGCCGTTCCCGTGGCGTTTCTGGGCCGCGCTTGGTTCGGACGTGCGAATCCGGGCAACCGCGCCCGCCAGGAAATCCTCCAGCGCCCGCACCGGCGCGAGGTCGCCGTAGAGCAGGTGCCGGCTTGCGCATATCACGTCGCGGAAGCTGTCGCGTCGCGCCGCGTCGGCAAGATGCACGGCGCGTGCGACGAAGTCATCGATGTTGCCAGCGACGCGATCGCCCAGGCCGATATGCCGCAGGATGGCCGCGCTGTGCCGTCCGCGCATCAGGCCGGTGGGCATGGTGACCACGGGAAGCCCGCAGGCCAGCGCCTCCAGCGTGGTGTTCCCGCCGGACCAGCCGATGCTGTCGAGGTACACGTCGGCGCAGCGCAACAGCGCCGGAAAATCCTCGATCGAAACTGGAGGAACCATGCGCACGTGGCGTTCCATGGAGAGCCCGGCGGCGGCGATGCAACGCTCCAGCCGGGCGCGAAACAGCGCGGCTGCCGGGGTGCCCGATCCGATGAACAGGAACTGCGCCGCCGGCACAAGCGCGGCAATTCGCGCGAACACCGTGTCGTGGCGCGGCAGGTATTTGCACAGCGACTGGCAGCACACATAGACCACCGCGTCGGCGCGCAGCCCAAGTGCCTCGCGCGCCAGCACGCCGCCACGATCCGGCAATGCGGCATAGGCGATCGACAGATTCGGCAGCAGCACGAGCTGTTCGGTGTAATGCCGCCCGGCATCCGCCGGCTCCATCAGCGCGCTGGAGAGGAAATAGTCGATTTCCGGCAAGCCGCTGGTCACCGGATGTCCCCACGCGGCACACTGCACCGGCGCCAGCCGCAGGCAGCCGAGTTGCACCGGCAGCGGGTGCATGCCGAGCTCCGGATAGATCAAGGCGTGCAGCCGGTCCGCGGCGATGCGTTCCGCCCATGCCGCCGCGCCCGCGGTGCCGTGGCGATATTCCGCGCAGCAGGCGGCAAGCGATGCGGCGCTGGCATCCAGGTCGGCTCCAAGCTGGTAGCCGAACACCTCGAATCGGCCGCGGTCGAGATGCCGGATCCAGCCGCCGAACAGCTTCGAGACCGAATGCAAATGGAAATATGCCGTGGCAAAACCCACACGCAGCCGCCCGCCGTCGGCGGCAGGTGAAATGGCCGGTGCCGGGCGTGCCGCCCGCGAGATGCGGCTGACGATCCGTCCATAGGTCTGCTGCAACGCCCGATCGTCCTTGCCCTGATAGGCGAGCAGGAACGGTTTGGCATTGCCGACCTGCCCAACCGCGGCGGCCAGATTCTCTCGTGCCGCCGTCGCGGTCAGGCCGTCGAGCGATGTCAGGGCGCGTGCATACTCGGTTCGCCGTGCGGCGATCTCGTCGTCCGTCGCATGCACCACCGCGAGGTGGCTCATGGCGGACACGAGGCGCGCGGCAATATCGTCGGGATTGTCGCGCAAAATCGGTTGCAGCAGTCGCAGCGCCAGGTCCTGCCGTCCGGCGCCACGCAGCAGGTTGGCGAGCCGCAGGCTTGCCTCGGCTGCCACCGGCAGCGTCTCGATGCGGGCCACGCATTGCTCGGCCAGATCGAAGCGTTGTGCCGGCACCGCGCGTTCGCACAATGCGGCAAACGATGCGGCGGCGCGCCGATCGTCGCGTCCCACCAGCATGCCGGCCAGGGCGAACTGCCCCGGCACATACTCCGGATATGCCGCCACGACGCGTTCGACGGTCGCAATGGCCTCGTCGATGCGCCCCAACGCCGCGAGCGTGGTTGCCAGGTTGTGCCCGGAGCGGGCGTCGGGCGCCAGCGCGACCGCGGCCCGCAGCCACGGCAACGCACCAGCCGCATCGCCACGCTGCAGGCGCACCAGGCCGAGTCCCTGCAGCGCGCCGGCGTGCCGCGCCTCGCCGGCGATGGCGCGGAACCCCGCCTCCGCCGCATCGAGCCGCCCGTCGCGCAGCCATTGCTCTGCCTCTCCCAGTGCCGCGGGCGGTGCGCCGGCCGGATTGAACGCGCATCCGCGGCAGATCGCCGGTTCGCGATCGACGAAGGAGTTCAGCCAGGCGGCGACGCCGTCGCTCTGCCACAAGGCATCGAAGCCAGCCTCCGCCAGGTTGGCGTGGCCGAACAGCGACGCGTCATTGGTGGTGCAGCACGGCGTGAGGAACCCCTCGACCGTGACATAGGCAGCATGCAGCGGCCGGCGGCAGCGATTGCCGTTCGGCGTCAGCGCCGCGGCCGGCATCATCTGCAGGCCCGGCAACGCGGCGCGCGCCGCAGTGATCTGCCGGCGCGCGAGCGCCAACTCGCCGGCGGTAAGACACAGCGGTTGCGTCGCCGGGCCGTAGGCGATCAGCGGCTGGACTTCCACGAAGCGTGCGCCCAACGCGTAACCCATCTTTGACACTCACTAAAAAAACTTCTGCAATATCAGCAATGTGTGCGGCAGATTTTCGCCGAGTAACACTACATTCGGGCATTGGGCGGGTCATGCGACGTATTTCCTGACCCCGCCCGGCGCCGGATCG
>DATLQW010000003.1:0-32951 GCA_035535035.1 Acetobacteraceae bacterium
TTAAGGCGACCCCAACAATTACCGATTCAGGATGGAACCCTGAACAGGCCGCGCGACCGTGGTCCGCGCGTGGACCGTCGCCCACGAACCTGGTGGCGGCCTCGTTGATCGTGTGAGGTCAGCTCGCGCGGCAGGCCAGAACGTGCCGCGGCATTGCAAGCAAGTAAGCAAGGGTTCTCACAGAGTTTAGTTGAGTTTCACACGGAGTTTCACAGAGGTGCACCCTCTCCTCTTGCCGGCCCCCTGGCGCACCTCTGTGGCCCTCGGTGGTTCTCATTCCCCTCTGTGTTGAAATCCTGCTTGCTTGCCGCACGCACAATCGCTGCTGCCCGATCACCCGCACCCGCCGTGCTTCGCGAGGCGACCGCTCCCGCGCATGGCGCGGGAGCGGTACTAAGCTGCCTGCCTGGCCAGCATCCCCCGGGCGATCAGCTCCTCGGCGATTTGCACCGCGTTCAGCGCCGCGCCCTTGCGCAGATTGTCCGACACGCACCAGAACGACAGCCCGTGCGGCACCGTCGGGTCCTTGCGGATGCGGCTGACATAGACCGCGTCCTCCCCGGCGCATTCGATCGGGGTGACGTAACCGCCGTCCTCGCGCACATCCACCACCTCGACGCCCGGCGCCTCGCGCAGCGCCGCGCGCGCCTCGCCGGCGGTGACTGCCTGCGTGAACTCGACGTTCACCGCCTCGCCATGGCCGATGAACACCGGCACCCGCACGCAAGTGGCGTGCACCTTGATCGCGGGGTCAAGAATCTTCTGCGTCTCCACCACCATCTTCCATTCTTCCTTGGTGGAGCCGTCGTCCATGAACCGGTCGATATGCGGAATGACGTTGAAGGCGATCTCCTTGGTGAATTGCTCGGGCTGGTTCGGGTCGTGCACGAAGATCGCCTTGGTGTGGTTGAACAGCTCGTCCATGCCCTCCTTCCCGGCGCCGGAGACCGACTGGTAAGTGGCGACCACCACGCGCTTGATCTTCCACTGGTCGTGCAGCGGCTTCAGCGCCACCACCATCTGGATGGTGGAACAATTCGGATTGGCGATGATGCCCCGCCGGGCGAACTGGTGCAGGTGGTGGGGGTTCACCTCGGGCACCACCAGCGGCACGTCTGGGTCCATGCGGAACTGGCTGGTGTTGTCGATCACCACGCAGCCGGCGGCGGCGGCGCGCGGCGCGTGGATCGCGGAGACCGCGGCGCCGGGCGAGAACAGGCCGATGTCCCAGCCGGTGAAGTCGAACTTTTCCAGGTTCTGCACCTTCAGCACGGTCTTTTCGCCGAACGAGATGTCCGAGCCGGTGGAGCGGCCGGACGCCAGCGCGACCACCTCGTCGGCGGGGAAGTTGCGTTCGGCGAGCGTCTTCAGCATCTCGCGCCCGACCGCTCCTGTGGCGCCGACGACCGCGACCCGGTAGCCCATTGCGATAACTCCTGCTGGACGAAGCCCGGCACTTAGCGATGGCGGCGGCGGCGGGCAAGGGTTTCGCGGCGATCGGCGTCCGCCGCCCGAGTGACCGCCGAGCACGCCCCCGACCGTCGCCCATGTCGCGCCGCGGCTTCACCGCGGAAGGCAAGGCCGAACGCAAACCGGCGCTCGGCGATGACACTGGCCCGCGCGGACTCCGGCAGGGTATGGCTGGGCGCTTTGCCTTTGCTCGTATGTTCCTGATGTGTTCCAGAAATTCCGGGCGCGAACGGCAAGGCTCGGGACGGTCGCGTGCGGCGCGATCGCATTTGTGCCGTTGGATGATGCGGAGCATCCTGCGTGTCGTCCAACGTCGAGGGTATTGCAGCAAAGCAAGCAAGTCTCTAACACAGAGTGCGCAGAGAAGAAGATCAAGCCACAGAGTTTCACAGAGAATAGAATTATATATTTATAGTATGCCAGGAAACATCTACCGATGAGCGTCATCTCTCTGCGAAACTCCGGTGCGCCCCGAAGGGCGCGATCACCTCGTGGGTGGAAGTCCCACCCGGGCAATGGTCGGTTGGCCCGGTAGCTGGCAGGCGGCTTGGATGGGCAACTGTCCGGGTCGAAGCCTTCCGACAAACGCCTGCCCCTGCGAAGGCGGGAGGCCGCTTCTGGCGGTTGAGCGAATCGACGGGCGGTAACGTGTGTAAAGCCTGAGCAGGCCTCGAAAGGGAAGTCATGGACGCCGACCCGGCCGGAGTACGGGGAAGGCAAGCACGGTTTGGGGAAGCAGCCGACAGATGCACCTGGACTGGTCCACCGGGGTAAGGGGCAGCACGGAACGTGTCAACGACTTTGATACATCCGGGTTGGTCATTTAGGCTCGGCACTGCTGGCTTGGAGGCGGTTCGATAGGGTCCGGCGGTAAGCTGTTCCGGGCCCTTGGTGCGTGTCCTGAGCGAATGGATGTCGCCCCGCCGACGCGCGGCCGCGTAGTCGCACAACCGTCACGCTCGCCGCGGGGTTTTCGGTGCCGCGCCGTTTTCGTCGGGCGGTTGCCATCGGGCAGAAAACCTCCTCGCCTGGTTTGGGCGGCGTTCATGGGAGATCGGCGAGCCACCGCATAGTGCCACGGACGCCAGTAGGCTGAAAGACCGGCACTCGGCGTGGTGGAATGCGCTGCGCTTTTCCGCCCTGCACCGAACGCCCAACACCCAGCACACGATGGTTGCGACGTGGGTGCTTACTCGTGGTCGATCAGCCGTGTGCGCTCGCGTGGCAATGTGGGTGCCGGGTTGCGTTCCGCCAAAAGGCGCAGCCCCTCCAGCGTCAGATCGGGTTCGATCTGTTCGATCACCATCGTGCCTTCGGCAACCAGCGACGCCAGACCGCCGGTGGCGATGACCTTCATCGGTCCGCCGTATTCCGCCTTGATGCGGGCGACGAGGCCCTCGATCATCGCGACATAGCCCCAGTATATGCCGGACTGCATGGCGGGTACGGTGGAGCGGCCGATCACCGCCTGCGGCCGGGCGATGCCGATGCGCGGAAGCTGGGCGGCGGCCTGGTGCAGCGCCTCGATGGAGAGGTTGATGCCGGGGCAGATCACGCCGCCCAGGTAGTCGCCGTTCTTGTCCACCACGTCGAAGGTTGTGGCGGTGCCGAAATCCACCACGATCAGCGGGCCGCCGAAGCGGCGGTGGGCGGCGAGCGTGTTCAGCAGGCGGTCGGCCCCGACCTCGGGCGGGCGGTCGACCTTGATCTCGAAGCCCCAGTCGAGGGTGGAGCGGGCGACCAGCGGTTCCACGTTGAGCCAGTCGCGGCAGAAGCGGCGCAGGTGATACAGCGCGGCGGGGACGACGGTGCCGATGACGGCGGCGGAGATGTCCGCCTGTTTCAGGCCGACATGGCCGAACAAGGCGAGCAACCAGACGGCGTATTCGTCGGAGGTGCGCTGCGCTTCGGTCTTGACGCGCCAGGTGCCGCGCCACTGCCGGCCGTCGTGCACGGCGAAGACGACGTTGGTGTTGCCGGCGTCTACCAGGAGGAGCATGGGTGCCTCGATGGCAATCGGCAGCAAGCAAACGAGATCACCATACAGCCACGAAGACCCAAAGGTTGCGATGCTTTGTGGCTTCGTGGCTGTATGGTGAACTCGTTTGCTTGCTGCATCAGAACAGCGCCTTTGCCGCGGCCTGGGCCGCCAGCACGACGGGTCCCGGGAACAGGAAGAAGAACATGGTGAACAACCCGGTTGCCGCGGCGACGAAGGACAGCGACGCCGGGCGCGGATCGAACGCCGCGGCCGGGGCGTCGAAATACATCACCTTGATGATGCGGATGTAATAGAACGCACCCACCACGCTGGTCAGCACCCCGATGACGGCGAGGGTCCACAGCCCGCTCTGTACGGCAGCGAAGAAAATGTAGAGCTTGGCGAAGAACCCCGACATCGGGGGGATGCCGGCCAGGCTGAACATGAATACCGTCAGCACCAGCGCCAGGCCGGGGTCGGTGTTGCCCAGTCCCGACAGGTCGCTGATTTGCTCGACCGCCCGGCCGTTGCGGCGCATGGCGATGATGCAGGCGAAGGTGCCGGCGGTCATGAACACGTAGGCCACCATATAGACCAGCACGCCGCGGATGCCCTCCGGCGTGCCGACCGCGAGGCCGATCAGGGCGTAGCCCATGTGGCCGATCGAGGAATACGCCATCAGCCGCTTGATGTTGGTCTGGCCGATCGCCGCCAGGGCGCCGAGGATCATCGAGGCGATCGACACCAGGATGATGAGCAACTGCCAGGCGCCGAGCAAATGGCCGAACGGGGTCGCCATGACGCGCAGCAGCAGCGCCATGGCGGCAACCTTGGGGGCGGTGGCGAAGAACACCGTCACCGGGGTCGGGGCACCTTCGTAAACGTCGGGCGTCCACATGTGGAACGGCACGACCGAGATCTTGAAGGCCAGGCCGACCAGGATGAACACGACGCCGACGATCAGGCCGACCGAAGTGTGCGACGGCTGCGCCAGCAGCGTGCGCAACTGGCCGAAATCCATCGTGCCGGAGAAGCCATAGACCAGCGAGATGCCATACAGCAGCAGCCCGGATGCCAGGCCGGACAGCACGAAATACTTGAGCCCGGCTTCGGCGGACCGCAAATCGTCGCGGGCGAAGGCGGCGAGCACGTAGAGCGCCAGCGATTGCAGTTCCAGGCCGAGATACAGCGTCATCATGTTGGACGCCGACGCCATTATCATCATGCCGACGACGGAGAACAGCAGCAGCACGGGGAATTCGAAGCGTGCGATGTGCTGTTTGCGGTTGTAGTCGAGCGCCAGGATGGCGGTGAGCGCCGCGCCGGCGAGGATCAGCTCGTTGTTGAAGGCGCTGAACGCGTCGGCGACGAACTGGCCGTGGAAGCCGATGCCGGGCACGCCGGTGAGCACCAGCAGCGCGGCGACGAGGAATCCGCCGATGGTGAACATCGTGCACAGGAGCGTCGAGTCCTGCTTGCGCAGCACGCCGAACACCAGGATGGCCATGCCGATGCAGGCCAGCACGATCTCGGGGATGGCGATGGTCCAGTTCATAGTTTGGCCCGCCCGTCGGTCATGGCGGGCGCCGGCCCGCGATCCACGCCTTGCAGCGCCGCGCGGGTCAAAATCGCGGGCGGCCGGTTCACGCCCGGCCACGACACCTTACCGGTGGCGGACGCGGCTGCCGCGGCGACCGGCGCCGGCGCGGCCAGCGCGGCGGTGTGCTGCTTCACCATGGCGGCGACGCTGGCGTCGAAGAAGCTGGAGAAGCTGCTGGGATAGACGCCCATCCACAGCGTCAGCACGATCAACGGCGCGAACACCGCCCATTCGCGCGGGGTGAGGTCGAGAATGTTGCGCAAATCCTGCCTGGTCAGCCGGCCGAAGATCACGCGGCGATAGAGATACAGCATGTAGGCGGCGCCGAGGATCATGCCCATGCCGCCCAGCAGGGCCAGCCAGAAGCTGACCTGGAAGGAGCCGATGATCACCAGGAACTCGCCGACGAAGCCGGAGGTGCCGGGCAATCCGACCGCACCCATCATGAACACCATGAAGACCAGTGCGTAGGACGGCATGCGGTCGGCCAGCCCGCCATAGCGCGCGATGTCGCGCGAATGGATGCGGTCGTAAACCACGCCGACGATGAGGAACAGCGCGGCGGAGACGATGCCGTGCGACAGCATCTGGAACAGCGCGCCCTGGATGCCCTGCACGTTGAAGGTGAAGATGCCGATCGTCACCACGCCCATATGGGCAACCGACGAATAGGCGATCAGCTTCTTCATGTCCTCCTGCGCCAGCGCGACCAGCGAGGTGTAGATCACCGCGACGACCGACAGCGTATAGATCAGCGGGGCGTAGTGCGCGGATGCCTCGGGCAGCATGGGGACGGAGAAGCGCAGGAAGCCGTACGCGCCCATCTTCAGCAGCACGCCCGCCAGGATGACCGAGCCGGCGGTGGGCGCTTCCACATGGGCATCCGGCAACCAGGTGTGCACCGGCCACATCGGCACCTTCACCGCGAAGGATGCGAGGAAGGCGAAGAACAGCCAGCCCTGCATCGCCACCGGGAAATGCGTGTGCATCAGCGTGGGGATGTCGGTGGTGCCGGCCTGGAACCACATCGCCAGCAGGGCGAGCAGCATCAGCACCGAGCCGGTGAGGGTGTAGAGGAAGAATTTCACCGCCGCATAGACCCGGCGCGGGCCGCCCCAGATGCCGATGATGAGGTACATCGGGATCAGCACGCCCTCGAAGAACATGTAGAACACCACGAAGTCGAGGGCGCAGAACATGCCCACCATCATGGTTTCCAGGATGAGGAAGGCGAGCATGAACTCGCGGACGTTCCTGGTGATGCTTTCCCAGCTCGCCAGGATGCAGATCGGCGTGAGTATGGTGGACAGCAGGACGAACAGGACGGAGATGCCGTCCACGCCCATCTTGTAGCCGACGCCGTATTCGGCGAGCCAGGGCAATTGCTCGACGAACTGGAATCCGGCCTGGCCGGGATCGAAATCGACCCACAGCACCAGCGACAGGACCAGCACGATCAGGCTGGTCCACAGGGCGGTCCAGCGCGCGTTGGAGTCGATGGTGGCCTGATCGCCGCGCACCGACATGATCACCACGCCGCCGACCAGCGGCAGCCAGGTGACGAGGGAAAGGATTGGGAAGCCGGCGGCGTTCATGCCGGGAATCCTTCGATGAATGCCGGGGCAAGATGCTCGGCAAGACGCTCCCCCTCCGACAAGGGGACGCGGAGCACCTGGTGCGGGGTGTGCGTCATCGCGATCACCGGAACAGCATGAAGATGCCGACCAGCACGACGACGCCGATCAGCATCGCGAAGGCATAGACCGCGAGCGAGCCGGTCTGGATTTTCACCGCCTCACGCGAGCCCTCGGAGGTCAGCGCGGCAAGGCCGTTCGGAATGCCGTCGATCACCGTGACATCGCCGGTCTGCCAGCACGCGCGGGCGAGGCGGATGACCGGCTGCACCAGCACCGCGTCGTACAGCTCGTCGAAATACCACTTGTTGAGAGACAGCAGATAGATCGGCCGGAACATTTCAGCGAGCCGCATCGGCAGCAGCGGGAAGGCCATGTACATCGCGTAGGCCGTGGCGATGCCGAGCAGCCCGAGCACGGTTGGTGCGGCATCGACCCATCCGGGCACATGCTCGATGCCGGCCAGCACGTGGTTGTGCGCACCGTTGTAGATGCTGCCGTTCCAGAATGCCTGCCAGTGGTCACCGATGAACCACGAGTGCAGCGCGAAGCCCGCCGCGAGGGCGCCGGCCGACAGCACGAGCAGCGGCACCATCATCACGGCGGGGCTTTCGTGCACGTGCTCCATCACGTGGTGGTCGGCGCGCGGCTTGCCGTGGAAGGTCATGAGCAGCAGCCGCCAGGAGTAGAACGCGGTGAGGCAGGCGGCCAGCAGGGTGCAGACGAAGCCGTACATCCCTATGCCGCTATGCGCGGCATAGGCGGCGGTGACGATGGCGTCCTTGGAATACCAGCCGGCGAAGGGCGGAATGCCGGACAGCGCGAGGCTGCCCACCCACATCACCGCATAGGTCATCGGGATCAACTTCCAGATTCCCCCCATCTTCCGCATGTCCTGCTCATCCGACATGGCGTGGATCACCGAGCCGGCGCCGAGGAACAGCAGTGCCTTGAAGAAGGCGTGGGTGATGAGGTGGAAGATGGCGGCCTGGTAAACGCCGACGCCGACCGCGACGAACATGTAGCCGAGCTGCGAACAGGTGGAGTAGGCGATCACCCGCTTGATGTCGGTCTGCGTGCAGCCGATCGTCGCGGCGAACAGCGCGGTGGTGGCGCCGATGAAGGTGACGAAGCCCAGCGCTGCCGGGGCGTATTCCATCAGCGGCGACATGCGCGCCATCAGGAACACGCCGGCCGTCACCATGGTGGCGGCATGGATCAGCGCGGAGACCGGCGTGGGGCCTTCCATCGCGTCGGGCAGCCACACGTGCAGGCCGAGCTGCGCCGACTTGCCCATGGCGCCGATGAACAACAGGAAGCCGATCACCTCGATCGCGGGGAAGCTGGTGCCGAACAGCGAATAGGTGTCGGCCTGGTGCTGCGCCACCGCGGGAAAAATCACCGAAAAGTCGATCGAGCCGAATTTGAAGAAGATCAGCGCCAGGCCGACGGCGAACGGCAGGTCGGCGATGCGGTTGACGATGAACGCCTTGATCGCCGCGGCGCAGGCGGAGGGACGGTCGTACCAATAGCCGATCAGCAGGTACGAACACAGGCCGACGCCTTCCCAGCCGAAGAAAAGCTGCGCCAGGTTGTTCGCCGTCACCAGCATCAGCATGGCGAAGGTGAACAGCGAGAGATAGGCGAAGAAGCGGTACCGCGGATAGGAATCATGCGCCATGTAGCCGATCGAATAGACGTGGATCAGCATGGAGACGAAGGTGACCATCGCCAGCATGACGGCCGACAGCGTGTCGATGCGCAGCGCCCAATCGACGTGGAAGCTGCCGGCGTCGATCCAGGTGGCGATCGGGATGGTTCCGGCGGTGAGGTCGCCGTTGACGAGCTGGAAGCACGCCAGCGGACCGCAGACGGCGGCGATGAGCATGCCGAGGATGGAGGCGCCCTGCGCAACGCGGTCGCCGATCACGCGGCCCAGCAGGCCGGAGACCAGCGCGCCGCACAGCGGGGCGAAGACGGCGACGAGGTAAATCATGTCGAACGGTGCCTCGCGACATCAGTGCCGCGGTTGCGCAAGCCCCGGCTGACCACTGACCACTGACGACTGACCACTGGTTCTCAGCCTTTCATCAGATTGACGTCCTCGACCTGGATCGAGCCGCGGTTGCGGAAATACACCACGACGATGGCGAGGCCGATAGCGGCCTCGGCCGCGGCGACGGTCAGCACGAACATGGCGAAGACCTGGCCGGCGAGGTCGCCCAAAGCGGCGGAGAACGCGACGAGGTTGAGGTTGACCGCGAGCAGGATGAGCTCGATCGACATCAGGATAATGATGACGTTCTTGCGGTTGAGGAAGATGCCGAAGATGCCGAGCACGAGCAGAATCGCGCTGACGACGAGGTAGTGGCCGACGCTGACGGTCATCATGGGAGCCTCCCGCAGCACACCTCTCCCGCGCGTCGCGGCAAAGGTCGAGACGCGTGGCGGCGAGGGTAGGGGCGCCGCGGCACGCACGGTGCCGTTGGCGGCACCCGCACCCTCGCCGCCGTCGCGCCTCTCCCGCGCGGCGCGGGAGAGGTGAACACCAGATCAATGCCCATGGTGCCCCCCGGCCGGCACATCCTCCGGCGCCTCCTGCTGCGTCACCTTCGGGCGATAGATCCCGGTTTCGCGCATGCCGGCGCCGATCGCCACATGCACCAACTCCAGCGTCTCGTGCACCGTGCGCCCGGTCTGCACGCGGATGCTCTGGTGGCGGGAGGACTTGCGGTCGCGCAGCGTGAGCACGATGGCGCCGATCATCGCGACCAGCAGGATCAGCCCGGCGGCCTGGAACAGGAAGATGTAGTCGGTGTAGATCAGCCGGCCGAGCGCTTCGGTGTTGCTCATTTGCGGCGGCACCGGCGCGAAGCGCAGGGCGCCGGCTTCGGGCGCGACCTGCCGGGCACCGAGCGCGAAGGCAAGCTCGGCCAGCAACACCGCGCCGACGGCGGCGCCGATCGGCAGGTATTTCTGGAAGCCGCCGCGCAACTCGGCGAAGTCGATGTCCAGCATCATCACCACGAACAGGAACAGCACCGCGACGGCGCCGACATAGACGATGACCAGGATCAAGGCGAGGAACTCGGCGCCGGCGATCAGGAACAATCCCGCGGCGTTGAAGAACGCCAGGATGAGGAACAGCACCGAGTGCACCGGGTTGCGCACGGTGACCACCGCGGCCGCGGATGCCAGCAGGAGTGCGGCGAAGACATAGAAGGCGATGGTGGCGATCATCGATAGGGGGCGTCCAGCTCGAGCCGGCGCGCGAGTTCCGGCTCCCACCGGTCGCCGTTCGCCAGCAGCTTGTCCTTGTTGTACATCAGCTCTTCGCGTGTCTCGGTGGCGAATTCGAAATTCGGGCCTTCGACGATGGCGTCCACCGGGCAGGCTTCCTCGCACAGGCCGCAGTAGATGCACTTGGTCATGTCGATGTCATAGCGCGTGGTGCGGCGGGAGCCGTCGTCGCGCGGCTCGGCCTCGATGGTGATGGCCTGGGCGGGGCAGATCGCCTCGCACAGCTTGCAGGCGATGCAGCGTTCCTCGCCGTTGGGATACCGGCGCAGCGCGTGTTCGCCCTTGAAGCGCGGGCTGAGCGGGCCCTTTTCGTAGGGGTAGTTGATGGTCACCTTGGGCCGGAAGAAATAGCGCAGCGTCAGCGACATGCCGGCGACGAGTTCGCCCAGCAGCATGCTGCGCGCGGCGCGGTCAAGCAAAGCCATGCGGAGCGCTCCTTCTCGCGGAGGCGAAGACCGATCCCCTCTCCCCTTGTGGGTGAGGGCTCGGGAGAGGGGTTCGTGCGGCCACGACGGCGTCGCAATTCATCGCTCGCCCCCTCTCCCCAACCTTCCCCCACAAGGGGGGAGGGAGTCGTGCGCGAATTTACGCATTGGGCCACCAGCCGAACGCCATCAGCGCGCCCGCGGTGATCACCAGCCAGGCGAGCGACAACGGGAGGAACACCTTCCAGCCCAGGCGCATGAGCTGGTCGTAGCGGTAGCGCGGAAAAGTGGCGCGCACCCACAGGAAGAAGAACAGGACCAGGCAGATCTTCAGCACGAACCAGACCACGCCGGGCACCCAGGTGAACGGTGCCAGCCCGAACGGCGCCAGCCAGCCGCCGAGGAACAGGATGGTGGTCATCGCGCTCATCAGGATCATGTTGGCGTATTCGCCGAGGAAGAACAGCGCGAAGCTCATCGCGCTGTATTCGACGAAGAAGCCGGCGACGATCTCGCTCTCGCCTTCCGGCAGGTCGAACGGGGCGCGATTGGTCTCGGCCAGCGACGAGATGAAGAACACGACGAACATCGGGAACAGCGGGATGCAGAACCACAAATGCGTCTGGGCGCGCACGATGTCGGTGAGGTTCAGGCTGCCGGCGCAAAGCAGAACGGTGACCAGCACGAAGCCCATGGAGACTTCGTAGCTGACCATCTGCGCCGCCGAGCGCATGGCGCCGAGGAAGGCGTATTTCGAATTGGACGCCCAGCCGGCGATGATGATGCCGTAAACGCCGAGCGACGAGATCGCGAACAAATAGAGAATGCCGACATTGATGTTGGCGATTGCCCAGCCGTCGGTCACCGGGATCACCGCCCAGGCAACCATCGCCAGGCTGAACGTCAGCATCGGCGCCATCAGGAACAGCACACGGTTCGATCCCGACGGGATAACCGTCTCCTTCATCAGCATCTTGAGCGCGTCGGCGAAGGGCTGCATCAGGCCGAACCAGCCGACGACGTTCGGTCCCTTGCGAAGCTGCATCGCCGCCAGGACCTTGCGCTCGGCATAGGTCAGGTAGGCGACGCCGATCAGCAGCGGCACCAGCAGGGCGAGCGCCTCGGCGAAGGTGAGGATGACCAGGCCGATATTGGTGTCGTAAAAGAAATGCTGCATCGGGCGCTACTCCGCCGCCGCGAGTGTCGGGGCGGCGACGCTGGATGTGCAGGCCGCCATGGTGGGGCTGGCGCGGCTGATCGGGTCGGTCTGGTAGTAGTTGGCGATGCTGGGCGCGAACGGCGCGTCGCCCAGGACGGCGGGATCGCCGGCCGGACCGGACTGGTCCGTGCCGCCGAAGCGCGGCAGGAAGCCCACCCGTCCGAACACCGGGTTCACCTGTTCCAGGCGGGTGCGCAGCGCCTCGATGTCGTCATAGGGCAGGCGATGGCCGACGGTTTCGCTGCACGCGCGAATGATCTTCCAATCCTCGCGGGCCGCGCCCGGCGGATAGACCGAGAGAAAGCCACGCTGGACGCGGCCTTCGGTGTTGACATAGGTGCCGGGCTTTTCGGTGTAGGCGGCGCCGGGCAGGATCACGTCGGCGCGGCGCGCGCCGGCGTCGCCGTGATGGCCCTGGTAGATCACGAAGGTGTCGGCGCCGATGCGCGCGGTGTCGAACTCGTCGGCCCCGAGCAACCAGAGCACGTCCACGCCCCCGTTCAGCATGTGGGCGAGGCTCTTGCCGTTCGCGGCGGGAACGAAACCGAGATCCAGCGCGCCGACGCGGGAAGCCGCGGTGTGCAGCACGTTGAAGCCGTGCCAGTCCGGGGTGAGCGCGCCGATCTCCGCTGCCAGCCGCCAGCAGGCCGCCAGCACCGCGGCGCCGTCCGGACGCGCCAGCGCGGCCTGGCCGACGATGATCACCGGGTGCTTCGCGTCGTGCAATGCCTTGGCGAAGTCGTGCGTGCCGTCGTGCAGCGCGCCCAGCACCGACGGCGCGGTGCCGAGTTGCCGCGTGGCGTAGGTGAGGTCGGTCTCGCTGCCGATCAGGCCGATCGGCATGCCGGAGGCGAGCCAGCGCTTGCGGATGCGCGCGTTCAGCACCGGCGCCTCCTTGCGCGGGTTGCTGCCGACGATCAGCAGGGCATCGGCGTCCTCGATGCCGGCGATCGTCGTGTTGAACGTGTAAAAGTCACGCCGCGACGCATCCAGCCGGGCGCCGTCCTGGCGGCAATCCAGGTTCGGCGATCCCAGCGCCACCATCAGGTCTTTCAGCGCCAGCATGCTCTCGGCGTCGCACAGGTCGCCGGCCACCGCGCCGATGCGGTCGCCGCCAACGCCGCGCAGTTTTTCCCCGATGGCGGCGAAGGCGTCCGGCCAGGTCGCCTCCACCAGTTTTTCCCCCCGCCGCACCCAGGGGCGATCCAGCCGCCGGCGCTTCAGGCCGTCGAGCGCGAAGCGCGACTTGTCGCCCAGCCACTCCTCGTTCACGTCCTCATTCAGCCGCGGCAGGATGCGCAGCACCTCCGGCCCGCGTGAATCGACGCGGATGTTGCAGCCGACCGCGTCCAGCACATCGACGCTGTCGATCTTCACCAGCTCCCAGGAACGCGCGACGAACGCGTAGGGCTTGGAGGTCAGCGCGCCGACCGGGCAGAGGTCGATGATGTTGGCGGACAGTTCGGAGCTGAGCGCGCGTTCGACATAGGTGCCGACTTCCATGTGCTCGCCGCGGCCGGTGGCGCCGAGGTCGGGCACGCCGGCGACTTCCGAGATGAAGCGGATGCAGCGCGTGCAGTGGATGCAGCGCGTCATCACCGTCTTCACCAGCGGGCCGAGATTCTTGTCCTTCACCGCGCGCTTGTTCTCGGCATAGCGCGAGTGGTCCATGCCGTAGCCCATGGCCTGGTCCTGCAGGTCGCACTCGCCGCCCTGGTCGCAGATCGGGCAGTCCAGCGGGTGGTTGATCAGCAGGAATTCCATGACGCCGCGGCGGGCATTGCGGACCATTGGCGAGTCGGTGTGCACCACCATGCCGTCGGCGACGGGATAGGTGCAGGACGAGATCGGCTTCGGCGGCGCCTTCTCGATTTCCACCAGGCACATGCGGCAGTTGCCGGCGATCGACAGGCGTTCGTGGTAGCAGAAGCGCGGAATCTCGATGCCGGCGGCTTCGCACGCCTGGATGACGGAGGAGCCGTTGGGGACTTCGACCTCGATGCCGTCGATGGTGAGCCTGGCCATTATGCGACGCCCCCAACCATTGTCATCCGAACCGCTGTCATCCAAACCGCTGTCATCCAAACCGCTGTCATTGCGAGGAGCAAAGCGACGAAGCAATCTCCTGCGTGACGAGCCGGCGCCGCCTCGTCAGGCGGGAGATTGCTTCGTCGCTTTGCTCCTCGCAATGACATGGTTTACTCCGCCGCCAAACGCACCGGCGGCGCGCCCGCGCGCGCCTTGTATGCCGCGATCCGCGCTTCCATCTGCGGCCGGAAATGCCGGATCAGCCCCTGGATCGGCCACGCCGCCGCATCCCCCAGCGCGCAAATCGTGTGCCCCTCCACCTGCCGCGTCACCTGCTCCAGCGTGTCGATCTCCGACACCTCGGCGCGCCCTTCCACCATGCGGGTCATCACCCGCCACATCCAGCCGGTGCCCTCGCGGCATGGGGTGCACTGGCCACAGCTCTCGTGCATGTAGAATTTCGACAGCCGGGCGATCGCCTTGATGATGTCGGTCGATTTGTCCATCACGATGACCGCCGCCGTCCCCAGCCCACTTTTCACGTCGCGCAGCGAGTCGAAATCCATCAGCACGGTATCGCACACGCTCTTGGGCAGCACCGGCACGGACGCACCGCCGGGGATCACCGCCAGCAGATTGTCCCAGCCGCCGCGCACGCCGCCGGCGTAGCGTTCGATCAGCTCACGCAGCGGAATGCCGAGTTCCTCCTCGACGTTGCACGGCCGGTTCACGTGGCCGGAAATGCAGAACACTTTTTGCCCGGAGTTCTTCGGCCGCCCAAGCGCGTTGAACCAGGCCGCGCCGCGCCGCATGATGGTCGGCGCCACCGCGATGCTTTCCACGTTGTTCACCGTGGACGGACAGCCATACAGCCCGACCGCGGCAGGGAACGGCGGCTTCAGCCGCGGCATGCCCTTCTTGCCTTCCAGGCTTTCCAGCAGCCCGGTTTCCTCGCCGCAGATATAGGCGCCCGCACCGCGATGCAGGTACAAATCGAAATCCCAGCCGGAACCGCACGCATCCTTGCCGATCAGGCCTTCCGCATAGGCTTCCTCGATCGCCGCCTGCAGCACTTTTGCTTCGTTGCAGAACTCGCCGCGAATGTAGATGTAGCTGGCGTGCGCACCCATCGCGAAGGATGCCACCAGGCAGCCTTCGATCAGCTTGTGCGGATCATGGCGGATGATGTCACGGTCCTTGCAGGTGCCCGGCTCGCTTTCATCGGCATTCACGATCAGATAGCACGGCCGGTCGGACTGCTTCGGCATGAACGACCATTTCAGTCCGGTGGGAAACCCCGCCCCGCCGCGGCCGCGCAGGCCGGACGCCTTGATCTCCTCGACGATGGCGTCGCGGCCCCGCTCCAGGATCGCCTTGGTGCCATCCCAGTCGCCGCGCGCCCGTGCGCCCTTCAGCATCGGGTCGTGCTGGCCGTAGAGATTGGTGAAGATGCGGTCCTGATCCTTCAGCATCCTTCAATCTCCCGCCTTGGAATCCACTGGGGCGAATTGCAGCGTGGTGAGCGTGTTCGGGCCGCCTTCCGGCGCGGAGGTCTGCCGTCCGATCATCGAGCCGGGCGGCGGGCGCTCGCCACGGCGCAATGCCTCCAGCAACTGCCGCACCCGCGCCGCATCCATGTCCTCATAAAAATCGTCGTCCACTTGCAGGATCGGCGCGTTGACGCAGGCGCCGAGGCACTCGACCTCGGTCATGGTGAACATCCCGTCGGCGCTGGTTTCGCCGAAACCCTGGATGCCGGTCGCCGCGCGGCAGGCCGCCGTCACGTCATCCGAGCCGCGCAGCCAGCACGGCGTGGTGGTGCAGACCTGCAAATGGTATTTGCCGACCGGGCGCAAGTTGAACATGAAATAGAACGTGGCGACCTCGTAAACCCGGATCGGCGCCATGCCCAGCCGCCGCGCGGTGGCGTCCATCGCCGCGCTGGGCACCCAGGCGCTGCCGGTCTGCCGCTTCATCTGCTTCTGCGCGATGTACAGCACCGGAATCACCGCGCTGGCCTGCTTGCCGGGCGGGTATTTCGCCACGTGCCAGGCGATCTCCGCCTCGCTGTCGGCGTCGAAGTCGAAATGCGCCGGCTGCACGAATCCGGCTTTGCTGTTATCGGCCATCGCTTACCTGTCGATCTCGCCGAACACCACGTCCAGCGACCCGATGATCGCGCAAACGTCCGCCAGCATGTGGCGCTTGCCGATCTTGTCGATCGCCTGGAGGAAGGCGAAACCGGTCGGCCTGATCTTGCAGCGGTACGGACGGTTGGTGCCGTCCGCCACCAGGTAAACCCCGAACTCGCCCTTCGGGCTTTCCGTCGCGGTGTAGGTCGCGCCGGCCGGGACGTGGTAGCCTTCGGTGTAGAGCTTGAAGTGATGGATCAACGCTTCCATCGAGCGCTTCATCTCGTCGCGGCGGGGCGGCGAGAACTTGCGGTCCTGCACCTTCACCGGGCCCGGTTTCAACTTCCCCAGGCTCTGCTTGATGATTTTCACGGACTCGCGCAGCTCGGCGAGCCGCACCAGGTAACGGTCGTAGCAGTCGCCGTTGCGGCCGACCGGCACGTTGAAATCCACCTCGGCGTATTTGTCGTACGGTTGGGCGCGGCGCAGGTCCCAGGGGACGCCGGACGCGCGCAGCGGCGGACCGCTGAAACCCCAGGCTATCGCGTCCTCGGCGCTTATCACGCCGATATCGACGGTGCGCTGCTTCCAGATCCGGTTGGTGGTCAGCAGCTCTTCCAATTCGTCGATGAATTTCGGAAACACCTCGGCCCAGGCGGCGATCTGCTCTTCCAGTCCAGCCGGCAGATCACGCGACACGCCGCCCGGACGGAAATAGTTGGCGTGCAGCCGCGCGCCAGACGCGGCCTCGTAGAACTCCATCAGCTTCTCACGCTCCTCGAAGCCCCACAGGCTGGGCGTGATCGCGCCGACGTCCAGCGCATAGGTCGTCAGGTTCAGCAGGTGGTTCAGTACGCGGGTGATCTCGGCGAACAGCACGCGGATCCATTGGCCGCGCTCCGGCGCCTCGATGCCAAGCAATTTCTCGACCGCGAGGGCGAAGCTATGCTCCTCGGACATCGGGGAAACGTAGTCCAGCCGGTCGAAATACGGCACCACCTGCATGTAGGTGCGGTATTCCAGCAGCTTTTCCGTGCCCCGGTGCAGCAGGCCGATATGCGGATCGGCGCGCTCCACCACCTCGCCGTCCATTTCCAGGATCAGCCGCAGCACGCCATGCGCGGCGGGATGCTGCGGGCCGAAATTGATCATCGTGTGGGAGTCGAACTCGATCACCTTGGTGGCGGGCGGCCGGGTCCCGGTGGCGGGCAGGTCGCTCATCGTGCCTCAACCCTTCGGCGCATCGGCCGCTCCCGGTTTCGCTTGGGTGACGTTCGCGGCCGCCCGTTCGCCATGCACCTTCTCGTCACCCGGCAGCGTGGTGATCCCCTCCCACGGCGACATGAAATCAAAGCTGCGCCAGTCCTGCGTCAGCCGCACCGGCTCATACACGACCGCCTTGCGGTCCTCGTCGTAGCGCACCTCGACATAGCCGGTGAGCGGGAAATCCTTGCGCATCGGATGACCCTCGAAGCCATAGTCGGTCAGGATGCGCCGCAGATCCGGCTGGCCGGAGAACACGATGCCGAACAGGTCCCATGCCTCGCGTTCCCACCAGGTGGCACAGGGCCACACGGTGTGCACCGACGGCACCGGCATGGTCTCGTCCGTGGTGACGATCACCCGCACCCGCTGGTTCAGCGATACCGACAGCAGGTTGTAAACCACGTCGAAGCGTTCCGCGCGCTCCGGCCAATCGACCCCGCAGATGTCCATCATCTGCTCCTGGGCGAAGCGGGGATCGTCGCGCAGCGTGGTCATCAGCGCCGGCAATGCGTCGCGCTCGGCTTCGGCCACGGCTTCGCCGTGTTCCAGCCGCACGGCGCGCACGCCCGGAAGCGAGCGCAGCGCGTCCGCCAGGCCGCTGGCCCTTGTCTCACCCACGCAGAATCGTCCCTGTCCGGCGAATCTTCTTCTGCAACTGCATGATGCCGTAAACCAGCGCCTCGGCGCTCGGCGGGCAACCGGGAACGTAGATGTCCACCGGCACCACGCGGTCGCAACCGCGCACTACGGAATAGGAGTAGTGGTAGTAGCCGCCGCCGTTGGCGCAGCTTCCCATGCTGATCACCCAGCGCGGTTCCGGCATCTGGTCGTAAACCTTGCGCAGGGCAGGGGCCATCTTGTTGGTCAGCGTGCCGGCGACGATCATCACGTCGCTCTGCCGCGGGCTGGCGCGGGGGATGATCCCCAGGCGATCCAGGTCGTAGCGCGGCATGTAGGCGTGGATCATCTCGACCGCGCAGCACGCGAGGCCGAAGGTCATCGGCCACAGGCTGCCGGTGCGTGCCCAGTTCACCACCTTGTCGAGATTGGCGACGATGAAGCCCTTGCCGGCGATCTCGCCGGTGATGCCCTTCAGCACCGCATCCTGTTCCGGCCCCGGCGGCAGCGCGTCCCGGTTCCAGGCGATTGCCGTATCGCTGCTCACCGGGTCACTCCCACTCCAGCGCGCCCTTGCACCACTCGTAAACGAAGCCGACGGTCAGTACGCCCAGGAACGCGATCATCGACCAAAATCCCAAGGCACCGATTCCCTTCAAGGCGACCGCCCAGGGGAACAGGAACGCCACTTCCAGGTCGAAAATGATGAACAGGATGGCGACGAGATAATATCGCACGTCGAAACGCCGGCGAGCGTCGTCGAACGGCTCGAACCCGCATTCGTAGGCCGACAGCTTCTCCGCATAGGGTTTTTGCCGGGCAGCCAGCATCGACCCGCCGACCATCGCGAGGGCAATAACGCCGGCGATCGCCATGAACACCAGGATGGGCAGATAACCGAAGAGTACAGGCTGCATGTCGCTCCCGCTCGGCACGCCGTGCCGGCCGCGATGGCATTACCGCAGCGCAGCAGACGCAGGACACTACCCCCAACCGTTGCGTACCGCCATAGGGCCAGGCCCAGGTGCCGCAACAGGATCAGAATCCAGATCAGGGCCCCACGCCGCTGGCGCGAGTGACGGGGCTCGAACCCGCGACCTTCGGCGTGACAGGCCGACGCTCTAACCAACTGAGCTACACCCGCAGCGGCAGGGCGGAGGAATTAAGCCGGGGGACTGGGAGCGTCAAGGGCGTCGGATTGCCGGGGACGGGGCGGGGCTGGCCACAAAGCGGGGCTACGTCGTCGTCACCGATAGCCGTCGCGATTTTTGGCGGCTGTAGGCCGAGCTGGAGGTCCATTGAGTGAGGGTGCGGCGGGGCGACCGGATCACCTTCGTCCGCTTCGCTCGCGCATCGGTCCGCTTCGTGGCCCAACCCCGCGGGGCGGGAGAGGTTTTGGACGGTGGTGGGCAGTGACGGGTTCGAACCGCCGACCCTCTCGGTGTAAACGAGACGCTCTACCGCTGAGCTAACCGCCCTTCAGTGCCCGGTCGCGGTCAGTGGCCGGCGGTCAGTATCCCAAGGGCGGCCTGACCGCCGAGCACGGCCTACTGAACCGCGTCCTTCAGGCCTTTGCCTGGCTTGAAGCGCACGGTGGTGGAGGCGGGAATCTGCATCTCCTCGCCGGTGCGCGGATTGCGGCCGGTGCCGGCCTTCCGCTGCGCCGTGGCGAAAGTGCCGAAGCCGACCAGCCGCACCTCGTCCTGCTTCTTCAGCGCGGCTTCGATGACGCCGAGCACCGCGTCCACCACCTCGGTGGCCTTGGCTCGCGACAGTTCGGTCTCGTCCGCGACAGCGGCGATGAGATCCATTTTGTTCACTGTTGAGTCCCTCTCCTCCCGGGGTCATCACAGACACGCGGCCGGCCCGGGGTCGCCGGCCGGCCAGCGGGCGCGACACTAGTGGCGGGGTTTCGCATGCGTCAATGCAGGGAAACGGCCCGCCGGTGGTTTCCGGCGGGCCGTTGTTTCAGTGTGGCAGCGATGCGGCGGCCGGTTCCACCGGCGCTGCAACCGGCACCGGCGCGTCCGGAGGCTCCTCCCACTCGATCGGTATCGGCCGGCGGGCCAGAGCCTGGGCAATGACCTCGTCCACGTCCGCGACCGGCACCAGCTTCAGGTGCTTCTTCACGTTGTCGGGAATTTCCGCCAGGTCCTTCTCGTTCTCCTTCGGGATGAACACCGTGGTGATCCCGGCCCGCAGCGCCGCCAGCAGCTTCTCCTTCAGGCCGCCGATCGGCAGGATGCGGCCGCGCAACGTGATCTCGCCCGTCATCGCGATGTCGCGCCGCACCGGTATGCCGGTCAGCACCGACACCAGCGAGGTCGCCATGGCCACGCCGGCGGACGGCCCGTCCTTCGGCGTGGCGCCCTCCGGCACGTGCACGTGGATGTCGCGCTTCTCGAACAGCGTCGGCTTGATGCCGAACCTGATCGAGCGGCTGCGCACATAGCTCAACGCCGCCGACACGCTCTCCTGCATCACGTCGCCCAGCTTGCCGGTCTGCTTGATGTTGCCCTTGCCGGGCAGCAGCACCGACTCGATGGTCAGGATCTCGCCGCCGACCTCGGTCCAGGCCAGGCCGGTGACGACACCGACCATGTCCTCGGCCTCCGTCTCGCCGAAGCGGAACTTTTTTACCCCGGCGAACTTCTCCAGGTTCTTGCGGGTGACCGAAACCTTCTTGGTGGCCTTGTTGGTGACCAGCTCCTTCACCGACTTGCGCGCCAGGTTGGCGATTTCGCGTTCCAGGTTCCGCACGCCGGCCTCGCGCGTGTAGTAGCGGATCATGTCGCGCAGTGCGTCGTCGGAGATGTGCCACTCCTCCGTCTTCAGGCCGTGCGCCGTCGATTGTTTGCTGATCAGGTGGCGCTTGGCGATCTCCACCTTCTCATCCTCGGTGTAGCCGGGGATGCGGATGATCTCCATGCGGTCCATCAGCGGCTGCGGCATGCGCAGGCTGTTGGCGGTGGTGACGAACATCACGTCCGACAAATCGTAGTCCACCTCCAGATAGTGATCCGCGAAGGTCGAATTCTGCTCCGGGTCCAGCACCTCGAGCAGCGCCGAGGACGGATCGCCGCGCCAGTCGGCCCCGAGCTTGTCCACCTCGTCCAGCAGGAACAGCGGGTTGGAGGTCTTGGCCTTCTTCATGCCCTGGATGACCTTGCCGGGCATCGAGCCGATATAGGTGCGCCGGTGGCCGCGGATTTCCGCCTCGTCGCGCACGCCGCCGAGCGACATGCGCACGAAGTTGCGTCCGGTGGCACGGGCGATCGATTTTCCCAACGAGGTCTTGCCGACGCCGGGCGGTCCGACCAGGCACAGGATCGGCCCGCGCACCTTGGGGCTGCGCGCCTGCACCGCCAGGTACTCGATGATCCGTTCCTTGACCTTCTCCAGGCCGTAATGGTCGGCTTCCAGCACCTTCTCCGCCGCGACCACGTCGTTGCGGATCTTGCTGCGCTTCTTCCAGGGGATCGACAGCATCCAATCCAGGTAGTTGCGCACCACCGTCGCCTCGGCGCTCATCGGGCTCATGGTCTTGAGCTTCTTCAGCTCCTGCATGGCCTTGTCGCGCGCTTCCTTCGACAGCCGGGTCTTCTTGATCTTGGCTTCGAGTTCGGCGTTCTCGTCCTTGCCGTCCTCGCCCTCGCCCAGCTCCTTCTGGATAGCCTTGAGCTGTTCGTTCAGGTAGTACTCGCGCTGGGTCTTCTCCATCTGCCGCTTGACACGGTTGCGGATGCGCTTCTCCACCTGGAGCACGCCGATCTCGGCCTCCATGTGTCCGAAGACCTTTTCCAGCCGCTCGCTGACCTTGACGATTTCCAGCAGGTCCTGCTTCTCGGGGATTTTCAGGTTCAGGTGGCTGGCCACGGTGTCGGCGAGCTTCGACGACTCCTCGATCTGGTTCAGCGACACCAGGACCTCGGGGGCGATTTTCTTGTTGAGCTTGATGTATTGCTCGAACTGGGTGACGACGGTGCGGCCGAGCGCTTCGAGTTCCTTGGCTTCGGTCATCACGTCCGGCATCGGCGCGGTGAACGCCTCGAAATACGCCTCGGTCTCCTTGAAGGCGGAGATTTTCGCGCGCCTGCCGCCTTCCACCAGCACCTTCACGGTGCCGTCGGGCAGCTTGAGCAATTGCAGGATGGTGGACACCGTGCCGACGCGGTAGATGTCGTCGGCCGACGGGTCGTCCTGCGCGGCGTTCTTCTGGGCGACCAGCAGGATCTGCTTGTCGTCCTTCATCACCGCTTCGAGGGCGCGGACGGATTTCTCCCGCCCGACGAACAGCGGCACGATCATATGCGGAAACACAACGATGTCGCGCAACGGCAGCACGGGCATCAGGTCGCCCCGCGCGGGCGCCACGGCGCGCGGCTCCTCTGGGCGTGCTGACCCTTCCGGCCCTGGCCGATCGGACTCTGGCATGATTGACCTCCTTATGGACAGTCGGCGCAGGACCCGCCCAGCCTTGGCACGGACCCCACCCTATCGGGCGTTGCGTGCCCGATTTTCAGGATGGGATATCGGCGGCCAAGCAGCGCGGCGCAACCCCTTGAAATTCGTGATCGCCGCCCGGCAAACGCGGCCTGCGCCGCGCCCGCAGGTTCAGGCGCTGCTTTCCGCCCGCTCCTTCCCGTAGAGGTAAAGCGGGTTGGCGCGGGCCTCGGCGACCTCGCGATTGATCACCACCTCCTCTACGCCATCCAGCCCCGGCAGTTCGAACATGGTGCCGAGCAGGATCGATTCCATGATCGAGCGCAGGCCGCGGGCGCCGGTCTTGCGCGCGATCGCCCGAGTCGATACCGACTTTAGCGCGTCCTCCGTGAAGGTGAGCTTAACGCCTTCCATCTCGAACAGACGACCGTATTGCTTGATCAGGGCATTCTTCGGCTTGGTGAGAATCTCCATCAGCGCCGATTCGTCCAGGTCTTCCAGCGTGGCGACCACCGGCAGGCGGCCGATGAACTCGGGGATCAGGCCGAATTTCAGCAGGTCCTCGGGCTCGACCTCGCGCAGGATTGCGCCCACGCGCCGCTCCTCGGAGGAGCGGACGTCCGCGCCGTAGCCGATGCCGGAGCCCTTGCCGCGGGTGGAAATGATCCGCTCCAGGCCGGAGAACGCGCCGCCGCAGATGAACAGGATGTTGGTGGTATCGACCTGGAGGAATTCCTGCTGCGGGTGCTTGCGTCCCCCCTGCGGCGGCACCGACGCGATGGTGCCCTCCATGATCTTCAGCAGCGCCTGCTGCACGCCCTCGCCGGACACGTCACGGGTGATCGAGGGGTTGTCCGACTTGCGGCTGATCTTATCGACCTCGTCGATATAGACGATGCCCCGCTGGGCGCGCTCGACGTTGTAGTCGGCCGATTGCAGCAGCTTGAGGATGATGTTCTCGACGTCCTCGCCCACGTAACCGGCTTCGGTGAGCGTCGTGGCGTCGGCCATCGTGAACGGCACGTCCAGGATGCGCGCCAGGGTCTGCGCCAGCAGCGTCTTGCCGGACCCGGTGGGGCCGAGGAGGAGAATATTGGACTTGGCGATCTCGACGTCGTTGTTCTTCTGCCCGTGCGCCAGCCGCTTGTAGTGGTTGTGCACCGCGACCGAGAGGACCCGCTTGGCGTGATCCTGGCCGATCACGTAGTCGTCCAGGACCTTGCAGATTTCGCGCGGGGTGGGCACGCCGTCGCGCGACTTGACCAGGTGCGTTTTGTGCTCCTCACGGATGATGTCCATGCAGAGCTCGACGCACTCGTCGCAGATGAACACGGTCGGCCCGGCGATGAGCTTGCGGACCTCGTGCTGGGACTTGCCGCAGAACGAGCAGTAGAGGGTATTCTTGGAATCGCCGGATTTGCTCATGCGTCTGCGTACTCCTGTCCCGGCTGGCGCCCGGGACCCGATTGATCAGTGTAGCCCCCGGCGCCGGAGCGGACAAGCAGTGCCTGCCGGACGCTTCCGGCCCCCGCCGGACCCGCCCGGGCGCCAGACCCAGGGGGAGGGTGGCTCATTTGGGCCTGGGCGACGCCCAGAACCAGGTGAGCCGGTGGTCATGGCAGGGGCACGACTCCCGTCATCCCCGCGAGCCCGGGGACCCATGCGGCATTGGCCTCGGTTCCGCCGGGATGCCGCGGAACCGCGACTCGTGCCATCTGATTCGCCTGTTTCGGGCGTCGCCTTATCCCTCGAGGAGGCAGGTCGCAGCTGTTCATGCTTCGCCCTACACCCTGCCTACATTCCACGATACGGTTGGGTGCTGCCGCCGTCCCTGAGTCTCCGTCACTCCGACGAACGCGAGGGCCCTTGGTGGTTTGGCCCCCCGCTTTCGCGGGGGATGCCCGGCGGACGATGGCGCGGAGGGCGGTTCAGCCTTTGCTGGCGTCGTCGCCGGTCGGCGGCCGGTTTTCCACCACTTCGTCCACCAGGCCGAAGTCGCGGGCTTCCTCTGCCGAGAGATAGCTGTCACGCTCCAGCTTGCGCTCGATCGCCTCGATCGGCTGGGCGGTGTGGCGCACGTAGATTTCATTCAGGCGCTTGCGCAGGGTGAGAATCTCGCGCGCCTGGATCTCGATGTCGGTCGCCTGGCCCTGAGCGCCGCCGGAGGGCTGGTGGACCATGATGCGGGAGTTCGGCAGGGCGTAGCGCTTGCCCTTGGCGCCGGCGCACAGCAGCAGGCTGCCCATGGAGGCGGCCTGACCGATGCACACGGTGCTGACGGGACTCCTTATGTACTGCATCGTGTCGTAGATCGCCAGGCCGGAGGACACGACGCCGCCCGGGCTGTTGATGTAGAACGAGATGTCCTTGCTCGGGTTTTCCGACTCCAGGAACAGGAACTGGGCACAGATCAACGCGCTGACCTGGTCGAACACCGCCCCGGTCAGGAAGATGATTCGCTCCTTCAGCAGCCGGGAAAAGATATCGTAGGCCCGTTCGCCCCGGGCGGTCTGCTCCACCACCATCGGAACCAGGTTGTTGGCATAGATTTCGACGGGGTCGCGGTCCTGCATCGTCACACCTTCAAGCATGAGGGAGTTCATAAATAGTTGTTTCCGGGCGGGAATCCAGTCGGCCCGGGCAAACGGCCAGGATTTATCCCGGCCCTCGGAAGAATGTTCTCCTGCTCCGCCCGTGGAGGGGGGATGCTGACCATCGCGGACGGTGCGTGTGAGGACGCCTTCCCACAATCGCCTCCCTCAAGCGGAGCCGCTGCAATGTGCCCGGTGCGGATCGGGATTACGCCGTGCCGTCCGGCGCCGGTTCCGGCACGGCCGCGGGAATGTCATGCTGGGCGTCACCCGGCGCAGCGGCTTGTGAGGTCGGCACCGGCGTCTCCTGGGCCAGCTCTTCCGGGGTGACCGTCTCATCGGTCACTTTCGCCAGTTCCAGCACGAAATCGATGACCTTGTCCTCATAGATAGGCCCGTGCAGGGCGCTCTCGGCCTGCGGATATTTGCGGAAGAACTCCATCATCTGGGCTTCCTGGCCCGGATAGCGGGCCGCCTCCGCCCGCTTGGCCCGGGTCATTTCCTCCGGCGCGACAGTGATGGCGTTGGCGCGGCCGATCTCGGCCAGCATCAGGCCGAGCTTGACCCGCCGTTCGGCGATCGCGCGGTAGTCGGCCCGCAGCGTCGCGTCGTCCTTTTCCTTATCGTCCTCATCCAGGCGGCCTTCCTTGCGCTCCGCCTCCAGCCGCTGCCAGATTTGCTCGAATTCCTGGTCAACCATGCCCTGGGGCGCGTCGAAGCTGATCTGCCCGGCCAGGGCATCGAGCAACTCGCGCTTGAGGCGGATGCGGGAGAGCGCGTCGTATTCGCGGCTGAAGCGCTCGCCCATGACGCGGCGCAGCCCTGCGAGGTCGTCGAACGCCAGCTTCGTGGCCAGCGCGTCGTCCACCGCCGGCGGCGCAAGCCGGGACAGCTTCTTGGCCGTGATGTCGAAGGTGGCGGCCTTGCCGGCGAGGTCCTTGTTGGCGTAATCGGCCGGAAAGGTGGCCGAGATCGTCCGGTGGTCGCCTGGCAGCATCCCGCCCAGTTGGTCGGCGAAACCGGGAATGAAACCGGTGCCGCCGAGCTCGATGTTGACGTCCTCGCCCGTCCCGTTGGGAAACGGCTCGCCATCGATCTTGCCGAGGAAATCGACCGTCAGCACTTCGCCGTCGGCGGCGCCCGGATTGTCGCCGCGGACCGCGAGTTCCTGCGGTGTGACCTCTTCCAGATCGCGGTTGCGGGTGGCGATGTCCGCCAGGGCCTTGTCGATGGTTTCCGGCGCCACCTCGGCCTTGCGACGGATCACGCTAAGCCGGCTGAAATCCGGCAGCACGATGTCCGGCAGCAGCTCGAATTCGACCTTGAACTCAAGGTCCTTGGCCGTACCGGCGCCGGTATCGACGCTGAGCAGGTCGATTTTCGGCGTTTGGGCCGGCCGCATCTTGCGCTCGGTGAGGACCTTCTCGGTCGCTTGGTTGACCGATTCCTCCAGCACCTCGGCGGTCACCGCCGTACCGTAACGCTGGCGCACGACGGGCAGCGGCACCTTGCCGGGCCGGAAGCCCGGAAGGCGCAGCGTCTTGCCCAGGTCGGCGAGCCGGGCGGCGCGGCGGGACTCGATGTCCTCGGCCGGGACCACAACCGTAAAACCGCGCTTCAGGCCCTCGGACAGCGTTTCGGTAACCTGCATCGGCCGGACATTCCCCTTCGGTCAAAGCCACGCCAGCCGGGCACGGTGGTGCGGGCGGAGGGACTTGAACCCCCACGGCTTGCGCCACCAGAACCTAAATCTGGCGTGTCTGCCAATTCCACCACGCCCGCGCGGGCAGCTTGCCGGACCCCGCGATCGTGAATGCGGCGCTTTAGCGCAGGGCGATACGCGCGACAAGGCTGCCGTGCCGTGCGGTTGTCGCGCGGCGGCCGGACGCGGCAAACCTCGCTCGCTGCGGCGAGCGGAGGCCGTCTTTTAGCGGCCGGCCGTGACGATGACCGACCGAGCGACGCAGCGGCCCGGGCGTCACCCCCGCGCACACAGGTCCCGGGCGGGCCGCATGCGACGTTGCTCCGGGCGCGCTTATCAGCCCCCCGTTTATGGCAAACCTGCATCAATGACTCGTTGCTTGTCCTTCCCCGACGCCCATGCTTAGGGTGACTGCATGCCGACCGTAAGTCGCACCAAGGGGAAGAGCAGATCCAAGACCAAGGCCGTCGGCGCCCCCGCCGCCGAGCGGAGCGCGGCGCGCGACTACAGCATTGCCGCCGTCGGCCGGGCACTGGATTTGCTTGAGGCCCTCGCCCGGGTGGGTCCCGCCCCGCTGGCCTCGCTGGCCGAGTCCGCCCGCTGCACGCGTACGGCCGGCTTCCGCTTGCTGCGCACGCTGGAGGCGCGCGGATTTGCCATCCAGGACGAAGCGCGCGGCATCTGGCGGCTGGGTGCCCGGTGGGCGGTGCTGGGTCGCGCGGCGCAGCAGCAGGGCGCGCTGGCCGCCGCCGCGATGCCGTTCCTCGCCACCCTCGGCAAGGCGACCGGCGAGAATGTCTATCTGCGCATCCGCGACGGCATGGAGAGCGACACCATCGCGATCTACCAGACCGATCCAGGCTTGCGCCTTTACAGCGAGGTTGGTCAGCGGCGGCCGTTACACGCCGGGCCGAGCCGGCTGTTGCTGGCGCACGCGCCGGAAGCGGTTCAGACCCAGGTGCTGGCCCAGCGGCTGCCGCGCTTCACGCCCGCGACCCGGACCGATTCCGCCTGGATCGCCGCCGACCTGCAACGCATCCGGACCCGCGGCTATTTGGTGACCGCCGACGAGGTGGTGCCCGGCGCGGTTGGTGTTACCGCGCCCGTGCGCGATGCATCCGGCCAGGTGGTGGCGGCGCTGTCCGTCAGTGCCCCGTCCATGCGGATGCGCCCGCCGCGGCCGCGCGCGCTGGTGCCGCAGGTGCTCGACGCGGCGGCCAGGCTATCGCAGGCGCTGGGGGATCGGGGGGCCGCCCCGAGCAGCAAAGCGCCGAACGGGGCAAAAGAGCAGGCCCCGCCGGTGGCGCGGTGGACCGAGGGACATGGCGCCGCCTCGGCGGGGCCGCACTCGATTTTCCGCTGACCGTTCTTTTTGCCTCTCTCCCCCCTGCGGCGGATCGGCGCGAAGCGCCGGGCCAGGGCGATGGGCTCGCCGCGCGGAACCCTCGCTGCGC
Organism: Acetobacteraceae bacterium; assembly: GCA_035535035.1. Taxonomy (GTDB): domain Bacteria; phylum Pseudomonadota; class Alphaproteobacteria; order Acetobacterales; family Acetobacteraceae; genus JASHVB01. The sequence goes on from DATLQW010000003.1 coordinate 27,864, forward strand.
AGGCGTCTCAGTCTCTCGCGCATCGCGGGCAAGGTGTACGGCCGCTTCAGGCCGCGAACTCCGCCCGGATCGCGGCCGAATGCTCGCCCACGGCGGGAACCGGCCCGAGGGCGCGGGCGCCGTCGCTGCCGAGCACCGGCGGGGCGGCGAGCGACACCTTGCCATTCGGCGTGTCCACAACTGCGCGGCGCAGCGCCGGGTGGCGCGCGAACGCCGCCACGTCGTTGACGAAGCCGTACGCCGTGTTGGCGGCGCGCAGCCTGGCCGCCGCCGCGTCGCGGGTCAGGCGGGCGAACGCCGCGGCGACATGCGCATCGACGGAGGCTCGGTTGGCGACCCGGATCATGTTGGTCTGGAAACCCTCGCGCCGCGGCAACTCCGGCTCGCCGAGGAATATCGCGCAGAACTCCGCCCATTCGCGCTCGTTCTGGATGGAGATCAACACCAGCGCGCCATCTTCGGTGGGGAACGCGCCATACGGACAGATGGACGGGTGCGCCAGCCCGAGCCGTTCCGGCGCGTGGCCGGTGCCCTCATAGAACAGCAGAGGAACGTTCATCCAGTCGGCCATGCCGTCGAACAGGCTGACTTTCAGGCCCTTGCCGCGGCCGGTGCCGCCGCGCTCGATCAGCGCCTCCAGCACGCCGGCATGCGCCGCCATGCCGCAGGCGATGTCGCAGGCCGAGACGCCGACGCGGCCCGGTCCCGCGGGAAGGCCGGTGACCATCGCCAGCCCGGATTCCGCCTGCACCAGCAGGTCGTAGGCTTTCATGGTCGCGTATTCGCCGGTGTCGCCGTAGCCGGAGATATCGACAGCAATCAGGCGGGGATGCCGTTCGCGCAAGGCGTCCGAACCGAAGCCGGCCCGCGCCGCCGCGCCCGGGGCGAGGTTCTGGATGAACACGTCGGCCTTGGCGAGGATGCGGTGCAGCAGTGCCGCGTCGGCCGGATTCTTGATGTCGGCGACCAGGCTCTGCTTGCCGCGGTTCAGCCAGACGAAATAGCTGGACAGGCCGTTGGCCGCCGTGTCGTAGCCGCGCGCGAAGTCGCCCTCGGGCCGTTCGATCTTGATGACGCGCGCGCCCGCATCCGCCAGGCGCGAGCTGCAATACGGCGCGGCCACCGCTTGTTCCAGCGAGACGACCAGCAGGTTGGCGAGGGGACGCTGATTTGGCGTCGAGGGCATACTGTCCACCACGTTCAAAGCTTTTGGACGATCCGATGACGGAGGAGACGTCCGACCCGGTAACGATCCGGCGCGATCCAATTTCCTGGCGACCAGCAAGCCGAGGGCGACGATTTCTTGCAGGCTAAGGTGACGATCACCGCTCATACGCGTCAGGGTGGCAACACATTCCCGTTCGCCGGGTTAGGGGAGAGGCGGCTCACCCCTGCAACGCCGCCGCGATCGCCCGCGTCAGTTTCTCGCCCTGCGGCTCGTCGCCGGAACCGAACGTTCCGGCGACGCGGCCGTCACGCCCGATCAGCACCTTGTTGAAGTTCCAGCTCGGCTCCCAGCCGGTCTGTTGGAGCACCCAGGCATAGAACGGCGCGGCCTGTGCGCCGCGCACGTGCGCGATGGCGGAGAGTGGAAAATCCACCCCGAAGCTCTTCTCGCAGAACGCCCGGACCGTGCTGTTGTCCGGAGATTCCTGGTTGAAGTCCTGGCTGGGGACACCGACCACTGTCACCCCGCGGTCCGCTTCCGCCTGATGCAGCTTCTTCAGGCCCTCGTATTGGTAGGTGTAACCGCAGAAGCTGGCGGTGTTGGCAATGACCAGCACACGCCCCTTGAACGCAGCGAGGTTGAGCGGTCTGCCATCGATCCCGGAGAAGCTGAAATCCCAGGCGTTTTTATCCTGCGCTGCCGCCATGCTTTTGACTCCTGCGATTGCCGCCGGAAAGCTCCGGCGTGCCGGTTCAGCCATAGCGCTCCTCGCGCCACGGGTCCGCGTTGTTGTGGTAGCCGCGCTGCTCCCAGAACCCCGGATGGTCGCCGATGGTGAACTGGATGCGCCTGATCCATTTCGCCGACTTCCAGAAATAGTAGCGCGGGATCAGCACGCGCACCGGTCCGCCATGCGCGCGCGGCAACGGCTTGCCGTCCCATTCGTGCACCAGGAACACGTCCGGCTGATCGAAATGTTCCAGCCGTACGTTGGTGGTGTAGCCGTCGAACGAATGGAACACGATGTGCCGCGCGTCCGGCTTCGGCTGCGCCAGATCCAGGATGGTGCGCGCGGCGACGCCCTTCCAACGATTGTCGTAGCGCGACCACTGGGTGACGCAGTGGATGTCCGAGACGCTCTCGGCTTGCGGCAGCGCCATGAACTCGTCGAGCGACAGGCTCAATCGACGCTCCACCGCGCCGTCCACGTCGAGGCGGAATTTCCGCGGAGTCACGTCCGGCTCGGCGCCCAGGTCGAGTACTGGCCAGTCGGTGACCAGGCGCTGGCCGGGCGGCAGCCGGTCGCGTTGCGGATCGGCGGTGGTGCCGGTGAGCAGCCGGCCCTCGCGCGCCCATTCCTGCTTGGCCTCGATCAGCTTGTCGCGGATCCTGCCGGAGATCGTTACCTCGTCGTCGCTCATCCCGGGTGCTTTCCATCGCGTTGCCCGGGCCAGAATACAGGCCAACGCGGCGGACGCCACAGGCTTCCCGGGCAGCGGACGTTATAAGCCTGCGAGGCGGCGCATCAGATCGCGCAATCCAGGCCGCCGACGCGCGGCTGGCCTGGGCGCTTCGGCCGGGGGCGCAGTGCGGCGTGTCCACACGGCGTCATGCCGGGGCCGCCAGTGGGTGCCACCCTCCTGGTCGAGGCAGGTCGCGTTGTGACAGCGCCGGCAGATCAGGTTGCCGCCGTCGATCCCCATCGCGCGCGTGCGGATCGCGGCCATCCCGGCGCCGGCGAACAGCTCCGCGTAGGTTTGGTGGAACAGATTGCCGATCACATGCTCCTGCGCGTAGTCCATGCAGCACAGCACCACGTCGCCGTTCGGCAGCATCGTGTTGTGGTCGAAGAACGGCGTCGAGGCGCACAGCAGGGCACCATCATGATGCACCTGGCGCAGCAGTTCTCCCGGCGAGAAATCGTCGCGATTCAGGTTTTCGGCGCGCGTGATGGCTCGGAAGGCGGGCAGCGCCTCGCCCAGCAGGGGGAGCAGGGGATCGGCTATGGCTCCGTTGGGGTTCATGGTCAGAAAGCTGAGGCCCGCCGGCGCCCGTTGGCGTTGCAATGCGACGAACCGCGCCAAGGTTGCGAGATAAGCGGCGCTGGACTTCCAGCCGGTCATGGCGCCGTCGCGGTCCGGCAGATGGATGACCCACGGCGTCTCCGGCGAGATGCGATCGACGAATTGCTCTATCAGCATCGCCGCGTCATCGGGCGACATGCCTTGCAGGGTGGTGTAGATCGCGACCTTTCGGCCGGATTCAAACGCATGCACGACCATCTCGGTGGCCCGGGGATTCAGCCAAGGCTCCGCCATTCCCGAGAAATCCACGCGCACGTGCGACGGCACCTTGCCCATTACGCGCTTGAATCCGCCGAATGTCAGCATCCGGTCCGCTCCGCGCGGATAGGACTTCACCAGGCGGTCCTGGGGACAGAACCGGCAGGCAAGCGAACACCCCAGCTTCGTGGTGATTTCCAGGGTCGGCATTGGCTTCCTTGGCCCGGCGGGCGCCGGACGAAGAGTGCCGCTCGATTGGCTGCGAAGTCGTTAACGGCGCCGCGTCAATCCTGTGCCGGTTTCGGCCGCGCGTGGTTGTCCGAGCAGATTTTTTTACCTCCCCTTGTGACGGGGAGAATTCTCAATTCTTCGCCGCATCCCGCTGATCCCGGCACACATGAGGTTCAGCCCCGTGCCCGCATCAGCCGGGCCTTGTCGCGCTGCCAGTCGCGCGACGCGATGGCGGCGCGCTTGTCGTGGGCCTTGCGGCCTTCGGCCACGCCGAGCAAGACCTTCGCCCGGCCGCGCTCGTTGAAGTGGATCTGCAGCGGCACGATTGTCGCGCCCTTGCGGCTGATCTCGCCGGTCAGTTGGGCGATCTGCTTGTGCTTCAGCAGCAGCTTGCGCGGCGCGCGCGGCTCGAAGCGCGACAGCACGCCGCCCTGGTATTCCGGGATGTAGGCGTTGAACAGCCACATCTCGCCGTCGCGCTCGCCGGCCCAGGCCTCGTTCAGCGTGGCGCGGCCGTGGCGCAGCGACTTCACCTCCGGGCCTTTCAGCACCAAGCCGGCCTCGACCGTCTCCTTGATCGTATAGTCGTAGCGCGCCTTGCGGTTCTGCGCCGCAATGCCGTGCGAGATCAGGCCCTTCTTGGGTTTTGCTTCTGCCATGCTTCGGTCGTCGGTTCCTTGCGAGCAGCTCGGTAACTGGCCCTGCTGCCCGAGTGAGATAGCATCGCCGGGGTCGCGCGGCGAGGCGCGGTCAGCGTCGTCCAGGTGGCCAGGAGGAACCCAGGCGTTTCATGAGCTCGGGGCGGCGCGTCAACGAATCCTCCGCCGCCTGTTTCAATCGACGCTTATCTGGTCTGTTCCAATGCAGACCAACCCTCGGGCGTTGCGCCCTAGTACCCTGAGTCACTCATCATGCGGGGACCAGCCGGAGCGGTCGATCGGACTGCCGTGTCAGGCTCTGGCAACGGGGATTTGCGGTCGGCACGAATCAGGACGGCGGGGCCAGCCATGCTCTGGCCCCGGTCGTTCAGGCATAGCAGAAATGGTGCGCCCGGATCGCGGGCGGCCCGGTCGGCGGACCTGTGGCGGTACGGGCAAGGACCTGCCGGCGGAACACAGGCGGCCGTGCAGGCTCGGCTGCGGCACGCACGATGTTCTTCGGTACCGGCGAGGGAGCGGCGGCAGCCGCCTGCGGCGACAGCAGCAAGGCCATTGCCGCGGCTGCCGGAGTGGCCACGGTCTCTCCGATTATCCCCGGCAAGATGGCGGGGTTTTCCCACCATTGCAGCCCGCACGGCCTGGCGCCGGCGCGGAACCCCTTCGTGCTGCCGCCAAACGCCACGATGGTGCGGGCCAGGTACGGCCAGTCCGGGTGGCCCGGCCCGATGCCGCGGCGCTGGCACATCCA
>DATLQW010000004.1:0-3781 GCA_035535035.1 Acetobacteraceae bacterium
GGGCAAAACCCCGGGCAGATTATGGAGAATTGCGCTTCGTTCCGATACTCTCCGCCGTAACGATGGCGGATTTCCGCTATTCCGCCAGTCGACCCTCGATCATGCTGCACCTGCGTGCCCCGGGGTTTTGCCCCTATTACCAGGAAACCGAGAAACAGGCCGGGAAGACTCGTGGGGCTGGCGCGTCTGGCATGCCGCCTGGATACTAAACCTCTCCCGCCTGCGGCGGGAGAGATCGGGATGCGCAAGCATCGAGGGTGAGGATGAGCGGGTCGCCTCGCTGCGCGATCGTGCCGCACCGAAAGGCGGCTACGGGCGGCCGGCCAGCTTCACCCGGCGTTTCGCGCCGAACTCTCCCGCCGCAGGCAGGAAATCCAGCCGCCTCGCAACGACGGGACTGCGATCATGCGCCTGCTCCTGCTGATAGTCCTCGCCGGCCTTCCCGGATGGCAGGGGATCGCTCACGCGGCCTGCGAACTGCAAGAACGCGCCGCCGTGTCGTTCACCTTGATCAACGGACACCTGCTGGTGCCGCTGACCGTGAACGGCATCGCGGCGAGCTTCGTGCTGGACACCGGCGCCGAACGCTCGCTGGTCACGCCGGCTGCCGTGCGCCGGCTGGATCTCGCGCTGGACCAATGGGTCGGCACCACGATGCGCGGCGTCGGCGGCGTGGTGGAGCACCAGAACGCCGACCCGCGCTCGCTGTCGCTGGGCGGCGTGGCGTTGCGGCGGCGCACGATCACGCACGACACCAGCCTGACGGTCGGCGCACTGCCGGAGCCGGGCGCCGGCGCGCCGATCGACGGATTGCTCGGCCGCGACTTCCTCTCGGTGTTCGACCTGCAGTTCGACATGGCGGCGCACCGGCTGACGCTGTTCCACGTTCAGGGTTGCCGCGGCCGCTTCCTGCCTTGGACGCAGCCCTACGCTGTGGTCCCGGCCGACACCCCAATGGTCCACGCGCTCATTCTCCCGATCACTCTCGATGCCCACCGGCTCACCGCCTTGCTCGATACCGGCGCCTCCGAGTCGATGGTCACGTTGCCCGGCATGATCCGGCTGGGACTGACGCCCGCATTGCTGGCCGGCGATCCGGCGGCCACGGTGCGCGGCATCGGACGGCAGGCACCGGAAATGCGCAGGCACCGCTTCGCCAGCCTGCAAATCGGCAGCGAAACACTGCGCAACCCGGTGCTGTGGGTGGCGCCGGTGCGCGTCGTGCCGATCGTCGATGCGTTGCTCGGTGCCGACTGGCTGGCGATGCAGCGGCGCGTGTGGATCTCATTCGCTGCGTCGCAGGTGTTTTTCGTGCGGCGATGACGATGCCGCGCGTGGCGCCGGCTGATCTTATGTGCCGGCTGATCCTATGTTAAGGAGAGCGTCATGCTGACACTGTATTTCGCGCCCGGCTCCAGCGCCATGGCGCCGCACATCGCGCTGCACGAGGTGGGCGCGAAGTTCGAGGCGGTGCCGTTGTCGTTCGGAAAACGCGAGAACCGCACGCCCGCCTACCTGGCGCTGAACCCGGAAGGCAAGGTGCCGACTCTGCTGATCGACGGCCGCCCGCTCACCGAGGTCGCCGCGATCCTGTTCTACCTGGCGCGGCGCTTTCCGGAAGCGGGATTGCTGCCCGAGGGCGACGCGGAGGCCGAGGCGCAGGCGGTCTCCTGGATGTCGTTCATCGCCGCCACGATCCATCCCGCGCGCCGCCAGGGCGTGCAGCGCTGCAACGAGGTGTTCGCCGTCGCGGAGCAGCGGCTGGGGCCGAGAGAGTGGGCGCTGGGGCGCTATTCGATCGCCGACATTCATCTGTTCCGGCTGTACTGGCGGTTTACCAATTCGCTGCATCCGGAGCCTGGCGCGTTTCCCAATCTCACCGCGCATTATCAGCGCATGATGGCACGCCCGGCCGTGCAGCGAACCTGCGAGGCGGAAGCGGCGATCGGTTATGAGCTGCCGCCATAACGAACATCCTCCTCTGAGGGACAGGGGAGAATATTACCGGCCGCGGATGCGGCTGTCGCAATGAAACCCGGCCGCGCGCGGCGCGTCCGTCTTCGCCGGCCCGGCCTATTCCGCCGCCGCGCGCTGTTGCTCCGGCCGGAACCGCGTCCGCAGCGCATCCCATTCGCGCGCGCCGACCCGGTTGAACGCCTCACGCACGGTCATGTCCGTGCGCGGCACCGGATGCGCCTGAGTCGCCTTCAGTGCCGCCAGCATCTCGTCGCAGGCACCGATCACCGCCTTCAGCAACAAGCCCGGAACGATCGCCAGCTTGTAGCCGATCTCCTGAGCATGCCGCAGGTCCACTTCCGGCGTCTTGCCGCCGCGCACGACGTTCAGCAGACAGGGGCCGCGCACCAGGCGCGGCACCGCGGCGACTTCCTCCAGCGTCTGCGGCGCCTCGACGAACGCCATGTCGGCGCCGCACCCCAGCGCGGCGTTGGCGCGCGCCAACGCCTCGTCCAGACCGGCGACGGCGCGCGCGTCGGTGCGGGCAATCAGCAAGAAGTCCGGATCGCGGCGGGCATACGCGGCAGCGCGGATCTTCGCCAGCCAGTCCTCGCGCGGCACGATCTCCTTGTCGTCGAGATGTCCGCAGCGCTTGGGCGAAACCTGGTCCTCGATGTGGATGCCGGCGACGCCGGCGCGTTCGTAGTCCTGCACGGTGCGCACGACGTTCAGCTCGTTGCCGTAGCCGGTATCGGCGTCGGCGATCAGCGGCACGTCGATCGCGCGCGTCATGCGGCCGGCATTGGCGATCATTTCCGACGCGGACAGCAATCCGAAATCGGGGTAGCCGTGCGAGACAGAGGTACCGGCGCCGGTCATGTACACCGCGGGAAAGCCGGCCTGCGCCACCAGCAGCGCGGTCAGGCCGTCATAGGCGCCGGGCGCGATCACCATCGCGTCGGCCTTCAGCAGCGCACGCAATTTGTTGGCCTGGGTCATGGTCGTTTCCTTCGGCGCCGTTTGCCGAATGATAGGGACAAGCCAGCCGTACGCCAAATGTCATGCGCCCCGGCACGGGGTTGAGCCAGGTCCGGCGAGCGCATCGCCCGCGTGGTGGACAACGTGCTGTGGTCGAGCGCCCGGCCGGTGCGATATGTGCATGCGAAGGAGTATGCCGAGGGTTTGTCGGCCGGCCTGAAGGCCGTGATAGCGGCGGTGCCGCCGGAGTGCGCGGCGGCATTTGTGCGCCTGGGCGACATGCCGCTGGCGACCGGGCGCATGATCGACCGGCTGCCGGCGGCCTACGATCCGGACGAGGGGCGGCTGATCGTGCTGCCGGTGTTTCATGGGAAGCAGGGCAATCCGCTGCCGTGGGACCGGCGGCTCTTCCCAGAGATCCTTGAAGTCACGGGCAATTCGGGCGCTCGCTTGCCGGTCGGCAAGCACCGGGAGGCGGTGGCCGAGGTGGAGATGGCGGACGACGCGGTGCCGCGCGACTTCGACACGACGGAGTCGCTGGCGAGCCTGCCGCCTGGGCCGCGGCCCGAAGGGGTGGCCTGAGCGCTGCGGCATCTGCTCCCTGCTGCCGCTTTGCATGGCGTTGCAGCTCGATCCTGCGTTGTCGGGCCGGGCCGGATGTGGCGCCTTCCTCACGGTGCGTGGCGTGCCGCATGCGCCACGAGGGCGTTCTACCTGCGCACCGGCAAGCACCTCGCCGCGCGGCTGACCGAGATCGCCATCCGCTTCAAGCCGGCGCCCTTCGCGCCGTTCGACGACACCCATGTCGAGGCCCTGCCGCCGAACTGGCTGGTGCTGCACATCCAGC
>DATLQW010000005.1:0-26074 GCA_035535035.1 Acetobacteraceae bacterium
GCCGTCGTCTGGGATACCTACGAGGCCATTGTCGACGCGTGCCGTAATGCCTGGCAGTTCCTGATCGAGGACCCGGATCGGATCCGATCCATCGCCACCCGCGAGTGGGCATCGGTCAGTGGTTAGGACGGTTGGTATTACAAGCCGAGACAGCCTCCCTCGCACCCTGGAAGCACGCCATCGCTCAAGCCCGGCAAACCGCGCGCCCGGCCCCCGCCCAGGCTGCGCCGCACCAGGTGCCGGGCAGCACCGGTGCGCCAGCGGCAGCAAAACTCCATACACCAAATCGCGCCGCACGCCGCGCCGGCAGCGCCTCGGCGCCGGCCCGGTCGGCGGCGCCGCCAGAACCCCGTGCACCAGAACGGGCAGCCGGCGCCGCTGCCACCGCCCTGGCGGCTGCGCCTGTCGCTCAGGCGTCAGGGCAGGCAGAACCCCTTGCACCAATTCCGCCATCCCCCGCCCGGGCTGCCCCGGACCAGGCGCCGGCCAGCGTCCGAGCGGAGCCGCCGGCAAAACCATGCACCGTGACACCGCCCGGCCAACCCAAGCCACACCGCGCAACTGATGCCTACGCACCGCCGCCGCGTGCGGCAGAACCCCATGTCCAGCAGCACCCGGCGCTCGGCGGCGATCCGCCACGCCCCGACGCCCATCGTGCGACGACAAGACCCCATGCCAGGCGGAGCAGGCCCGCGCCATATCTCGGCCCACCCCGCCGACCACCGCTTGGGGCGGCGACCAAGGCCTCGGGCACCCGACCGGAGGGACCCCATGCAACGTGACGCCGGCGCGTGACCCTCCCCCACGCCCTGCTCGTCGCCGGCCCCACCGCCAGCGGCAAATCCGCGCTCGCCCTGGCACTGGCGGAGCGCCTGCGCGGCACGATCGTCAACGCCGACTCCATGCAGGTGTATCGTGAGCTGCGCGTCCTCACCGCCCGCCCCACGCCGCAGGACGAAGCGCGCGTCCCGCACAAACTCTATGGTGTGCGCCCGGCCACCGAGCCCGGCAGCGTCGCCTGGTGGCGCGCCGAGGCCCTGGCCGCGATGGAAAGCGCGCGCCAGGAAAACCGCCTGCCGATCCTCACCGGCGGCACCGGCCTGTATTTCGCCGCGCTCACCCACGGACTCGCCGACATCCCCGACCCCGGCCCGCAGGCCCGCGCCGAGGCCCGCGCTCTGCTCGCCGAACTCGGTGCCCCCGGCCTCCACGCCCGGCTCGCGGCGGAAGATCCAACCACCGGAGGCAGGCTAAAGCCCAACGACAGCCAGCGCATCGCCCGCGCCTGGGAGGTGTGGCGCGGCACCGGCTCCGGCCTCGCCGCCTGGCAGGCGCGGCGCGGCACCCCGGCCCCCTGGCGCTTCACCGCCATCCAGCTCGACCCCCCGCGCGAGGCCCTGCGCGCCGCCATCGCCACCCGCTTCGCCGCCATGCTGGCCGAGGGCGCCCTGGACGAAGTCCGCGCCCTGCTGGCGCAACACCTGGACCCCGCCCTCCCGGCCATGCGGGCGCACGGCGTGCCGGAGCTTTCCGCCTGTCTGCGGGGGGACATGACGCTGCCGGAAGCCAGCCGCCGCACCGCCCTTGTGACCGGCCAGTACACCAGGCGTCAGGCCACGTGGTTCCGCCACCATCCGCTCTCGGAAGGCCGCACGCATACGATCCATGCGCGATTTGCAGAACTGACGCAATTTTCGGAAAGAATACTCGACGAAACCGTCGCATTTGTTCACCCCCCGGGTTGACGCGCCGCAACATTCGCCCTAGTCCTGCGCCGCTTTCCCACCAAGGAGCCGCGTCATGCCGGCAGAATGGACCCAATCCGGCGCGGAAATTCTGCTCCGCGCCCTGAACGACCAGGGCGTGGACACGATTTTCGGCTATCCCGGCGGCGCCGTCCTGCCGATCTACGACGCGCTGTTCAACCAGAACGCCATCCGCCACATCCTGGTCCGCCAGGAGGGCGGCGCGGTGCACGCCGCCGAGGGCTATGCGCGCTCCACCGGCAAGGTGGGCGTGGTGCTGGTCACCTCCGGCCCCGGCGCCACCAACGCGGTCACCGGCCTGACCGACGCGCTGATGGACAGCATCCCGGTGGTGTGCCTGACCGGCCAGGTGCCCACCCACCTGATCGGCAACGACGCGTTCCAGGAGGCCGACACCACCGGCATCACCCGCCCCGCCACCAAGCACAACTACCTGGTGAAGCGGCCGGAAGACCTGGCCCGCGTGGTGCACGAAGCGTTCTACGTGGCGCGCTCCGGCCGGCCCGGCCCGGTGGTGATCGACCTGCCGAAGGACATCGTGATCGGCAAGGCGCCCTACGCCGATCCGCAGGGCCGGCACCCCAGCTACCGCCCGCGCACCGAGCCGGACCCGACCCGCATCGCCCAGGCCGTGTCGCTGCTGAAGCAGGCGCGCCGGCCGATGATCTATGCCGGCGGCGGGGTGATCAACGCCGGCCCGGCCGCCGCCGCGGCGCTGACCAGGTTCGCGCGGATGACCGGGTTTCCGGTGACCAACACGCTGATGGGCCTCGGCGCGTTTCCCGGCAGCGATCCGCAGTTCCTCGGCATGCTGGGCATGCACGGCACCTACGAGGCCAACCTGGCGATGCACGGCTGCGACGTGCTGCTCAACATCGGCGCGCGGTTCGATGACCGGGTGACCGGGCGGCTGAACGCGTTCAGCCAGGGATCGAAGAAGATCCACGCCGACATCGACCCGTCCTCGATCAACAAGAACGTGCCGGTCGATGTGGCGATCGTCGGCGATGCCGGCCGCGTGCTGGAGGCGCTGATCGCCGAATGGACCGACGATCCGGCCAGGCCCGACAGCCAGGCGATCGCCGCGTGGTGGCGGCAGATCGACGGCTGGCGCGCCAAGGAGAGCCTGAAATTCACCCAGGACATGACCAGGGGCGCGGTGATCAAGCCGCAATACGCCATCCAGCGTCTGTATGAGATCACCCGCGCGGTGCAGCAGGACATCTTCATCACCACCGAAGTCGGCCAGCACCAGATGTGGGCCGCGCAGCATTTCCGCTTCGAACAGCCGAACCATTGGATGACCAGCGGCGGCCTCGGAACGATGGGCTACGGGCTGCCGGCCGCGATGGGCGTCCAGGTGGCGCATCCCGACGCGCTGGTGATCGACATCGCCGGCGAGGCCAGCGTGCTGATGAACATCCAGGAGATGGGCACGCTGTCGCAGTACAAGCTGCCGGTGAAGGTGTTCATCCTCAACAACCAGTACATGGGGATGGTGCGGCAGTGGCAGGAACTGCTGCATGGCGGACGCTATTCCGAGAGCTACTCCGCCGCTCTGCCGGATTTCATCAAGCTGGCGGATGCGTTCCATGCCAAGGGCCTGCGCGCCGAGAGCGTCGATCAGTTGGACGACGTGATCCGCGCCATGCTGGAATGCAACACCGCGGTGATCGCCGACATCGCGGTGGACCCGAAGGAGAACTGCTTCCCGATGATCCCCTCCGGCGCGGCGCACAACGAGATGATCCTCGGCCCCGAGCATGAGGCCAGCGCGGCGGGCATCACCGATGAGGGACTCGTGCTGGTCTGACTCGAAGAAAAGAAGAACTGGTCCTCCCCCTCCCCTTGAGGGAGGGGGAGCATGTTTCACGCGGAAAACACTCAAATGCCCGACAACCCATTGCGCAGTGCCACGATTTCCGTGCTGGTGGACAACGAGGCCGGCATTCTCGCCCGCGTCGTCGGCCTGTTCTCCGGCCGCGGCTACAACATCGACAGCCTGACCGTCGCGCCGGTGGAGCGCGACGCCTCACTCAGCCGCATCAACGTCGTCACCACCGGCACCGACATGGTGATCGAGCAAATCAAGGCGCAACTCGACCGGCTGGTACCGGTGCACCGGGTGTCCGACCTGTCGCGCGAGGGCCCGCATGTCGCCCGCGAAATGGCGCTGATCAAGGTGGTGAGCACCGGCGAAAAGCGCGTCGAGGCGCTGCGCATCGCCGGCACCTTCCGCGCCCGCGTGGTGGACACCACGACGGAAAGCTTCGTGTTCGAGCTGACCGGCTCGACCGACAAGCTGGATGCGTTCATCGACCTGATGCGCGAACTCGGCCTGGCCGAGGTCGCGCGCACCGGCGTGGCCGCCCTGGCGCGCGGCAAACGCACGATCTCGACAGTAAACTCCAGCGAAGGGAACTGAACCATGCGCGTCTATTACGACCGCGACGCCGCACGGTGGATTGTTCCCATGTGGTCCGGCGTAGCCAAAGGGACGTGACGTGGCACTGATCGAGGGCTTCCGGGTGCACAACTACCGCTCGCTGCGGGATGTGACCCTTGGCAGGTTGTCGGGGCATCCGGAGGCGGAAGTTCTGACGCCGCTGACGGTGGTGATCGGGAAGAACGGTGCCGGCAAGAGCACCTTGTTTGACGCCTTCGGATTTATCGCCGATTGCCTCACGATCGGCGTCGAAGCTGCGTGCGACCGGGAGCAGCGCGGCGGCTTTGAGCGACTGCGCTCGATGGGGGTCCAGGAGCCGATCCGATTCGAGGTGTACTACCGGGAGGCACAGAACCAGCGCCCGATCACCTATGAGCTGGCGATTGACCTGGACAGCTCCGGGCGTCCGTTCGTGGCGTCCGAGGCTTTGCTGCAACGACGCCGGGACCAGCGCTACGGTCGGCCGTTTCCCTTCCTTCGCCTGTCGCGCGGCACCGGCGAGGTCTGGGCAGGAGAGGATGCGCTCGAGACGGACGGCGAGGAGTCCAACACACGATTGCCTGTCGCGCTGACCGACCCGCGCCAGCTTGGCATCGCGACGCTGGGAACCCTGCGTGACCACCCCCGCATCACCCGGTTCCGGGACTTCCTGAAAGGCTGGTACCTCTCATACTTCACGCCGGACGCGGCACGCGGCCTGCCCGCCGCCGGCCCGCAGCGGCATCTGAACGTACACGGCGACAATCTTGGCAACGTCGTGCAGTTCATGCAGCGGGAACACCAGGATCGTTTTGCATCCATCCTGCGACGCATCGCCGACAGAATACCGGGCATCACGAGCATCGACACCCATGTTACCGAGGACAAGCGGGTCCTGCTGCGGTTCAACGACGCCGGCTTTCGCGACCCGTTTTTCGCCCAGCAGATGTCCGACGGCACGCTCAAGGTATTTGCTTATCTGCTGCTGCTGGAAGATCCCGACCCGCCGCCCTTCATCTGTATCGAGGAGCCGGAGAACGGCCTTTATCACAAGCTCCTGGAGACATTGGCGCGGGAATTCCGCGCTCACGCCACCGGGCGACGGAACGCGCCGCAGATCTTCGTCACGACCCATCAGCCTTATTTCGTCGATGCGCTGGCCCCCCAGGAAGTCTGGATACTCGAGAAAGGACCTGACGGCTTTTCTTGTATCCGCCGGGTGTCGGAATTCGAGGTCGTCGGGAACATGGTCGCCGAGGGCCTGCCATTGGGCGGTCTTTGGTACAGCGACTACCTCGATTCGAGGTAACCATGCATATCGAGATCCTCACCGAGGATAGTTCCGGCCACAGGCTGCTTGAACATCTGGTGCCCAAACTGATCGGACCGTTTGGCGAGCCTCACACGTGGCGTTGCCATCCGTATCGTGGGATCGGCCACATTCCGGCACGCCTGTCCACGACATCTGATCCATCCAGGCGCATTTTGTTGGACCAGTTGCCTCGCCTGTTGCGCGGATACGTCAAGACGCCGGGCATCGATGCGGTCGTCGTGGTTGTCGACGCGGATGACCGTGATTGCACGGGCTTCCTGGCCGAATTGCAATTGCTTGCCGTATCCTGCGACGCTTCGCATCTGACGCTGTTCCGTCTCGCGATCGAGGAGGTGAAGGCCTGGTATTTTGGCGACCGCTCCGCCCTGTGGCTTGCCTATCCGAATGCACGGATGCAAATGCTGGACGGCTATGTTCAGGATTCCGTGTGCGGCACATGGGAACTGCTGGCAGAAGCCATCCATCCCGGTGGCATGCGCGCCATCCGGCAGGCTGGTTGGCCCTTGCCCGGCCAGCTCAAGCATGATTGGGCGGCACGGATCGGGCCGCTGCTTGATCCCGCAAGCAATCTGTCGCCGAGTTTTGGCAAGCTGCGCGACGGGATAAGACGGTTGGCGAGCATCCCGCCACCTGATAATCCGGCCCATCCGACTCAGCCAGATTCCGCGGATGGATAATCGTGGTAGATCCGGCCAAAACCCGCTCAACCCATCAACTGCGCTGTGAAAGGAACCCACACCATGCGCGTGTACTACGACCGCGACGCCGACGTGAACCTGATCAAGGGCCGGAAGGTCGCCATCATCGGCTATGGCAGCCAGGGCCACGCCCACGCCAACAACCTGAAGGACAGCGGCGCCACGCAGGTCGCGGTCGGGCTGCGGCAGAATTCCGGCGGCGTCGCCAAGGCGGAAGCGGCGGGCCTCAAGGTGATGGACCCGGCCGACTGCGCCAAATGGGCCGACGTGGTCATGGTGCTGACGCCGGACGAGGGCCAGGGCGACCTGTATCGCGAGAAGCTCGGCCCCAACATGAAGCACGGCGCCGCGCTCGCCTTCGCCCACGGCTTGAACGTGCACTTCAATCTGCTCGATCCGCGGCCCGACATCGACGTGTTCATGATCGCGCCGAAGGGCCCCGGCCACACCGTGCGCAGCGAATACCAGCGCGGCGGCGGCGTGCCGTGCCTGGTGGCGGTGGCGCAGAACCCCTCCGGCAACGCGCTGGAAATCGCGCTGTCCTACGCCAGCGCGATCGGCGGCGGCCGTGCCGGCATCATCGAAACAACCTTCAAGGAGGAATGCGAGACCGATTTGTTCGGCGAGCAGACGGTGCTGTGCGGCGGGCTGGTGGAGCTGATGAAGGCGGGCTATGAGACACTGGTGGAAGCCGGTTACGCCCCCGAAATGGCATATTTCGAGTGCGTCCACGAGGTGAAGCTGATCGTCGATCTGGTCTATGAGGGCGGCATCGCCAACATGAACTACTCGGTCAGCAACACCGCGGAATACGGCGAGTACGTGTCCGGCCCGCGCATCGTCAACGCCGCGACCAAGGCCGAGATGAAGCGCGTGCTGGACGACATCCAGTCCGGCCGGTTCGCGCGCGACTGGATGCTGGAGAACAAGGTGAACCAGGCCAGCTTCAAGGCGATGCGCCGCCGGCTGGCCGAGCACCCGATCGAGCAGATCGGTGAGAAGCTGCGGGCGATGATGCCGTGGATCGCCAAGAACGCGCTGGTGGACAAGACGAAGAACTGACCCGGTCCTCTCCCGCGCAACGGGAGAGGAGACCGTCCTGGCGGCGGCCCCGCCGTCAGCAACCCCAAACAGACAAGCCGAGATACCGCTTGCATCGGTAACTCCAGCCGGACGCCTGCCACTTGCCGGAGTTGGCAGGGTCAGGTTCCCTGTCGTCGGCACTGCCGTCCTCGATGTCAACGAAGCCCACGTCCGCAGCGGTGGGGCCTCGCGATGTCAGGCCGGTTGCACCGGACTGGCGACAGCCGAACGACCACATCCGAGGGAGGCAGGGCCGATGCGCCGCATGCAGGTCACCCAGGCCGACATCACCAAACTCGGCGTCGATGCCATCGTCAACGCCGCGAACCAGGGCTTGCTCGGTGGCGGCGGCGTGGACGGCGCGACCCATCGCGCCGCCGGGCCGGACCTGCTGCGAGAGTGCCGCACCCTCGGCGGTTGTCCGACCGGGCAGGCCAAACTCACCATGGGCTATCGGCTGCCGGCGAAATACGTGATCCACGCGGTGGGCCCGCGCTACCGCGACGGCACGCATGGCGAGCCTGGCCTGTTGGCAAGCTGCTATCGCGAAAGCCTGGCGCTGGCGGTGCGGTATGGCATCGCCTCGATCGCTTTCCCGGCGATCAGTTGCGGCATTTACGGCTACCCGGTTCCCGAGGCCGCGCGCATCGCCGTGCAAACCACCGCCGCGTGCCTGCAAGCCGCACCGTCCCTCACCACGGTGATTTTCGCCTGCTTCGGCGATGACGTGCTGCGCGCCTACGAAGCCGCGCTCCGCACCACGGGCTGATCGCGCGACCGCCCGATGGTTGCCCTGCCGGCACTGGTGCCCGGCTGCCGCAACGGCAGGCAAGCTGCGCCGGCCGCCGGCAACGTTCGGCTCTCGACCGCCGGCTGGTTCAAATGGGTCTTCTGTCCGCGAAGCCGGAAACGCGGGCACTACCGCAAGGCAAGAATTATCAGCCACAGATGCACGCGGATGCACGCAGATGAAGCTGGGGTCAACCAACTGCCGGAGCGCGTCATGGGCTGCGCATTTCGGGTCCTGGACACGCTCGGGGCCGGCATCCTGGAAAAGGTTTGCGAGAACGCATTGGCGCATGGGTTGCGCAAGACCGGCCTGGCCGTCGCGCGGCAGCATGGCAGCACCGTTCGCCATGACGGCATTGTTGTTGGGACGTGCGTCGCCGATCCGTTGGCCGAGGGACCCATCATCGGCGAACCGGCAGCGATCAGGGTGCTGGAAAGTGCGCCTCCCGCCCAATGCATCAATGACCTGAAGGCAACTGGCATGCCGCTCGGCGGTTGTTCAATCTCGGCAAACCTCGTCATCAGATCTACCGATTCTCCCCCGGTCCTTGCAGTCGCACGATGCATCTGCCGGCATCAGCCTGCATCCGTGGCTGAAAATTCTTGCTTGCTGCTATCCGGAAGGCGTCCAACATGCTGGCTCCGCCAGCCGAAGCATAAACGTCGCCTGCCTGGCTCCGGCTCCGCCGGCTTGGATCAGGGCATCGCCGAAGCCTGGCCGGGGGATGCGGTGCGCCGAAGCCTGGCCGGGAGATTGCGGTGCGCTGGCCGGGGCCGCGGGAGAGGTCGGGCGGGACCTTGACACGGGCGCGCCGCGCAGCTAGTTTCGATATTCGTCGGAGTGTCGAAAATTCATGGATCCGCCCCAGGCCGTCAACGCCCTCAGCGCCCTCGGACACGAAACCCGCCTCGCCATCTTTCGCGCGCTGGTTGAGCGCGGCCCGGACGGTTTGCCGGCCGGCACCATCGCCGAGCGCCTCGCCATGCCGCCATCGTCGCTGACCTTCCACTTGCAGCACCTGCACCGCGCCGGCCTGCTGACGCAACGGCGGCTGCATCGCCAGCTCATCTACGCCGCCGACTACGCGGTGATGAACGCGTTGCTCGGCTACCTCACGGAAAACTGCTGCGGCCGCGGTGCGGCGGCACGGGCGCGCGTTCCCGCTTGCGATTCCGTCAATCCGCCCGCCGCGCCGGGCGCCAAACCCAACAGGAGAATGGCATGACCCCGGATACCGCCATGGATGCCGGCGAGATCAAGCAGATGGTCCGCGAACGTTACGGCAGCATCGCCGCCGGCTCTTGTTGTGCGCCGGCCGCGACGGCATCGTGCTGTGCGCCGAACGCGAACGTGGACGCGCAGTCGAGCCGCCTGGGGTACTCCGCGGCGGAGCTGCATGCGGTGCCGGAAGGGGCCAATCTCGGCCTGGGCTGCGGCAACCCGCAGGCCATCGCGGCGCTGCGGCCGGGCGAGACGCTGATCGACCTTGGCAGCGGCGCTGGGTTCGACTGTCTGCTGGCCGCGCGGCAGGTCGGTCCGGCAGGCCGCGTGATCGGCGTCGATATGACGCACGAGATGCTGGCCAAGGCGCGCGACAATGCCAGACGCATCGGCGCCGCCAATGTCGAGTTCCGCCTGGGCGAACTGGAACACTTGCCGGTGGCCGATGCCACGGCCGACGTCATCATCTCGAACTGCGTGATAAACTTGGTGCCGGACAAGCAGCAGGTGTTCCGCGAAGCCTACCGCGTGCTGAAGCCGGGCGGCCGTCTGGCGATCGCCGACGTGGTGAACCTCACGCCGCTGCCTCCCGACCTGGCCGCCGACAAGGCCCTGCTCTGCGGTTGCATTGCCGGCGCCGCCGCGGCGGCGGACATCGAGGACTGGCTGAAGGCAGCAGGCTTCGTCGATGTCCGCATCGCCGTGCAGCCGGAGAGCCGCGACTACATCGCCGAATGGGCGGCAGGCCGCGGCATCGAAAACTACGTGGCGTCCGCGACGATCGAGGCACGCAAGGTGTAGCTGCCAAATCCCTTCCGCGGCTCCGCGCGCGAGAAGCGCCTGCGGGTGTTCCGACCCCGACGCGCGGGGGCCAACCTTTCCCGGGGGCCAACCTTTCCCGGGGCCGGTCCTTTCGGTGGCATTGCGACCGCGAGGGCCGGCGTGGCGCCATGCCCGGCCCGGCACAACCGCGAACGACCACCTCTCCCCAGGCAGACCACGCGGCGCACCCCCGCCGGCGCGCCGCCGCAACACAGGCCGCGAAGCCGCCCCGGTCTTTCCAAACCATGAACTGGCCGCAATCAATAAGTAAGCTGCATTCGTCAACCTGATGTGTTAAGAACCTTCCCCATGTCCTCCGCCGCGCCCATTTCGCGCCGCATGCTCCTGGGCCGCCTCGGCTCCGGCACCGGCGTGGTTGGCACTTTTCTGCTCCCGGGCTGGATGCAGGACGCGATGGCCGCGACCCATTGGAGGCACGCCCGCCCCCACAAGCCTGCACGCCACGAAACCGTGCTGCCGAAGCCGCTGGTCATGCTGGACCCTGGGCATGGTGGCAAGGACCCCGGCGCCATCGGCGTCTCCGGCACCTACGAGAAACACGTCTCGCTCTCCACGGCGCTGGAACTGCGGCACCTGCTGGCGGTGGGCGGCCACTACCGCGTGGCGCTGACCCGCGTGCGCGACGTCTTCATCCCGCTGGAGGACCGAGTCGCCATTGCACAGGCCCATGGCGCCGCGCTGTTCGTCTCCATGCATGCCGACGCGCTGGTGGACCATGCGGTTCGCGGCGCCAGCGTCTATACCCTGTCCAACACGGCCTCCGACGCACAGACCGCCGCCCTGGCCCAAAGCGAGAACAGCGCCGATCGCTATGGCGGCCTGCCGCTGCACACCTCGCCGGAGGTTACCCGCATCCTGGCCAGCCTGGTGCGGCGGGAAACCCGGGCCGGCTCCGTGCGCATGGCCCGCGACGTGGTCGGCGCGCTCGGCCATGAGGTGCCGCTGCTGCCGAATCCGGAGCGCCATGCCGGCTTCGTCGTGCTGAAATCGGCCGACATCCCCAGCGTGCTGGTCGAGATGGGCTTCATGTCCAATCCGCGCGACGAGGCCGAGCTGCGCCGGGCCAGCCATCGCAGGCTGATTGCCGTCGCGATGAAGCGTGCCGTGGATGGGTTCTTCGCCGCCAGGCTGCGGATGGCGGACGGTGTTCACGCTCAATGGATGGCTGGCTAGCACGAAGCGTGCTGGTGGACGCGCGCTGGAAGGTCCATATCGCGACATCATGACTGGTCCCCTGACCGCGGGCGAGCCGCTGGCTGCGTCCTCCGGCCCGCGCCGCCCCAAGCGCGAGCTTCCACCGCCGCGCCGGCGCGGGCGCGGCCCCTTCGCCGGCTTCGCCCGCGGCCTGTTCGGCGCCCTGCTCGGCATCGTCGTGCTGGGCGGCGCGGTTGGCGCCGTGGGTGGCTATATCGCCTGGCGGCACTACAGCGCCAACCTGCCGGACGTGGACGGCCTGAAGAACTACCAGCCGGCGGTCATGAGCCGCGTGTTCGCCAGCGACGGCCGCCTGATCGACGAGCTTGCCACCGAGCGCCGCATCTTCGTGCCGATCAACGCCATCCCGAACGTCGTCAAGCAGGCCTTCATCTCCGCCGAGGACCAGAATTTCTGGATCCACGGCGGCGTCGATCCACTGGCGATCGTCCGCGCCGGAGTGTTCGACCTGATGCACCTGGGATCGGGGCGCCGGCCGATCGGCGCCTCCACCATCACCCAGCAGGTCGCCAAGAACATGCTGCTGGACAGCAACGAGGTGTCGCTCTCGCGCAAGATCCGCGAGGCGCTGCTGGCGATGCGGATCGAGCAGGTGATGTCGAAGCAGCGGATTCTGGAGCTGTACCTGAACGAGATCTATCTGGGTCTCGGCTCATACGGCGTGGCGGCGGCGGCGCAGGCGTATTTCGACAAGGGGCTGGACCAGCTCACGCTGCCCGAGGCGGCGTTCCTGGCCGCGCTGCCGAAGGCGCCGAACAACTACAACCCGTTCAAATACCCGGAAGCCGCGAAAGTGCGGCGCGACTGGGTGCTGGACCGCATGGCGGACGACGGCGCGATCACCCTGGCGCAGGCGACCGCGGCGCAGGCGCAGCCGATCATCCCGGCCGAGTTCCATCGTCCGGCGCCGGTGCCGGGAGCGGAGTGGTTCACCGAGGAGGTGCGGCAGGAGTTGATCCAGCAGTTTGGCCAGGACGTGGCCACGCAGGGCGGGCTGATGGTGCGCACCAGTCTGGATCCCGCATTGCAGGCCGCCGCCGAGAAATCGATGCGCGACGGGCTGATGGCCTATGACCGCAAGATCGGCGGCTGGCGCGGGCCGGTAACGCATCTTGACAATGTGGGCCAGACGCCGGCGTCCCGCGTCGATCCCCCGGACGGGTCGGGCCTGGATTGGGCGGGGCCGCTGGCCCAGGTCGCCCGCCCTCCCGGCATGCTGCCGGACTGGCAGCTCGGGGTGGTCCTGAGCCTGTCCGACCGCGCGGCGAAGTTGGGCTGGCTGGAACCCGCGACGCTGCCCGACCAGCCACCGCGGCCGCGCACCGGCGTGCTGCTGTTGTCCGACGCCGCATGGGCGCGGCAGGTGAAGGACGGCAAACCCGGGCCCGCACCCCGGAAGATGGCCGATGTTGTACGGCCCGGCGACGTGGTGATGGTCCGGCCGGCCGCCCCGGCGGTCGCCGCGTCGCGAGCCGCGTTCTCCCTGGCGTCCGCCACGCCCGGCAAGCCCCGGCCGGAGCCTGCCGGGCCGGCCGCGACTCGCCTCGAGCTGCGGCAGATTCCGCAGGTGCAAGGTGCGCTGGTGTCGCTCGATCCGGCCACCGGGCGCGTGCTGGCGATGGTCGGCGGCTGGAGCTTCGAGCAAAGCCAGTTCAACCGGGCGACCCAGGCGCAACGCCAACCCGGTTCCAGCTTCAAGCCGTTCGTTTACCTGACGGCGCTGGAACGCGGCATCTCGCCCAGCCAGCGCTTCCTCGACGCGCCGGTCGTGGTCGATACGCCCGACGGCAAGTGGCGTCCGGCCAATTATGAGCGCAATTTCGGCGGCCCGACGCCGCTGCGCGTGGCGCTGGAGCAATCGCTGAACCTGGTGACCTTGCGCGTCGCCGAGCGCGTGGGCATGCGGGCCATCGCGGATAACGCGATCGCCTTCCACGAGGTGAGCGACATGCCGCTCGTTCTGCCGGCTGCGCTCGGCGCGGTGCAAACCACGGTCCTGCGGGAGGCCGGCGCCTATGCCTCGCTGGATGAGGGCGGGCGTCTGGTGATCCCGACACTCATCGACAGCGTGCAGGACCGCGACGGCCAGGTGGTGTGGCGGCCGGAGGGGTTGGAATGCGCCGATTGCAGCGATCCGGCCAAACCGCCGCGAATCATCGACAACCGCAAGCAGCTCGCCGACCCGCAAAGCGTGTTCCAGCTCATCACCATGATGCAGGGCGTGGTGCAGCGTGGCACCGGCGCGCCGGTGGCCAAGGACCTGGGGCGACCGATCGCCGGCAAGACCGGCACCTCGCAGGACTTCAACGACGCATGGTTCGGCGGCTTCACGCCCGATCTCGTTACCGTTGTGTGGGTCGGCTTCGACAACCCCGCCTCGCTGGGCAACAACGAGACCGGGGCGGCTGTCGCCGGGCCGATCTGGCACGACTACATGGCGGCGGCGTTGAAGAACCGGCCGGTGCTCGACTTCCCGCAGCCGCCGGGGGTGACGATGGCGGCATGGGATAGCGGCTCCGGCATGGTGACCGACGCCTTCAAGCCTGGCGAGCTGCCCGGCGGGTCCACGCCGATCGGCATGGGCCTGGTCAGCCAGTCCACCCCGATTCCGGACGGCTCGGCGCCGGGCGCCGTGCCGTCCGCGGCGCCGGCGTCGGCCAATGGCAGCATCGACATGTCGCTGGGCGGGCTGTATTGAGCCGCCCCGTCGCAACGGGACCCCTTCGCCCAGGATCAGAACCGCCATGTCCACCGAATCCGACGCCTTGCAGGAACAGATCAAGCAGTCCGTCGCGCTGCTGAGGAGGCATCTTTGACTGGGATGCCGCCCAGGCCCGGCTCGCCGAGCTGAACCACCGCGCGGAAGACCCCGCGCTGTGGAACGACTCCGCCGCCGCGCAGACTCTGATGCGCGAACGGAACCACCTCGCGGCGCAGATCGACGCGGTGCGGCGGCTGGAATCCGAGGTCGCCGACACGGCGGAACTCATCGCGCTGGCCGAGGCCGAGAGCGATGCGGCGATGGTCGCCGACGGGATGGCGGCGTTGCGCCCGCTGGCGGAGGAGGCGAAGCGACGGGAAATCGAAAGCCTGCTGTCCGGCGAAGCCGACATGAACGACGCCTATGTCGAGATCAACGCCGGCACCGGCGGCACCGAAGCGCAGGACTGGGCCGAGATGCTGGAACGCATGTACACGCGCTGGGCGGAGCAGCACGGCTACAAGGTGGAGTGGCTGGAAGAGAGCGAGGGCGAGCAAGCGGGGATCAAGTCGGCGACGATGAAGGTAAGCGGGCCGAATGCGTATGGCTGGTTGAAGACCGAAGCCGGCGTGCACCGGCTGGTGCGGATCAGCCCGTTCGATTCCGCGGCGCGGCGGCACACCAGTTTCGCCAGCGTGTGGGTGTACCCGGTCGTGGACGAGAGCATCGACATCCAAATCAGGGACGCCGACCTGAAGGTGGACACCTACCGTGCGTCAGGGGCCGGCGGGCAGCACGTGAACAAAACCGATAGCGCGATCCGCATCACGCATGTCCCGTCGGGCATCATCGTGGCGTGCCAGACCGACCGCAGCCAGCACCGCAACCGCGCGATGGCGATGGCGATGCTGAAGGCGCGGTTGTACGAGGCGGAGCTGCAGCGGCGCGAGGCGATTTCGGCGGCACAGGAAGACGCCAAGACGGCAATCGGCTGGGGCCACCAGATCCGCAACTACGTGCTGGCGCCGTATCAGTTGGTCAAGGACCTGCGCACCGGCGTGGAAACGGGCAATCCCGCCGCGGTGCTGGACGGCGAGTTGGACACGTTCATGGCGGCGGCGCTCGCGGCGCGGTCCGGCGCGACGCGCAGCGAGGCGAGCGCATCGGCGCGGTGACGAAGACCACCACGGTCAGCGGCACGGAGGGCATCGACCGTGCGACACCGAGGGGCGCAAGCCAATATCACGATTCCGACAATTCACGCCCCTGCGCCAACGGAGTCATTGCGAGCGACATCCATGTCATTGCGAGTTGACCACCGGCCGCCGCCGGCCGGTGGTCAACTCGCAATGACATGGTGCTCGGTTCCCGCGCGCGTATGTCGGGCTTTCGGGGCCAATGCCCGGTGCTGGCCGGGAGCGGCCTGTCTGCTTTCGGCGAACAATCCGTGGAAGCGGACACGACCACCTCCCAAGCGCCGTCAGGTCGCACCCAGTCAGCCCATCGCAAGGTCCCAAAAGCGGATACCTGAAGCTTCCGCAGCCTGTTAAGGTCGGATACCCAGGCCGGGCCAACCAGGCGGTGCCCGCCGGATGGACACGACGGGATCGTGGATGCGCGTTTCGCAATGCAATGAAGGGTGGGGACCATGGGAAGGCTCGACGGCAAGGTCGCAGCGGTGACGGGCGGGGCATCGGGGATCGGCGAGGCGACGGTCAGGCGTTTCGTCGCCGAGGGCGCGAGCGTGGCATTCTGCGATCGCGACGGCGAGCGCGGCCAGCGCGTCGCGGCCGAGCTCGAGGCCGCCGGCGCCAAGATCGCCTTCACCCAGGCTGACGTTGGCACCGAGGCCGCATGCCTCGCCTTCGTCAACGGTGCCGCGGAGAAGTTCGGGCGCCTCGACATCCTCATCAACAATGCCGGCATCCGCAAATACGAGAAGGTGGACGAGGCGAGCGGGGCAAGCTGGGCCGAGATCCTCAACGTCAACCTGATGAGCTACGTCTTCTGTGCCAAGGCGGCGGTTCCGCTGATGCGCCTCAACAAGGGGGGCGCCATCGTTAACACCGCCTCCGTGCGGTCCGTTGTCGCGGGCGGCGGCAACCTGCAATACGACACCACCAAGGCCGCGATCGCGGGCCTGACGCGGGGGCTCGCCGCCGACCACTCGGCGGAGGGCATTCGTGTGAACGCCGTCGGCCCCGGCCCGATCTTCACGCCGTTCCATGCGCGCCGCATCGCAGCCGCCGGCGAAACCGTGGAGCAATACAACGCCAAGGCCGCGCAAGGCACCATGCTGAAGCGCCCGGGCAGGGCCGAGGAGGTCGCCGCCGCGATCCTGTTCCTGGCCTCCGACGATGCCTCCTACGTCACCGGCGCCCTGCTGTTCGTGGATGGGGGGATGACGGCGCTGTGAGGGACATGCAGCCGGCGGTCACGGTCCATATCGCCCCGTTTGCTGCACGGCACGGATCGATCCCACCGGCCCGGCCCTTTTGACAAGGCGAATACGTCGATCTCGTCGGCACGCAGCAGAGCGCGCTCTGACGCGCTGTCGACCTTCAGCGCCGCGCTGACGACGGTCGAAGCGTCGAAAACGATCAATCGGCCAGGCCGCGCTCGCGGCGCTCGGCGTTGTAGGCCGCGAGTTCCGCATCGATGTCCGCATCCGTCAGGCCTGTGGCACGGGCTTCCGACTTCAGCTCGGCGATGGCCTGGGCAAGCGGGCTTGGGCCGGCGCGTGGACGCAGAACGCGGCTGACCAGGCGGCCCATGGCCTCGCGGTTGCGTGCGTCGGCGAGCACGGCGGCGGCTTCTGGCTCGACGGGGATGGTGACGTCGATGGTGTCGGGCATGCGGGCCTCCGACCGCACGCCAGCGAAATGCGCCGAGGCAGGAAACATCGGGCGGTGGGCTGGTGGCTCTTGCAGGTTGATCGGATCTCGGTTCGTATCAACCCACGCCCGAGCGGCGGTACAACACATCGAGCGGCACGTTCAATCCGATGCTGGCGAGCGTGAAAGCCCCGTGCGTGATCGGCGTGACATCATCTGGCCATGAACCATCGGCGCTGCGCTGCAACACATCGACCCGCACCGACGCGGTGTAAATGACCAGGATTTCCCGCACACTGTCGATCAGCATGTACGCCCGGATGTTCCGCCAGGTTTCCGCGTGATTGGACGGCGAGAGAATCTCGATCACCAGGGCGGGATGATGCAACGCCGCTTGGTCCGTGTCGCTCTCGGAGCAGGTGACAGCGACATCGGGAATGAAGAAGTTCCGGGTGGCCTGAAACGCCGGAACGATGCCCGGGTTGGTCAGGGCGACGCAGGGGCTGTCGGTGGCGTTCAGGTGGCTGTCGATCAGCCCGGCGATCACGGCCTGGAGCCGCCCGTGCGCCCGCCCGGCCGGCGCCATCGCCACCGGCACCCCGTCGATCAATTGCCACCGCCCCGGACCCGGGGCATCCCAGGCAAGGAACGCCTCAAGCGTCATCTGATCCGGCGTGGTCAGAGCGGTACTCATCCTGCCAGCTTATCACGGGAACGGAGCGGAAACCACCCGTCCCCGGCGATCGAGTGATCGCCAACAGGTCTCGCGGGCATTACCGCCGCGGAGTCAACAGCTCCAGCCTGGCAAGATGATCCTCCTGCCTGCGGAGCCCGACCATTGGCCGCAACATCCGGGATTCTATCCGCCCCGGGTTGCCGGCAGGGGCGCCATGCGACACCTACGGACCGCAGGATGCGATCGAAACAGTCGGCGGCGCCCTGCGCGAGCCGGACGCATTCATCGCGTGTTCCAGGCCGCGCCGGAACGCGGTCGCCGTCCCGGCGCCGATCGTTGTATTTGAGGTCGTCTCGCCCGGGCGGGGTAATCGGCGACGGGACGAGGAGAAGGTCGATGAGTACGAATCGGTCCCCTCGATCCCTCCGCTATGTTGTCGTTGAATCCGAGAGTAGATCATTCGGTGCGTTCTGGCGCGAACCTGGTGAGCAGGCGTGGCGCCGGGACGCTGCTGGCGCGACAGGACCAATTCGCCTGCCGGAATTTGGCATCGACCTCTCGCTTGACGAGGTTTATTCCGGGATCGACTTCGATTGAGGTCTATAGCAGCCAAGGTCGCCCTCACGTAGGCTGACGTTGGTAACGAGGCCGCGCGCCTCGCCTTCGTCAACGGCTGTAGCATTGGGAATTGGACGGGCGACCGCTCTGGTATCACTAGAACATGCCCCGGTGCAAACGGTCGGCTGACGGCCAGATCGTGCCGAAGACTGAGCGACCGCTCGCGGCGGATGTCGCAGCGGAACCGGACAATCACCAAGCCAGCCTGAGCTGTCCGGCCGCTTCGACCCAAAGCGGACCTGCGCTCGGAAGGCCAGTTGGAGGCGCGCGGCGAGCCAGTTTAGCGCCGAAGGCGTCTCGAGAGCAGGTAACCGGCAAATACTGATCACGCACTCGAAACATGAATCCAATCTTCTTTCCCCTTCTCTCCCTTAAGCTCGAAGGTCCGTAGCTGAATCACACCAGTGGCCACTACCTTGGCCGCGTATTGCAACTTTGTGTCTACCTCCCGGCCGACGATGTACCCACGGACATCAGGACCCTTCGGCGACTGCTCTGACATAATGCACCCCATGTAGCGGCAAATCTGCCCGAATACCTTGTCTGCGGCGCGGCCTTTCTTTAGTTCGATAACTACCAGATCGCCGTTTTCGGCTTCCGCAAAAAGATCGATTGGACCTACCTTCGTTGAGTACTGGCGACCTTTGAACTTCAACCCCGATTCAATTTTTTCCAGGTTCTCTAACAGGTGATCTTCTAAGTCCTTCTCCAGGAACTGCGATTTCTCAAATTCCTCAGGTGTCATCTCACCCCGCACTTGCGGAGGCAATTTTCTAAAAACTGCCACGGCGTTCTTTACATCGGAGACGTCGATGTAGTATTCAAGAGCCTCGATCTGCGTTCCGCTGTGTTCGGTATCTCCGTAGAATGCGATGCAGTCAGGCTCATTCTCAAACTCTATGATTTCGGACGTTCCCTTGTGCTTCGTCAGTCGGTTTTTCAGTGCATCTACGTCGCCACCGTTAACGAATAGCCCTCCCTGTCCACGGTGTAAGAGTAGGTCACAATGGTGGAACGCCATTGCGTAGGTGTGATCCCGTTTTATTGTCGGATATCGTGTGTTCTGAAGCGCCTGGATAATTTCTCGCCGTTTTGGCGCCGGAAGCTTGCGCCAAGCAAGTATGCGATCGGTAGTTGTCTTTAGGTGTGCCGGCGTGCGTGCGCGCGATACGAAAAGAGCAAACTCCTCTCCTGTCACATGCCCCCCACAGGCAAGCAACGCCTCGACAAAGAGTGCATGGGGATGGAGTTTGATGCCAACCGTAGCCGCAGATGCGTTTACGGGATTTGGCAATTGATAGCGCCAGACCTGCTGGTCAAGAACAGTACTTCTGCCCGCCGGCTCATTCAGATATGCACGACCGGCCGGTGTCACCCGGATCGGCTGCTCGTCATCAATCCAGCAAAGGCCCATATTTTCGAACACGCGTTTAATCTGGCGCGGAAGGTCCTTACCACCCCTGGAGAGTTTTTCAGTCTGGAGCGCCACGGCAAGCCGGCGCTGAAGATCGGGCGTCCAGAGTTGACCCTCGTACAAGTCAAATATTCTGAACTTCTCGCGGAAATCGTCTGTATCGGCAGTAGCTCCCTTCGGAATATACCAGTAGGCGTCGTGGGATTTGTATTCGTCGATGAACTTCTTCCATTCGACCGAAATCGCCACGCCACCCCTCCGTAGCCATGTTCCACCAGCTAGACCAACGTCAGCTGGTCATCTTCCTTGATTGCCACCTTGCGTCCGTAGGTCTTGCGTTTGTGTTTTGACTCGGCATCCTTGCCATTGCTGCCGGCGTCCGCGACGGCGAGGGCCTTAAGCTCCTCCTTGCCAGGATACTTAGCTCGGCCAACAAGCAGCAGAGGCTCGAACCCGGGCGCGTCACGCACGCGTTTCTCCGCGATTTTCACGTACGCCGGGTTTATGTCGATGCCGACATAACGTCGTCCCATGCTCTTTGCGACGGCGCAGGTGGTGCCAGTCCCAACGAAGGGGTCCAATACGATCTCGCCTGGGAAGCCGGCGCCCCCCGCTCCGTAAGTGTAGAGTCGCATCAGCCGGGCCGGTAGCTTCTCTGGGAATGGCGCCGGGTGATCACCCTCACGCTTCACGTCCTCGGGGTACATGAACCAGACCTGCTGAGCTAGATCAAGCCACTCCGTCCGGGTGAGTTCGTTCGCGCTCTTGACGTCCGCGGCGAATTTCGGCGGCTTTCCCGGTTTCACATAAACGTTGATAAACTCGATCGTGTTATTCTCGATGATGTTGCCTGGAAAGGGGTAACTTCCGAACATCATCTTTGAAGTCTGCTTCTGCCAGACGAAGAGGCTATACCGCTCAAGATCAGTTTCAGAGAGAATTTTATGCTCCATGTCAAACGCAATGTTTTTGAGGTGCCTCGTGTGCTGTTCAATCACGGCCTTCGGGATCGGCATAATCGGCGCGTTGATGCAGAGCTTGCCATTTGGCCGGAGCACCCGGGCACATTGCTCCCAAACCCGCTGCATGTCGGCCAAATAGGCTTCGTAGGAGGTCCACGGGCTCTCGCCCTGATCATATTCCACAGCCGTCCAATACGGTGGCGAGGTCACGATAAGGTCGATGCAGCCCTCCGGAAGGCTTGCCATCAAGTCGGCAGCGTGGCCGGTAAGCAGCCGGTCGGTCATGGTAGCCAAGTCGAGGCTTGGGGACAGGCGCTTCGAGGGTGACTCTCGGTTGGGTTTGGCTGCGTGCATGTGACCTTCCGTACGAGTATCACCAACGATCTGTTGATGAAATCACCCGTGGCAAGATGGAGCTACCGAGTCGCCACATGATCATAGGGAATTCTGGGTGGGGCGCCATAGGGGATCGCCTCGGCCGTCGCCAATGGCGGGCATGGCTTGCCAAGCACGCAGGAACTGTCGGACTTAGCCCAAAATCTGATTTTTTTGGAATATCGTTGCCGCAGAGCGGTGTCTTCCGTACTTTCGTTGCTTGCTAGGCCGGTCGTCCGGTAGATTGTTGCGCAAAAGCTTAAGTCCGACAGGCTGCTGGGAGCTACAGCGGCCAGTCGGCCGAAATTCGGATCGATATGAAACAATGCCCACTATCAACCAGCCCCGCCCCACAAATTCACCTCAGCCGGATGGATCGTGCTGCCCTCATACCGCAACCCCGGAACGCGATCAGCCGCCAAAAACAACGGCCCGTCGAGAACGACCAACTCGGCCCCCTGCGCGACCAGCAGCGCCGGTGCGACCCCAAGCGACGTGCCGATCCCACCGCCGACCATGATCCGCAACCCGCGCCGCCTCGCTTCCGCCGCCAGCGCGAGCGCCTCGGTCAGCCCGCCCACTTTATCGAGCTTGATAGTGATGGCCTCGTATTTCCCGTCGAGCCGGTCCAGATCGGCAACCGTCCGGCAGGATTCGTCGGCGCACACCGGAATCGCATGCTCCCACCGCGCCAGCGCGTCGTCCCCGTCAGCCGCCAGCGGTTGCTCTATCAGTCCGACCCTGCAATCAACCAGCGCCGGCATGAACGCGCGAAGCTGCGCCTCACTCCAACTCTCCTGCGCATCGACGATGAGACGCGACGCCGGCACCGCCTGCCGCACCGCCCGCACGCGTTCGACATCGCCGTCGCCCCCCAGCTCCAATCGCAGCAGCGGCCGGGCCCGATTGGCGGCCGCCTGCTCACCCATCTTGTCCGGTGTATCGAAGGCGACCGTGAACGCCGTCACCACCGGCGGCACCGCGCCAAGCCCGGCCAGTTCCGCGACGCTGCGATAAGCGCGCTTCGCATCCATGTCCCAGAACGCGCAGTCCAGCGCATTGCGCGCCGCGCCCGGCGGCATCGCCTGTTGCAGTGTGTCGCGGTTGAGCCCCGAGAAGACCGCGCCTTTCATCGCATCAACCGCGGCGACCACGCTGTCGATGCTCTCGCCGTACCGCCGAAGCGGCACGCCTTCGCCGCGGCCGCGCGACTCGACGTCGGAGATTTCGGCGACAACGACATCGACCGTGGTCTTGACCCCGTGCGCGGTCATCAACGGCCGCGCAAGCGGCCACGCACGGCTTGTGACTGTCAGTCGTTGCGGATGCGGCGCCATGTCGGCGGCTTCCAACTCTACCAGGAACCGGTGTTGGCCATGCTGGTCCAGGGTTCCGCAGGCGGCAGCGCGCCGCCGGCCTGCAGCAACTCGATGGAGATGCCGTCCGGCGTACGGATGAAGGCCATGCGGCCGTCACGCGGCGGGCGGTTGATCGTTACGCCGCGCGCGATGAAGGCGTTGCAGGTGTCGTAGATGTTGTCAACGGCGTAGGCGAGATGCCCGAAATTGCGACCGCCCGTGTAAGGCTCCGGATCCCAGTTGTAGGTGAGTTCCAAGGCAGCCGCGTCGTCGCCGGGTGCGGCGAGGAACACGTTGGTGTAGCGCCCCTTCTCGTCTGGACGGCGGCGGATCTCGTGCAGGCCGAGCACCTCAAAGAAGGCGATGCTGTCCTCCAGCGAACTGACGCGGATCATGGTGTGCAGATATTTGGTCATGGCGTGTCCTCAGGTCAGGGATCGGCGTGTTCGTGGCGGCGCAGCGGACCGGTCGGGCTGTGGTGACAAGGATGGTGAGGATGGCCGCCGAGGTTATCGAAGTCAGCCGATACCATAACGCGAAACGTGTGCTTTGGAAGATCAGCGAAGTTCGGCGGAACCACCGCCCTGAGCGCAAACCAACCCCAAACCGAACGCGCCGCCCACGCCCGCACCCCACCCCACGCCCGCTCCCCACACCCAAAGCCCCCACCCAAAGCCCCCACCCAAAGCCCCTCCCGGAAAAAAGTCCCAATTACTTACTTGATGTAGCGGAGAGAGAGACATGGGAAAAGATGTGTTACATGACAGGCCCACAGACACCGACGAGGAAATAACGGAAGGAATGCTTCAAGCAGGAATGAAGGAATTGCTGGAGTTTGACAGGCGCTATCGGATGGATGAGGACCTCGTGATCCTCATATTCGACGCTATGGTGAAGGCGCAACGGGAGGAGCGCCGCGCCGATACAGCCAACGTCTGGAATGGTAACTGCCAGCATAGTAAATCATCTTTCTTTTGACGAAAAACGGCATGTCAAATATAGCTGTCGCGCCGCTCTCTATTTGCATGTGCATGTGCTTCAATAAATCAGCTACCTCGGGAGTGCTGAAGTCCACTGGCAGCGTTGAATGCGCGAATGCGTTTCTGATAGCCCGTACCGTGTTCAGATCGTCCTTGGCGTCCTCCGTTATTATCCCAAGCATGTAAGCCAGTTCGATCTTGGAATAGAAGTCGCTCAGCACAGCCGGGGCGTCGTTTTCACCTCGGAAAATCCGCATCTTCGCTTCGAGCGGCACTGCATCGGTGAAGTGGACCAAGATCGCCTGTTCGAGCCCCAGTTCGATGTAGGTCGAGCCTATGATCGCAATCATGCGGTCAAGGTGGGCCGCCTCCTGGTCGGGGTCTGCTAAAGCGAACAGGCAGGAGTATATATCTCCAGACGGTGGGCATTTCCTCGCGCGAGCGCGCAAGGCCCTTCGGAGCCGAGCGATCTGCCGTTTCGGAGGACGATTTGGATCAGGGGCCAAAGGGTGACACCTACTCGGCCGAGGAAACCGCCCAACGCCGCGACGCGGCACTGCGGCGGGCGTTGGATACGCCACTACAGCCTAGGCGCGGGAAAGAGGGGAGTCGAATCAGGCTAAAGACGATCGGGACGCCCAGCCGCGAAAGCGGGGGCGCCAGCGCAAGCCATAGTCGTGGCGGGAGGGGAAAGACTCCCGTCCCGCCGTTCGCTATCCTGGGGTTGCCACACCAACCAGGGAGTGAATGCTATGTCTGATCTTCCGAATCCGCATCTAATTCGGCTAGACGATCCAGGTCACTACACCTTGCCAGACGGGTTAAGGTTTGTAGGCTTATTGGACGCTGAAGGCATAGAAGCAGCACGTATCCGCCTGACCCTCGGGCTCGCCATAGTGCTCGATCTCCCGGTGTCAGCAGAAACTCTATCCGCTCTATCCCGCAGTCTGATCCCGAAGGTTCCGCCGGCGGGTTGGCGGAGGGCGGAGGACCAATAACAGCATCCATAGTTGCATACTTCCCTGTTGCCGCTTAGCTTTCCAAAGCGGCTTGGGATGGCAGCAACGAAGACGTGTGCGGGGTGCTAGCCCCGCCCGTCGCCTTTCCATTAGAATTGCAGCCGGTAGCGTCCTCCATGGTTGTCGGTGCAGATCCCGAGACCGTGCGGGGACGCGGCTGCCTCGATCCTCATTGAGTAGCTCAACATAGAGCCTTTATCACCGCGCAGGAAAGCGGTCGCATCAGCCATGTTGGAGCCGACCACCGCAGAGCCAGCTCCGACAGCGTAACCGCGTCCGTTCGTGACGAACTCCCTTGAACTACCGCTTGCCGACGCGATGACGGCGACGTAACTGCCCGAGAAGCTCTCCTGCGTCGCGGGGTCGAAGGCCGTAACGCGGCCACTGCGCTGTGCCTTCTCGATGGCGAAGTCCAGGACGCGGCCGTCCTGCGTGTAGAGCGCGCCGGGAAGCATCGCTCCGACAGATGGCCCCTGCGGAGCGCATGCCACCGCGAATGCTGTCACCAAAACCACAGTCACCCTGCCAATCACTTCCTCTCCTACTCCAATCCCCTTGCGCGCTTCCAGCGCAGAAACGCGCGGGCGACCTGCCTAGGCGTTCGTGGCCGAGTAAGGCCCCCGGTAGGTCAACCGCTTGTTCTCGGCGCCCTTGATCGCGAAAACCGCGCGCTCGGTGTCCTCAGTGCCCAGCTTGGACCGGTTGTTGTATCGAAAGGTGAACTCATCCAGGTAGCGCTGCAAGTGCTGCTCGCCGCAGTGCTGATAGACGCCAGTCATGCCGCGCTTGAACACGCCGAAGAAGCCCTCGGCCCAGTTGGTTGTCACCAGGTCGTCGCCCTTGCCGCGCGCGTATTCCTTCTTGGCGTGGTTCACGGTCTCATGCTTGGCGAATTCGCCGATCGCCGGATAGAGGCTGCTTTCGTCCGTGTGCAGCCGGGATTTGCGGCTGGCGTTCTTTATCAGAAACTCGCGCACGTTCTTGCCTGTGACGGTGTTCATGTGGACGGCGCGAGCTTCGCCGCCGCGCTCGATCAGGGCGACGATCGGGCGCTTCTGTGCGCCACCGCCCTTGCCCCGCTTGGTGGGAGCGGAACGGTATTTGTCGTGCCGTTGCGGTTGGCGTGGTGTCTCGCGCTTGCCGTGGTAGGCTTCGTCCGCCTCGATTACCTTGCCTTCGCCACCAAGCGGGACCGGGTGAGGGTCGCGCATGGCTTCCCGCACCCGATGCGCCGTGAACCACGCACTCTTGTAGGTGATGTGCAGCATGCGGTGCAGTTGGTGCGCCGAAACGCCCTTCTTGCTCGCGGCCATTAGGTGGAACGCCAACACCCATTTTGCCAGGGGGATATGGCCGGACTCCGTGACGGTGCCATTCGTGACCGTGAAGTGACCCCGGCAGCCATTGCACTGATACAGGCCGGCGCGGTGCGACCTCCCTTGCAGTGGCGTAATGTCGTCTGTGACCCCGCAATGCGGGCAGGCTGGACCGATAGGCCAGCGGATCGCCTCTATGTGGCGCCGGGCGGCATCTTCATTGTGGAAAATCGGATCGGTCAGATCGACAGCTTCGGTCATGACGCTCTCTCCTGACCAAATTCCTAGCATGTCGGGCAGCCTATGCTAAGAGTCCGACTCGAATCTCAACCCCAACGAGCCAGCCGCCTGACGAGCAGCATGACGCAGGCGGCATGGAGGAAAGCGGTAGCAGAGGCGATGGTGGCCTCGAAATCCTTGGCGAGGCGGCGGTTTCGATTGATCCAG
>DATLQW010000006.1:0-8912 GCA_035535035.1 Acetobacteraceae bacterium
GACCATCGGGACCCGACCCAGATCACCCACACGATGTCGGACATCCTGCGCGCGCGCATCTTCGCCATCGCCTGCGGCTACCCGGACGCCGACGACCTGGACGATCTGCGCAAGGATCCGGCCTTCAAACTTGCTTGTGGCAGACTGTCAGAAAGCGGTGACGCCCTGGCCTCGCAGCCGACCATGTCACGTTGGGCTTGAGCGCCGAAGGCGATCAACGCCCCGGACCTGCGCACCTTGATCCGGCTGACCTATGTCATGGTGGACCTGTGGTGCGGCAGCTACTGGCGTCCGCCCAAGGCCATCACGCTCGATATCGACGACACCGCCGACACCGTGCACGGCCATCAGCAGCTCTCTCTGTTCAACGCCCACTATGATGAGCGCTGCTTCCTGCCGACCCATATATACGACGCCGCGACCGGCCATTGCGTGCTGACCATTCTGCGGCCGGGCAAAACCCCCGACGGCAAGGAGGTTCGCGCTCATCTGCGCCGGCTGGCGCGGCGCATCCGGCGGCACTGGCCGAACACACGCATCACCAGTGCGGCTGACGCCTTCCGGCACATTGGTTCGCTTCGCGACCCAATCCGCGGCGATAGTCACTACGGCAGGCGAGAGGCCACGGACTGGTGCGAAAAGAATGGTGTCCGCTACATCTTCGGTCTGCCACCCAACACGGGTCTGGCAGCCCAGGTCTTCGCCAAGACCGATGCGGTGTGCGTCCGGCGCGCGACCGGCAACCTGGACGTCGTGCGCGACCACGCCGTGACCCGCTATGCCGCCAAATCCTGGCCGCGTCCCCGTCGCGTCGTGGCGCGGATCGAGGCGACGCGGAAAGGCCTCGACGTCCGCTACGTCGTCACCAACATCACCTATGGCACCCCGGCGCGGTTTCATGATGACCTCTACTGCGCTCGTGGCCGGGCGGAGAATCTGATCAAGCGGCGCAAGAGCCAACTGGCATCCGATCGGACCAGTTGGCGTTCACCGCTTGCCAACCATACGCGCCTGATACTGCACACTGCCGCTTATTGGCTGATGCGGACGCTGCGCGACACCATCCCCAAGCCGCAGCCGCTGGCCAGTGGCGAATTCTCCACCATCCGGCTGCGGTTGCTGAAGATCGCGGTGCGGATCAAGGAGACCGCGAGCCGGGTCAGGTTGGCGTTCGCCGCCAACTGCCCGGATGCGGAGCTGTTCCGTGACCTGGTTGGCGCGCTGATCCTGCGCCCGACGTGACTGACGGGGCGGATGCCCCGTCGGAACCCCTCCTGATCAACCCCTGGCGCCTCACAGATATGAACTGAAATGCGGGTCAACCAGCCGGCGGCGAAACGCGCCGACTTCCATTCCGATATCATGACATGGTTGATGCCGGCTTATCCGGTGAATAAGATGGGCTAATGCCGCGCGTCGCTGATTCTGCGGGCTGACCTCCGGATGGACGCCACCGTCGGCGCCCGCGCAAGATCGACTGCGGCGCTCGGTTGGGTCGGGGGGGGTGCCGTTTGGTCCTCGGGGTTCAGCGTTT
The DNA here is from genome assembly GCA_035535035.1 of Acetobacteraceae bacterium. GTDB lineage: Bacteria > Pseudomonadota > Alphaproteobacteria > Acetobacterales > Acetobacteraceae > JASHVB01. The sequence continues at coordinate 1,535 of DATLQW010000006.1, forward strand.
CTTATTAACCTTCCCATAATAATTGCCATGAGGTCGCCGGCAAAATAGCCATGGCCAACAGGCTGCCCGAGAGCGCATGCAAGACAACTATTATGGGAAAATTAATAACATGGATACCACGAAGAACCACGGAGCAGACTCTACTGGCTCTTCGTGGTCTCCGTGTTAAATGCTAGCGACAGAACGGCCCGCACGGACCGCACGGCGTTATCCGACATGACCGCTCCACGCCAGCGAGACCGGTTCGCGAGCGTCGCCGTCTGTCGCCGCAAACCGTCCGTGCGGAGCGATCTCCGCACTATGAGCGACGTAGGGCACTAGGTTCAACGCAGCAGGCAACAGCCGTTGCGTCCCCCGGCGCGACGCCGGTGTTGGTGAGGGGCCGCACCGTGGCGGCGGGCGCCACGCCAGGGACCGGCCCGGTGTGGCAACGGACCCGAAACGAAACCCCACGCGCCGGCGCAGACGAACGCGGCGCTTGCTTGTAGTCTTCCGCCGCGGCGCCGGCGAACCGGTGGCGCACCCATCGGACAGGCACGGCATCAATGCGGCAAACCCAACACCAACATGGCAACGCCGGCGCGGTATTGCTCGACCTGGACGGCACATTGTCCGATTCCCGACCTGGAATCGCGGCCTGCTTCCGTTACACGCTTCAGCAGCTCGGACACGATCCCGACGCCGCTGGCGATCTCACCTGGGCGGTCGGTCCGCCGATCGCGGTGGCGCTGCGGCACTTGCTCGCGCGGTTCGGCGACGACCGTGTGGATGCCGCGCTGCCGATCTACCGGGAGCGTTATTCCGCCGTCGCGATCTATGACTGCTCCGTGTATCCCGGTGTGGTTGCCATGCTGGAGGCGTTGCGCGACGCCGGCCGGGCAATGTGCATCGCGACCTCCAAGCGCCGGGATTTCGCCGAGCGGGTCATGGACCACCTCAAGCTGCGGGGCTTCGTGCGCGGCGTCTATGGCGCCGAACCGGGCGGCGGTCTGGATCGCAAGCAAGACCTGCTCGCGCACATCCTCGCCGCCGAACACTTGTCCGCGCCCGCATGCGTCATGCTCGGCGACCGGCTGCACGACATCGAGGCCGCGAAAGCCAACGCCATCCGCTCCATCGGCGCCCTGTGGGGCTACGGTGGCCGCACCGAACTCGAACAGGCCGGCGCGGACGCCATCGCGGCGACCCCTGCGGCGGTGGTGCCGCTGGCGGTGGGCTGACCACGGGCCGCGATCACGCGGGGCCGGCAAGGCAGCGGCGGGCCGCCACACCTGACCGCGGATCGCACGAGTCCGGCGGCCTGGACTGGCAGTTCGGCATCGTGCGTGCAACACAGGCACGGCGAAATGCATCGCTCTTATTGCGAACTCGGTTGGTTGAAACCGAATTCAGCCCGCCGAACCGTGGCGCCGGCGGTGCGGTGCGTAACCAAGGCCAGACGCCGCAGCGCGACACCGCCGACCTGGTGACCAACGCCGGCGGCAAGATCATGGGCGACGGGCGCTATCCGTTTCCCGACACCAGCGACTTCTCCTCCATGCTGCTGCCGCGCGCGCAGGCGTCCTGCGCCAAGGTGCTGGGGCTGTGCAATGCCGGCGGCGACACCGCCAACTGCATCAAGCAGGCGCAGGAGTTCGGCCTGATGAAGTCGATGCGCGTGGCGGCGACGCTGATCCAGAGCACCGACATCAAGGCGATCAGCCTGGCGACGGTGGGCGGGCTCTACTGCAGCGAGTCGTGTTACTGGGACCTGAACGACCGCACGCGGGCCCGGAACGACCGGGTGAAGACGAAGACGGTGAGCGGCGTGTGGCCGAACATGACGCAGGCGGGCGACTATGGCGTGACGCCGCACCCCGTCTATCTGTTCCAGGCAAGACGCCGGCCGAGAGCAAGCAGCCCTGGGACGTGGCCAGGTCATCGCAACGACCCCGGCCGAGCAAACGTTCGGTCCGCAGAACGAGGGCGGCTGCCCGCTGGTGAAGGCCTGACCTGTGATGAAGGCCTGACCTGCCGCGTGCACCTCTCCCGCGCGTAGCGCGGTCGAGGCGTGCTGACAACGGAGCCGCTACGTGTCACAACCGGCCCGGCCCGATGAACACAGTCGTAACGCAGCTCCTGGCGCAGCTCTCCGATGGCCTGGCGGCCCAGGTGGCCGCCGCGGCATCCTGGGTGACGGCGATCCGCGTCGGCGGCAACCGGCACATCGCCGGCATCGTCTGGCGCTCCGACGTGGTGGTCACCTCGGACCAGGCCCTGCCGGCGCAGGACAGCTATTCGCTCGCGGTCTCGGCCGGGACATTGCTGCCGGCCCGCGCCGCGCGGCGCGACCCGGCCACCAATCTCGCCTGCCTGAATCTCGATACGCCCGCCATGGCGACGCCGATCCGCGCCGCGGTCGATCCGGCGGTGGGCGGCCTTGCCCTGGCGCTCGGCGCGGCGGCGGACGGCAGCCCGACCGTTCGGCTCACCGCGATCCACCGGGTTAGCCACGGCCATGCCAACGGCAGCGGGCCACTGGGCGAGGCGATCATGCTCGATCTCGCCGCCAACCTGGTGCCGGAGGGCGGACCGGTGCTCGACGCACGCGGCGGCCTGCTGGGCATGGCCAGCGCCGGACCGCAGGGCGAGGCCCTGGTGATCCCGTACGCCACGATCACCCGGTTCCTCGATCCGCTCGGCATGGCGAAGACCCTCCCGGCGACGCAGACACGGCGCGGCTGGCTCGGCGTCGCGCTGCAGCCGATCACCGTGCCGGAAACCTTGCGCGCCGTCGCCGGCCAGTCGTCCGGCCGCATGGTGGTCAGCCTGACCCCAGGCGGACCGGCAGAGCATGCCGGCCTGCGGCTGGGCGACGTGTTGCTCGCGATCGATGGCCAAAGCGTCAGCGGCCAGCAGGGCCTGCGCGCCTTCATCCGCGCCGACCGCATCGGCAGCGCCATCGACATCCGCCTGATGCGCGAGGGCGCGGTCCGCGGTGTCACCCTGACCATCGCACCGCAACCGCTGGACTGAAGCACCGCCATGCTGCTTTCCCGGCCCAATTCCGGTTTCCCAGCCCAATTCCGGCCCGCACCGGCATTTGCTGCGACCGCGAAGGTTGCGTCCGGGCGCCGGGCGCCATAATTTCGCCGTGAGCTTCAGTCCGCCGCGGCGGTTTACCATGAGGACATGCGCATGAGCGCCAACACCAAAGGCTCCGTCACCGTCACACTGGGCGGCACCAACCGCTCCACCACCCTGCCGCTGATCGCCGGCACCGTCGGGCCGGACGTGTTCGACATCCGCAAGCTTTACAACGACCTGGGCGTGTTCACCTACGACCCGGGCTACGGCGTGACCGCATCCTGCGACAGCAAGATCACCTATATCGACGGCGATGTGGGCATCCTGCTGTATCGCGGCTACCCGATCGAGCAATTGGCCGAGAAATCCAACTTCCTCGAGGTCGCCTATCTGTTGCTCAACGGCGAACTGCCGGATGCGCCGCAGCTCCAGGCGTTCGAGTTGGGCGTCATGCGCCACACCATGCTGCACGAGCAACTGCGTACCTTCTACAACGGGTTTCGCCGCGACGCCCACCCGATGGCGGTGATGTGCGGGGTGGTCGGCGCGCTGTCCGCGTTCTACCACGACAGCCTCGACATCCACGATCCGGAGAGCCGGCGGATCAGCGCCTTCCGGCTGATCGCCAAGGTGCCGACGATCGCCGCCTGGGCCTACAAATACTCGATCGGCCAGCCCTTCGTGTACCCGCGCAACGACCTGGGCTACGCGGAAAACTTCCTGCACATGTTCCATGCCGTTCCCGCCGAGGAATATAAGGTCAACCCGGTGCTGTCGAAGGCCATGGACCTGATCATGATCCTGCACGCGGACCATGAGCAGAACGCCTCGACCAGCACGGTGCGGCTGGCGGGATCGACCGGGGCCAATCCGTTCGCCTGCATCGCCGCCGGCATCGCCAGCCTGTGGGGCCCCGCGCATGGCGGCGCCAACGAGGCCGTGCTGAAAATGCTGTCCGAGATCGGCCACGTGAAGAACATCAAATCCTTCCTCGACGACGTGAAGGACAAGGACAACCACACCAAGCTGATGGGCTTCGGCCACCGCGTGTACAAAAACTACGACCCGCGGGCGCGCATCATCCAGAAAGCCTGCCACGACGTCCTGGAAGAGCTCGGCATCAAGGGCGACCCCCTGCTCGACCTGGCGATGGAACTGGAGAAGATCGCGCTCAGCGATAAATATTTCATCGACCGCAAGCTTTACCCGAACGTGGATTTCTATTCCGGCATCATCCTCAAGGCCATGGGATTCCCCACCAGCATGTTCACCGCGCTGTTCGCGGTCGCGCGCACCGTGGGCTGGGTCAGCCAGTGGCAGGAGATGATGGAGGACCCGCAGCAACGCATCGGCCGGCCGCGCCAGATCTACACCGGTGCGCCGCAACGCGACTACCTCCCGGTCGCGAAGCGCGGCTGAACCGCACCCAAGGCAACGTATGGCGGGGCCAGGGACCGATGTCCCTGGCCCTTTTTTGTGCCTGCCGCCCGGCCCGGCCACCGCCGCCGCGACCCTCCGGCAAGTTTCGGCCTGTGAAACATCGTGAAAATCCGTTCCAGTGGATAACCTTATCCACAGCCTGTTGATAAGAAACGTGAGGAAAAACCCGCAAAAGACTCAGAAGACTCGGTTTTTTTCAATCCATCGCAAGTCAAACCAGCCCGCTCCACCGGCAACAACCTGCCCGGTACTTGCAGCAATACCGAAAAATTAACGCAGAGATTGGAAATGTTGCGGTCCGTCGCCCGTTTTGTTGGCTTGTGGCACGAAAACACCTTGCTTGGTTGCAGATGTATGGATAATTCTACATCCTATGGTTGTAGTTCCTTAAAATAGGATTACCGGGAGACGCGGATGACCGAAGGCCAGTCCCTCGATATGCAAGTCAAGGAGCAACTGAAGCGCTGGCCGCAGCGACCGCCCGGGCTGCGCATGCCCCGGCGCGGCAGGCACGTCTGGTTGCGCGGCAGGCCGGGCGACGACGCAAACACCGGCTACCCTTTTCTCAAGCTGCCCGGCAGCACAAGGCTGCGCACGCTGCCCGACGGCTTATGGCTCAATTTCGGCGGCACCATTGCGGATCCTTTTGTGGATATCTTCGCCATAGAGGCCTGCAGCACCTTCCAGAACCTGCTCGACAAGCGCTCCCGCTTCGCGCCAAGCACGCACTCCCTGCTCGCCGTCTGTCCGGTGCCGTGGCTGCTTGCGCCGGCAATGCCGGAGGATACAACGCCACGCTGGCAGGCGATCGGCGTCCTGTTGCGCCCCCCCGTCCTGCCGGTCGTGTTTCCGGTGCGGCTGACCCGCGTTCTGTATGGCCTCAAGTCAGAACATTATGACGGCTTCGCCCGCCACCAGTTGCCGCAGGGCCATGAATTCTTCGCCCCGATGGATGCCCTCACCGCCAAGGACAGCGACAAGAACCCGGAGATGCAGGCGCTGCTGCAACGCGCCTCGCCGGTGTCGAACTTCCTGCGCCAGCCATGACCGATCCGACGCGACTGATCCGTCTTCCTGCGCTACACGGGGACAATGCTCCGCAATGTCCTGACGGTCGGCGGTTGGACCATGGCAAGCCGCGTGCTCGGCTTCGCCCGCGACATGCTGATCGCCGCGACGCTCGGCGCCGGACCCGTGGCCGACGCCTTCCTCGCGGCGCTGAAACTCCCCAACCTGTTCCGCCGCCTGTTCGGCGAGGGCGCATTCAACGCCGCCTTCGTCCCCGCCTTCTCTGGCCTGCTGGCCGCCGAGGGCCGCCCCGCTGCCCACCGCTTCGCCGAGGAAACCTTCGCCGTCATGGCGTTCTGGCTCGGCGCGCTGACCATTCTCGGCGAGGTGTTCATGCCGCGGATCGTCGCGGTGCTGGTGCCCGGCTTCGCGGCGATCCCGGCGAAATTCGCCCTCACGGTCACCCTGTCGCGCATCACCTTTCCCTACCTGCTGCTGATCTGCCTCGCCGCGCTGGTGTCCGGGATGCTGAACGGGCTGGAGCGGTTCACCGCCGCCGCGGCGTCGTACCTGCTGTTCAACGTCATCTCGATCGCCGCCTTGCTGTGGCTGACCCCCTACGTGCCGACAGCGGGCCACGCCCTGGCCTGGGGCATCACCGCATCCGGCGTCGTCCAGCTCGCCGTATTGCTCTGGGCGGCGCAGCGTGCCGGCATGCGGCTCCGGCTGCCGCTGCCGCGCCTCACGCCGCAGGTGCGCGTGCTGTTGCGGCGCATGCTGCCCGGGCTGGTGGGCGCCGGCGTTACCCAGCTTAACCTGGCGGTTGACGTCATCATCGCCAGCCTGCTGCCGCCCGGCACCGTGTCGGTGCTGTATTACGCCGACCGGGTGCAGCAACTGCCGCTCGGGGTGATCGGCACCGCGGTGGGCACCGCGCTGCTGCCGCTGCTGTCGCGCCAGGTGCGCGCTGGGGAGGCCCAGGCGTCGATCGGCACGTTGAACCGGGCGATCGAGTACGCGCTGTTCCTGACCTTGCCGGCCGCCCTGGCGCTGGTCGTCGCGGCCTGGCCGGTGATGTCGGTGCTGTTCGGGCGCGGCGCATTCGATCCCGGCAGCGTGCGGCTGTCGGCCCAGTCGCTTGCCGCTTATGCCGTGGGGCTGCCGGCCTTCGTACTGGTGAAGGTGGTCGCGCCGGGCTTCTTCGCCCGCGGCGACATGGCCACGCCGGTACGGATCGGTGTCGCCGCGGTGGCGCTGAACCTGGCGATGAATGTCGTCTTCAACCTCGGCTGCATCGTGTCCAGCCTCGGTGTCGCCCTGCCCGGCGCGTACGCAGGCCGGCTGCCCGCGCTGGCCAATGTCGGGCCGGCCCTGGCGACCAGTCTGGCGGCGATGTTCAATGTCGGCTGCCTGGGAATCGTGTTGGCGCGGCGCGGCTACCTCCGCCCGGACGCGCAACTGCGGCGGCGCGTGGCACGAATGCTCGCCGCGGCCGGGGCGATGGGGCTGGCGCTGGCCGCCGCGCAACATGTGCTGTTCGCCGCACCGCTGCACGGTTTGGCGCGGTTCGCCGCACTGGCCGCGCTGGTGGTCGTGGGCATGGCGGTCTATGGCGCCGCCGCCTTGGCGTTTGGCGCCGCCGATTGGGCCGAACTGCGGCGGATGATGACACGGCGGCGCCGCCGCATGGAGGCCGGGGCGGCGGCCGACACGGCGCCGCGTCCCTAGCCCATCTTATTCACCGGATAAGTCGATCCCGGATTGATAGTGAGCAAGCAATGGAACCCGGCGCGCCCCATCCGCGGCAGGGTGACCCGCATTTCAGTCCATATCTGTCAGGCGCCAGGGGTTGATCAGGAGGGGT
>DATLQW010000007.1:0-25638 GCA_035535035.1 Acetobacteraceae bacterium
GCCCAGCAGCCGAGCAGCACCATGGCGAGTGCGCCCAGCATCTGGCCCCAGAGAATCTTCGTCCCGGTCATCGACCCCGCTCATGGATGCGAACGGGGCACAGATAGAAAGGCGGAAGCGAAGTTTCGCAACAACAAACAACGCGCGTCGTAGAGGATCGAAGAAATAGAAACGGACGGCGGGTGTGGCTTGCGGCCCGAGTCGCCGGAAGCATACCGCCGAGCCTATCCGATGATCGGTTTGATCAATGGGTAGGCGCAGAGGCGTCGCGGTCGTTGTGGGGACAGGCCGCCAGACGTCGCCGGACGGCGTCGAGAACGGCCGTGTCCGCCGTGCAAGCGTTGCGACAGATATGACTCCTGCCCGGATCCAGGCCCATTCAATCGGGCTGAATTTTGCTGAATACGCAAGCTAAATCACGGCCTCCAACAGCGATCCATCAAACTGAGAGGCGGAAAGTTATCATAAGAGCTGCTGTGCATGCCTTCATGGTTTGCATATCCAGGTCGTGTCAGATAACCCCGCGGTGGGATGAAGCTGTAGATCGTGCGCTTTGGGACCTCATGCCAACCCATGTTGAAGGCCGCGAGCTTCGGGAAGAACTGCAACTCGCTGTAGGGCAGATGATCGTGGATCCACCATGCCATCGCTTCCCAGCGTGTCCCGCGTTCCAGCCGGTCAACCAGCCAGGGGACCACGATGCAGGCGACCGCCCCGATTCCCTTCCTGCCGGGCCGGTCCCAGATATGCCGGCCGGCATTCTTTTCATTCGATGCGCAGCTCAGCCGGTGCTGGCAACCGAAGCCATTGACCTCGGGAGACCTGTACGAAGAGCGGATGTGCAGGCGCCCGAAAGTATCCTGTAGCGGCTCAAGCAAGGTGGTACAGAGCGCTCGGCCGGCGGCGATGGCAATGTCTGGATGGCTCGGCAGATTGGACATGCCATGCAGGCTGGCGATCTCGCTGTGCAGGAAGTCGCGCATGAAGAACGAATAGGACAGGCGGGTCCGCCCGAACGCCTCGGCCGATCGAACGCTTCCCAGTGCCCGCGTCACGCCTGCCCCTGTTCGGCGCGCGGCACGGCGACGCGCGAGGCGAGGCCCGAGATCACCGCCGCCAGCAGGCTGGCCGCCGCACTGGTCAGGATCGGCAGTGTGTAGCTGTGCCATGCATCGAAGATGAAACCGGCGGCGCTCGGACCGATGAGCGTCCCGAACGCGACGCTGGTATAGAGGACCCCGATGATGCCGCCGACGTTGCGAACCCCAAAGCAATCCGCGACGATGGCCGGGAGGATGGCCACCCATCCGCCATAGAACAGCCCGAAGATCAGGGCGAAGATCGCGAGGCTGGGAAAGGTCACGCAGACCGACCAGATCAGCATCGAGGCGGCGATGCCGAGATAGGTCGCGACCAGGAACGCACGCCGCCCCAGACGATCGGCGATCCCGCCGAGAAGGAAGCGGCCGGCGGTGCTTCCGATGCCGATCGTGCCAACCAGAAGCGCCGCGGCCGCCGGGCTCAGCCCATGCCCGATGGCATACGGGACCAGTTGGACGAACGGCACAAAAACCCCGAACGCGCAGGCCAGGCACGCCAGATAGAGACCGACGAATTGTCCGGTCCAAACCGCTTCCCTCACCGACATGCCCGACCTGGCCGGCGTGGTCATGGCTTTGTCCTGGCTGTCGCCGTCTGGGTTCAGATGCATCTCATGCGGGCTGTCCACGATGAACAGCGATACGCTTGCGCCGATGGCGACCACCAGCCCGCCAAGGGTCAGATAGGCGTCCCGCCAACCAAGCGCGGCAATCAGCACCGTCGCCAGCGGCGGCATAACGAGCGTGCCGACGCCGATCCCGCTCACCGCGATCCCGGATGCGAAGGCGCGACGCCTGATGAACCAGCGCTGCACCACCCCGAGTACAGGCACGTAAGCAATGCCGATGCCGAGCCCGACCCCGAGACCGTACGCAAGATAGACCTCGGTCAGGGTCCGGGCACAGCCGGCAAGGATCAGGCCAAGCCCGGTCAGGGTCATGCCGGCGACAGCCAGACGCCGCGCGCCCAACCGGTCTGCCAACGGCCCGGAGAGACCGCCGAGACTGAAATAGAGAAAGCCCGCAAGCGAGAAGACCAGAGACACCGAGCCTTGCGAAGCCGAGAACGCGTGCTCGAAGGACGCGAAGAACGCACCGAATGTGTAGGCGCTCCCGAAGCCGAGCAAGGTGACGGAAAACGCGGCGGCGATGACGATCCAGCCATAGAAGATTCCGCCACGGGCGGTCAGGGGGCGCATCTCAGCCCACCCGCGCGGAGACGGGACTACCCATCGTGTCGCGCGGCCTATCGTCGCTGGAATACAGCAGGAATTGCGTGCAGCGGAACAGGGCGATGCATCGCGACAGCGCGTCGCTGCCGATCTCCGCGTCCCAGACCTGAGTCGTTCGCCCGCCATGGACCAGCCGTGCATCGCAACTGACGGTTCCGGTCCGCGCCGCGGCGAGGAAGTTCACCTTCAGTTCGGACGTGGCGAAACCCTGCGCGCCAGGCGGCAGCGATGACAGGCAGCCGAAGCCGCAGGCCGTGTCCGCCAGCGCGACGATCGTCGCGCCGTGCAGGAAGCCGTGCGGGGAGAAATGCCGCTCATCGATCTCAAAGCAGCCGCGAACGAAGCCCGGTCGTGCCTCGATCCATTCGAACCCCAGCACGCCCGGCAGGCGGCCGACCTGTGCGCTCGCGAAGGTCGCGGTGCGATCGTCCATGACTCAATCCTTCCTGGTTGACCTCGGCGGAGAGCCGGTCAGACGCTTGCTATCACTAATTGCTAGTGTCTATTGGTGTCAACCACCTAAACCCATATACTGGTGTTCATGGACCCATCGCAGACCTACGACGTCCCCCAACGTATTGGATTACTTTATGATTTTCTCAACTCGCTGGACCTGCGCCGATATATCGAGCACGGGCGAACGCATGAGCCGAGCGATCGCTTCCCGGACGAGGAGGCGCTTGGCACCTGGATGCGGCGTCGGGGCCTCGTGGATGCGGGTGATTCGCTCGCGCGGGCGGACTTCGTCGCCGCCATCGGATTGCGGGCCGCCATCCGGTCATTTGTCGAAGCCGAGCCGTACGCACGGAACGCGTCACCCGCGGTGCTCGAGCTGAACGCGATCGCCGCGCGATTCCCGCTGGTCGTTCGTGTTCCGGCGCGCCCCTCTCTCTGGCTCACGCCCCAGCAGGGATCGAGCCGCCTGGGACTGTTGCTCGTTCAGCTGTGCGATCTTGCGCAATCAGGGGAGCTCGACCGCCTCAAGATGTGTGCGTCCGACGACTGCAAGTGGATTTTCTTCGACCGATCCAAGCCAGGAAATCGCCGCTGGTGCTCGACGTCGCTTTGCGGCAACCGGCACAAGATACGAAGCTATCGGGAACGCCAGCGTGCCTCCCGCCCGATATAATTGCATCTGCTTGTTACGATTGGATGGACGATTCCATATACTTGTTGGCCGATATCAGATCGCCTGGATCGGTCCCGGATATCGCGCGAGGTTGGCGTCCGCGGTGAGCAGCATGATCCCTTCCACCAGCGCCTGCGCGATCAGTATGCGGTCGAGCGGGTCCTTGTGCAGCGGGGACAGCAGGTCGAGTGCTGTGGCATGCGCACTGGTGACGGGAAGCTCGGTATAGCCGTTATCGAGCAGGCCGCGCCGCAGCAGCCGCGCGTCCGCACGGAAATCCTCCCGTCCCAGGCTCCGAACGACATCGCGAGCCTGACCCATCTTCGCGCTTCAGATATCCGCGTGGTCATTTCACCGTCGCGAACGCCACCAGCGCACCGCCAAGCTGCACGGCTCCGCCGACGAGCATCGCCGCCCGAAAACCCGCGGGGCCGCCATGTAGCAGCGCGAACACGCTGCCTAACAGCGCGACACCCAAGGTTGCTCCGACCATCCGGGCGACATTGATCAAAGCCGACGCCGTGCCCGCCCGCTCCGGACCGACGCTGCCAACGGCGATTCCATAAAGTGGACCGGTATTGAGACCCATCCCGACGCCAGCCATCGTCAGTCCTATCTGGGCCAGCACCATCGGCATGCCAGCGTCGGTTATCGCAAGAACAAGAGATCCGCAGCCGATCAGTCCGGTGCCGATAACGATCATCAGTCTCGCCCCGATGCGTTCCGACAGCCGGCCGGATTGTGTGGAGACAAGAAAGAACGCGAGAGAGACAGAGAGCAGCGCGATGCCGGCATCGCGTGGCGTCAAATGATCTTCGGATTGCCAGAGCAGCGGTATCAGGAAGATCATACCGTAGATACCGAAAGTCATGGTCGCGGTGGTGGTAATGCCGCCGCTGAACGCCGGGATCCGAAACAAGTCGAGGGGGACCAGTGCCGCTTGACCGCGTCGGCGCTCAATGCGAAGGAAAAAAGACAGCGCGATGGTGGCGACACCCAGGGCCACTATCCAGAGCCATCCTTCGTCATGAACGGCGATCGCGGCGAGCGCGACGCCCGCTAGCGTGAGCGCGCCGAGAAGCTGGCCCTGCAGATCGAAATGCCGGTCGTTCGGATCGGCAGACTCTGGCACCGCCGTCTGGGCCAGCACGAATGCGGCGGACGCCAGCGGAACTGCCAGCAGGAACACGCTGCGCCATCCGAAATGCTCGATCAGGATGCCGCCGAGCGTCGGACCGATCGCGAATGCGAGCCCATTGCAGCTTGCCCAGACGCCCAGCACGCGCCCGCGCGCTGCCGGCTCCGGCCAGACAACGCGAATGATCGCAAGCGACGACGGCAGCAGCAGGGCCGCGGCGATACCAGTGATGGCGCGGCCACCGATCAAGACGCCGACACTGGGCGAGAAGGCGCAGATGAGGGATCCTGCGCCCATCACGATTGTGCCGGCCGAGAAGGCCCGGCGCCGTCCGTAAAGATCCGCGACCAAGCCCCCGCTGAGCAGCAGTACGGCATAGACGAGGTTGTAGGCGTCCAGCACCCATTGCAACGGCGCCACGCCGGCCTGGAATGAGTCTCCGATTGCGTGGGTCGCGAGATTGACGACCGAGGTGTCGATCTGCGCGATCAACACGGCGAGACACATTCCAACAAGCACGAGAAGCCGGGTAGTCGCACGCTGCCTGCAGCCTGGATTGCCGAGCGCATCCTCACCGTAGCGATTCATCAAATCCGCCTCCGTTGTCTCGAAGGCATGCTAGCGGAGGGCTGCTGACAGCTATTTGTCAGTAGTGTAGGATCGGTTGGATGGAGGTGGCGATGCCCCTGAGACGGGCCGATCGTTTGTTCGACATCATACAGCTTCTGCGGACGGCAAGCCGCCCGGTCACGGCGGCCGCCCTGGCGACAAAGCTGGAGGTGACCCCGCGCACCATCTACCGCGATGTCGCAACCTTGCAGGCGCGCAGGGTTCCGATCGACGGAGCGCCTGGCCTCGGCTATATGCTACGGCGCGGTTTCGAATTGCCGCCTCTCATGTTCACAAGCGAGGAAATTGAGGCGATCCTGGTTAGTGTCCGGCTGCTGTGCCGCACAGGCGATGTCGGGCTACAGGACGCGGCGGCCCGCGTTCTCTCTAAAGTAGAAGTCGTGCTTCCGGAGGCGTTGCGGGACTATCTCGCCTCGCCGATCGCCTTCGTCTCGGCGCATGGCGCGCCGGCCGTAGGCGGCCTGTCAGTGATCCGCACCGCGATCCGCGAGGAACGCAAGCTACGCATCGACTATAGCGACGAACAAGGGCGGCGCACTTCACGCACGATCTGGCCTTTCGCCTTGGCCTATTATGTCGAGGCGACCCTGATTAGCGCTTGGTGCGAGCTACGGGACGATTTTCGCCACTTTCGTGCCGACCGCGTCCAATCCCTTGCCGTGCTGGATGAAGGATTTCCGGTGCCCGGCCGTGTTCTGACCGTGGATTGGTTGAGACGATTCTCACGCGATGTCACGCCCGACGGCGTCCTGACCACACGATGATGGGACGGCAGGGCCAATGTTGCATTGTCATGGCGCTTCGACGCTCCGCGACAATTTGGCCGCGCCGCACGTTTGCCTGTGGACAGGTCGAAGAATTGGAAACGGATGGCGGGTTGCGCCCTTTGTTCGAAGCCTTGGACTCAGATCGCCTGGATCGGTCCTGGATATCGCGCGAGGTTGGCGTCCGCGGTGAGCAGCATGATCCCTTCGACCAGCGCCTGCGCGATCAGCATGCGGTCGAACGGGTCCTTATGCAGCGGCGGCAGGAGGTCGAGCGCAACGGCATGCGCACTGGTGACGGGGAGCTCGGTATAGCCGTTATCGAGCAGGCCGCGCCGCAGCAACCGCGCATCCGCACGGAAATCCTCCCGTCCCAGCTGCTGCTTGATCGCCACCTCCCAGAGACTGGCGGCGCTGAACACCAATTCGTTCGCTTCATCCTCAAGCAGCGCCCGCGCCGCGCGCGGTAGTCGACGCGGGGCGCCCGCCGCCCAGAGCAGCACATGGGTATCGAGCAGCAGTTTCATGCCGGCGCGCTCAGCCGGCCTCGGCGCCGAACAGACGCGCGATCTCCTCGGTGCCCATGGTGTCGAAATCCTCTGGCACGGCGATCTGGCCCTTGAGGAAGCCAAGGCGCCGCGGGTGCACCGGGGCCTCGAGCGCCGTGAGCTTCACCAGGGGCTTGCCAGCCTTGGCGATGATCACCTGCTCCCCCTGCGCGGCCTGCTCGATCAGGCGGGACAGATGGGTTTTGGCGTCGTGGATGTTGACGGTGGACATCGGTTGCCTCGGACGGACTTAGTCTAGGTGATCTAGTCCATCGTCGGCGTCAATACCCTTGCCTGTCACCAGCACGGCCTGGAGCCGGTGGGAGGCGATGCCGCGACGACCATCTATGGATCGGCCAAGCGTGGCGGCAGGAGCTGCGTCAGCGCCCCTTCGTCGCGCTGCCGAGCAGCGTCTCGATGAGCGGGCAGCCGGGCTGGTCGGCGGCATCGCCGCGCGCGTCACATTGCGCGATCAACGCGGTGAGCGCCTTCTGCATGGCGCACAGATCGGCGATCTTGGTCTCCACTTCGGTGAGATGGATCGCGGCGAGGTCTTTCACCTGGCCGCAGGGCACGTCGCTGGCCTCGGCCAGCCGCAGCAGCGCGCGCACTTCGTCGAGCGTGAAGCCGAGTTCGCGGGCGCGGCGGACGAAGGTCAGGCGCTCGACATGGGCAGGGCCATAGGCGCGGTGGCCGCCTTCGGTGCGGGCGGGTTTCGATAGCACGCCGATCTTCTCGTAGAACCGGATGGTCTCGATGTTGCAGCGCGTGCGGGCAGCCAGCGCGCCGATCGGGATCAGCGGTCCCGCCGCGTTTGGCACGGCAGAGCGAATTTTTCCTCTTGAACCTGGAGTTGCTACAGATCCCATATCCCCGATCTAGGCGCACCCATCGGAGCGGGCAAGGCATGGATCAGCAAGTCGGGACGGAGAGCATGGACGCGGCGGGCAGCAAGCCCGGCGTGAGTGGGACCGCAAGGCTGCTCTCGCTCGGCGGGATCGCCGCGGCGCTGGGGGCAGCCGCCTGCTGCGTGATCCCGTTTGCGCTGTTCACCCTCGGCGTCAGCGGCGCCTGGATCGGCAATCTGACGGCGCTGGAGCCCTACCAGCCGATCTTCGCCGCCATCGCCCTCGGGTTCATTGGGCTCGGCGCGTGGCGGCTGCAGCGCAAGGCGCAGATCGCCTGCGCCGACGGCTATTGCGGCACCCCGCGCGCCGACCGCGTCGCCCGGATCGGGCTGTGGACCGCAGGCGTGCTGGTCGTCGTCGCCGTTGTCTTTCCCTACCTCCTCCGCGCTATCGCCTTCTGACAGGGAGTATCATGATGCCTCGTTCCGTCCTTGCTGCCGCCTTCGCGGTCAGTCTGCTCGCCGTCCCGTTCGCCGCGCAGGCCGCCGACACCAGCGTGGTGCTCGACGTGCATCACGCCGGCTGCGTGCTGTGCGGGCCGATCGTCAAAAGCACACTGGCCCACGTGAAGGGCGTTTCGGCCGTGCAGGTCAGCCAGCCGAACGGGATGTCCGATGTGACCGCGACCGTGACCTACAACACGACCGCGACCTCGCCGGCGGCGCTGATCAAGGCGGTGACCGATCAGGGCTATCCCGCCGAAATCGCCAAGCCCGCCAAGGGCTGATCGCCATGGATGCCGTCACCACGCATGATTGCTGTGCCGTGTCGTCGAAGCGCGGCTCCACGCCGGATCTCGTGGTGCTTGGCGCCGGATCTGCCGGGTTCTCGGCCGCAATCCGCGCGAGCGAGCTTGGCGCCCACGTGGCGCTGATTGGTGCGGGCACGATCGGCGGCACCTGCGTCAATATCGGCTGCGTGCCGTCGAAAACGCTGATCCGCGCCGCCGAGGCGCTACATAACGGCACGACGGCGTCGCGCTTCGCGGGGATCACGGCGGGTGCGCGCCTGACCGATTGGGCCGCGCTGATGGCGCAGAAGGACGCGCTGGTCGCCGGGATGCGCCAGGCCAAATACGCCGCCCTGCTGCCCGAATACGAAGGCCTCCGCTACGTAGAGGGCGCGGCCCGATTCACGCCCGACGGCATGATCGCCGGCGGTGAACACTTCCCTGCCGCGCGCGTCGTGATCGCGACCGGCGCCTCGCCCGCGGTGCCGCCCATCCCCGGCATAGACTCGGTACCGTATCTCACCAGCACCACGGCGCTCGCGCTCGATCGCCTGCCGCGCTCGCTGCTGGTGATCGGCGGCGGGGTGATTGGCTGCGAACTCGGCCAGATGTTCGCCCGCTTCGGCGTCGCCGTCACCATCGTCTGCCGCTCGCATCTCCTGCACGGCTTCGAGCCGGAAGTGGTCGCGGCACTGACTTGCTACCTGCGCGAGGAAGGCATCGCCGTCCGCTGTGGCCTCTCATATCAGCGCATCCGCCGCGACGAGGCGGGCATCGCGCTTGATGTGACGATTGGGGGCCGGCCAGAAACGATCAGCGCCGAACAGGTTCTGGTCGCGACCGGACGGGTGCCGAACACGGACGGGCTCGA
This sequence comes from Acetobacteraceae bacterium, assembly GCA_035535035.1. Taxonomy (GTDB): domain Bacteria; phylum Pseudomonadota; class Alphaproteobacteria; order Acetobacterales; family Acetobacteraceae; genus JASHVB01. The sequence goes on from DATLQW010000007.1 coordinate 9,051, forward strand.
TCTCGCCGCGTCCGGCATCGTCGCTGACGCGCGGGGCGCCATCGCCGTGGATGAATTCCTTCAGACCTCACGCCCAGGCGTTTATGCTGCGGGTGACGTCACCGGCCGCGACCAGTTCGTCTACATGGCAGCCTATGGCGCGAAGCTCGCCGCCGAGAACGTGCTCAACGGCAACACCCGCCGCTACGATGCGCGCGCCATGCCGGAGGTGGTGTTCACCGACCCTCAGGCCGCCCGGGTCGGGCTGACGGAAGCCGAAGCCCGAGCCCAGGGCCTGGCGGTGCGCACGGTCACCCTGCCGCTCGCGCACGTGCCCCGCGCACTCGCCGCGCGCGACACGCGCGGGATGATCAAGCTGGTCGCGGAGGAGGGCAGTCTGCGCCTGCTGGGTGCGCAGATACTGGCGCCCGAGGGGGCGGATTCGATCCAGACGGCGGTCCTGGCGATCAAGCACGGTCTGACCGTCACCGACCTGGCCGAAACGCTGTTCCCCTATCTCACCACCGTCGAGGGGCTGAAACTCGCCGTACTCGGTTTCGCGAAGGACGTGGCGAAGCTCTCCTGCTGCGCGGGGTAGGGCTGGTTCAACGCACCAAAGCCGGAAGGCAGGTTCCATCACACGCCCAGCCCGCGATCCCGGCCGATCTGCCAGGCAATCCCGCCGTTGGTGACGAGCCCGACGACCTCGCGGCCAAGGCTTCGCTCGATCACCGGCCGCCAGGGGACCAGGGTGAATTCCTGGGCGTTCTCGACCAGGGCGTAGCGGCCGGAGGCGAGCTGGATAGCCTCGCGGTAGGTGCCGCGGATCGTCTCGCCGGGCGCCGGCATCCGGAACGGCACGGCGCGCGTCGCCGCCAGTTCGCCGCCTGCTCGCGCGAGTTCGCGGCGCTCCAGCATCGCGAGAAGGTCCCGGCGATAGCGCACGCCCCCGTCCGCATCCCGGCGCGCATCGCCGTGGGTGAGGTGATGCTGGCGGCGGTGCTCCAGGGCGGCTTCGACCTCCAACCCGAACCCGGCTTGCGCGACCGGCATCGGATCGCGGGCGAGAAGTTGGCGATCGAGCCAGGTCGCCCCGTCGCTACGGATCTGGGCCTCCAGGTCGAGCACGGACAGCACGCGCAGGCTGGGCGTCTGGCTGCGGCCCGTGTCGTGGCGAGCAGCCCGCTGCTCAAGATCTGCCGGGATGCGCCAATGGTCAGCGTCGAGCCGCTGGACCACACCAGCGCGGCGCAGCGCCTCCAGGCGGCGGACATGCGCTTCGACATAAGCCTCCGGATCGGCGATGCCGGGATCGGCACGCGCGGCGGCGAGGTGGTCTGCCGGCCGATAGATGCCGTCGTTCTGGTGCGACAGGTCGGCGATGTTCCGGTCCGCAGCGCGCGGCGCTCCGCGCTCTGCGCCAAGCTCTACGATGGCCCGGATCGGCGTGTTGGCAGCATCCGCGCCGGCGGCTGGGAGTTCGACGTAGTGGACCCGCCCGTCGAGGCCATCGACGATCAGATGGACCCGATCGCCCAGTTCGTCGCCGCCAAGCCCCCACCTCAGCAGCCGCCCGGTGATCGGTGCGGCGAGCGGCTCGCGGAGGTCGTGGATCGCGAACTGCTCGGCGCCGCGTTCCGCACCATGGCGGGTCAACGCGTGGTGCATGGTCTTGATGATGTCCCCGCGCTCGCCGAGGGCGCGCAGCGTCTGCTCCATCCCGGAAACCAGGCGCCAGCGGCCGGTGGCGATCTCCTCAGCCAATCCCAGCCGCTCCAGCGCTTGCAGCCGGCCGATCCGTAGCTGCCGGTCGAAGTCGGAGCGCGGCTCCCCGACGGCGGTGCGGAGGTCGATCACGCCACCCGCCGCGTCACCCGCCTCGCGCAGCAGCGCCCGATCGATCCGGGTCAGCCGTTCCTGGTCGATCTCGCGGAGGAGCTTCGCCTGTCGTTCCATCGTGCTCTCGGGGCCGAGCTCGATGGTGACCAGCTCCGAGGCGCGCTCCCGGATGCCATGGGCGAGATAGGCCCCGGCAATCACCAGGTTCTCGCCGGCCTCATCCACGCCGCGGATGACGATGTGCGTGTGCGGGTGGGCGGTGTTGAAGTGATCGACCGCGACCCAGTCGAGGCCGGTGCCGAGGTCGCGCTCGACCTGCCGCATCAGATCGCGGGTGAAGGCGCGGAGGTCGGACATCTCGGCCCCGTCCTCGGCGGCCACGATCAGGCGGAACTGACGCGGGTCGCCCTCCGAGCGATCAAGAAAGGCGCGGCCATCGGCCCGGTCGGCCGTGGCGGAGTAGAGCTGGCCCGGCGAACCCTCACGGGTGACGCCGTCACGCTGGAGGTAGCGCAGATGCACGGCCGCCGCGCGGCTTCCTGCACGCATCTTCACGTAGCGCGCCTTGACCATGACACGGCGTGCGCCTGGCTGCGCCTGCGACCAGCCCCGTGGTGAGGCTGCCCGCCCATGCGCGAACGCTGCGCCCCTGCCGCGCTTGGCCGGCAGATCGGCGAGGCTCCGCGCACCGACAGGTGGCGCCCCAATAGATGGCCGCGCGAGTGCGCCGGCACGAGAAATCGCGCGCTTGATCTGCGTTGCCGCCAGTACCCGCCGATGTTCCCGGCTACGCGTGCGGCCAAGGCGAGGGCGAAGGCGTGGATCATCGTCGGGGCGAGCCATGCTCCGAGACTGACGGTAAAGCTACCACTCGCGAAGGAGCCTTGGTGGCACTGCGAAAATGCGCCGATGGAAGCGGCCATGACACGGTGTTGCCGTGCCTGGTTGCGAATCCGCGGCACGGTGTCTGCGGTCAATAACCCAATGTGCAGACAATGAAATCGCGACCAATCGCGCGCAGTAGTGCCGCAGACCTTTATCTTGCCCTCCCTGCTACTTCGACTTTCCGCACGCTCCTGATCCCTTCCGATGGAATGCCGATCACCGCAAAGTGGCGCAACATCTGCGATCGATTACGACTCGGCCCGATGCGCGCGAAGCCTGCATGCTGCTCGCGCTGATATGCCCGCGCTGGGGCCATCAAGTGCAGAGCTGGTGCAGCGGATGTGCAGCGCGATAGTCAGAACTGACCTGATTTCGTCGCATCGGCCGCAGCACTCCGTAGCTCGCCGGCGATGTCGTCTGGTCATTGGAGCGCCACGAACAGCGCGTGCTCATCGCCAGTCTGCGCGCCCGGACCGGCGACACGCGGCCGATCGGTCTCCACCGAATGATGTGCGCTGTCCGACGGGGGTGGCGCAGCTGGCGGCGCCGGCATCTGCGTCGCGGCCTGCGGAGCGCTGGCGGTCGGGCGGTCATCGGAACGCCCGGCGATTGCCACGAACAGCCCGCCGGCGATGCCATCGTTCGGGCCCGCGAGTGTCAGCTCGCGATCGGGGAGAGTGCCTACAACGGGCAAGCTGACCGCACCGGCGTCTGCACCCGGCGGCGCGTTGGTCGGCGTCACGAGGGAACCACCAGCCGCCGCGCTGACCTCCGGCGCGAGGGTGGCGAGATAGCGTCGCGTCTCCGCCGGCAGCGCGCGCCCGGTGAGCAGGGTCTCGTCCAGCCGCGCGGGGCCAGCATTGTACGCCGCGAGGAACCAGGGCGCGCCGTAGCGGTCGAACATCTCCCGCAGATACGCGGTCCCGGCCAGGATGTTGTCGCGCGGCGCGTAGGGATTGGCACCCAGCCCGTAGCGGGTGCGCAGCGCGGCGAAGGTCCGCGGCATCACCTGCATGAGGCCCATCGCGCCGGTCGGCGAGCGGATCGGCTGGCCGTCAACGGTCGCCCGGCCGCCGCTCTCCGCGCGCATCACAGCGGCGATCCAGGCCTCGGACACGCCGAACCGCCGTGATGCCTCGGCGATGTAGGGCTGCCAGGCCGCGACGGAGTCGCGCCCCTCCGTGTGCGCGGCCGATGACGAGCCGACGCATAGCGGCGATCCACCGAGCGGGACGAACAGCGCCGCTCTGGCGGCAAGTCCGCAGGCCGCCGCCAACGTCAACAGGTCCATCACTCATGCCTCCCGGAGACGAAGAACCGCGACGCCGCTGACGGAAGCAGCGCTGCCAGCGTGCTCGCGGCGGTCAAGGGTGAAGCGCGCCTGGGCGCGCCGGCTGCGCCGCCCTTGACCTTCGCTGTGCGCGCCAGCGACGCGAAAATCGGCCGGGACGGCAGGATGGCCGTCCCTGGGCCGAACAACAGGATGGCGGGGAAGGAGCGTGCCCAGGTCATGGCGTCTGCCTCTCCAGTGTCCAGAGTGGCGTGACGCGGCCGATGACGGCGCTGATGGGCGTCGGCCCGAAATACCGCCCGTCGAGCGAGGCCGGCACGCTTGGGATCAGCACGAAGATCTGGCTGCGACGGAGCGGCCGGCAGCCGCTCCAGGCGGCGAGCCGACGTCCGCGTCCGTCCACTTGCAGGGCAGTGGCGACAAGGCGCCCGTCGATCGAAACCTGCCTGTCGCGCTCGCAGACGGTCTGCCCCGCAACCGCGGCGACGCGCTTCAGCAGTGGCACACCGCGCGGCAGATAGCCGCGGCGGGCGAACAGCCGTGCGGTGCGCCGATCCGGCCAGAACAGCACGTAGTCGCCGACACGCAGATGCTCGCGCGAGGACGCCGGCAGCACGCGCCAGAACCCGACCGGCGTGCTGGCGGTGGCGTTCCAGACGACCAGCGGCCGCGAATGCACGGCGGAGGCGGCGAGCAAGACGAGGGCGGCCACCATGCCGAGCAGCACCGCGCGCCGTGTCCGCTGAAGGGGCGTCACGACGCCATCATCCCGCGCCGTTGCAGCCAGGCGCGGTGCTGATCACGGCCATAGGGCCGCGACTGCTCGCCGCAGAGCAGCCGGTTGTGGACGTGCCGCCAGTAGGCCGGGGCAACGTCCGCCGCCTCGATGCCGGTCTGCTCGACGGCATCGATCACCGTCAGCACGCGCGCGACGCGCTGCCAGCCCGACAGCCGCAGCAGGTTCTCGCCGCCCGGGTTCACGCCGGGCACCGTCGCGTAGGGTTCCGTGGTGCCGCAGGCGCGCAGAATGTCGGCGCGCGAGATGACCGTCCCGTAGTCGTTTGCCTGCCAGCGGATGAACGCGAAGACCGCGCCCGGTGCGAAAAAAATCTGGCGCCGGCGCCGATCGAGGATGCGCTCGCCGGCATCGCGGCCGAAGCGCAGCCAATGCTCGACCCGATCCCGAAGGAACACCAGTGTCACGCTGGTCAGAGGCTCCTGCGTGCTCATTGGCGTCTTCCTGAACCATCAAGGCATGGTCTGCAAGACAGGCCGCTGCTTGCGCGTTTCCACGCGCCTTGGGGGACGCACGGAAAGCGGTGCAGCGCTCCCCTCAATGCGCTTCCTTTCTGACCGGCCCAGCGGCGAAATGCTGGAGGGAGGCGCCCTGGTCGCTGCACGTCGCCGAGGTTGCGGCGAACGAGACGTTCGGGGCGAAGGCACACAACAAGTACAAGAGAAGACTCAGTACTAGAATCAGTAAGAAAGTAGGCCGCCGAAAACGGCTCGTATCTATTTGATTCAAAATAGATAATACGACGGCCCTTCAAGTGATAGGCCGTGCTTTTTCGAGTGATAGGCCGTGCCCGTTCAAGTGATAGACCGTGCTCACTCATAGATACGCTCCCGCAACTGTGGATCAAAGCCCGGCTTATCCCCAGGCACCAGCGCGGCACTGTGGATGGGCACGGTCCATCGACCGATGCGAAGCCCCTCCTTTCCGCAGTGCTGGACGGGTTCGATCCGATACGCCAGAAGCCGCCCGGACTGCGCGATCCTCCGCAGGGCTGCGGCGAAGTGGCAGTGCTGCGATGCGCTCCCGGAACGGGCGTGCAGCGCGTCGAATGAAATCTGCCAGCCTGTGGATTGTTGTCCCGCATGCTTGCGCGCCAGCAGCCAGAGCCAGCGCTTGACGCCGCCGGTGAGGGTGAAATAGTCGGGGTCGATGGCGAGCACCCGGTGCTGGCGAACGGCGCCCAGCAGCCAGTCGGGCAGCGTGAGAAGGATCCCGTCTTCGGTTTGCTGCCAGGCTTCGATCCAGTGGAACCGCACGGGCAGGTTGCCCGGGGCGCCGATGGTGGTGATCACCTCGGTCGCCACCAGGCGATCCAGCGCGGCGGCAAGCCGTGTGTACTGGCTGCGTCCGGTCTCGCGCCCGAGGAAGCGCAGGATGCGCCGTGCCGGGGCGATCACTCGGGCCGAAACCCGGAGCCGCTGATCCTGTGCCTGGACGAGCTGTGCGGTGGCCCAGAACAGGATGTCGGCGTCCCAGATGGTGGCGATGGCGGCGGCACCGCGCGCCGGCGCGACCAGCACCGAATGCCGCCGTCCCTGGCAGCGGATCGGCGCGGTCCGCGGCGTCTTGGCCAGGCTGAACCAGGGCCAGTTCATCAGATCCACGGGCGCGCGCGGGCGGGCGTGCTCCAGGATCGCCGGCAAGGGCGGCTCCGCCGTCATCGGACGGCGAGTGTCGCCGGCCGGCCCGGAACCCTGGTGGCGGCCAGACCGGGGTCGGAGGTCGAATTCCGGGCACCGGCTTCGGCCCAGCGCTGGAGGTCTTCGAGGCGATAGACCACCCGGCCGCCGATCTTGCGATAGGCCGGGCCGGTGCCGAAGGTGCGGTGCTTCTCCAGCGTCCGGCCGGAGAGGCCGAGGAACCGCGCCGCCTCCGGCGTGCGCAGATAGCGCGGTGGCAGATTGGGCGGCGGCTCTGGTTGCATGACGGTGATCCTGTCCCTCGGGCGGCCGGCGATCGGCTCGCGTCGGCACGCAGGATCGGCGACGGAAGGCGCCGTGCTCAGGGCCGATTCCGGGGGGTGGCACGATTCGGCCAGGGGGGCGAAGGTCGCCGCGACCGCCAACCACCGCCCGCTGGCTATCCCGGCAAAGGCCGGCGGTTGGGCATCAGAAGCTGGAAGGCGGCGCCGTCGCGCCAGCTTCGCGCGGTGGCGATCAGGGTGCGAATACGGCTGCGGGCGCCGCTGTCCTCCCAGGCGGCGGGCGGCTCGCCGATCACCGTGTGGTGGATGTCGCGCTCGCTGGCGCCTGCCGCACCGAGGTCGAGCGCCCAGGCCATGTAGGCAATCTTCAGCCCGCGCGGATGCCGCTTCAGCGGCGCGGTGCGCGGCGCCGGCGAGACTCGCGGCCGCGCGGCGAAGTGCCAGAACGCCCGCGCTGCTTCCGACCGCTCGGGGTGCCAGGCGTCCCAGGGAACGATCGGCGCCAGCGTCGCGCCGGGCGGCGGAGGGTCGGGCCCGGGGAACAGCAGGTGGTGACGGGTGCCGGCATTCGGCGCGACGATCAGGTGGTAGCCGTCTGGCGTCGGCCTGCCGACGGGGCGGGCACACCATCGGTCCGGCTCGAACCGGACCATAGCCCCGTCGGTCGCCGCGCCAGCAGCGATGCTGACCCGGACGATGCGGGCCGTGGCGTCCGCAGTCCAGAACAGCATCGCCTGATCGCCGGTGGTGTCAGGGTTTTCGAGGAAATCGCAACCGCCAGCGCTCGGCGAGCGCGGGCGGGGCCTCCGGCTGCTGGTCGCGCTCGGCCTCGGCCGCAGCAGCATAGTCGGCGCCATACGCCGCACTCCGTCGCTGCAACTCCCAGACCAAGCCGTCCGGCGACAGGGTCTCCAGATACCCGTACCGGATGGCGAGGTGCTCTCGCGTGAAGGGCCGCATCTCGCTCCTCTGACGCGACACCGGTCCCGATGCGCCGAGACAAAACGATTGGCTCTTATTGCGAACTCTGTTGATATGGCCCCAACCCGGCGGCGCCCATGATCCATGCTTCCGGTGTTGACGCGGTCGAGAGGGCCTCGATGGTTCGTCGCCAACTCAGGTAGCTCGGGAGGTTCTTGGTGGCGACCCGGTGGAAGCGCCACAACCATTCCTTGAGCCGGCCGTGGTAGGCGTTGACGTTGTTGATGTGCAGCTCCGGCGCCGTCGGCTTCGGGCCGCCGGGCACGGGCAACACATGGAACGTGACCCGGGCACGCCGCGCGAAGGCCGTGATCGCCTTGCCGCCATCGCAGCACAATTCCGCCGGCCGGGTGATGACGGGACCCAGCACCGCGCTGATGCTGGCGGCATCGAGCCGCGGCAGCACGGCATCGATGGTGGCACCGGCGCGGTCGCGGGCGACGATCACCGGGATCTGCTCCGCCGACAGACCCCGCTTGGCGGCCAGCCCGCCCCGCGAGCGAGCGGGGCGGGGCAGATCGGACTGTTTGCCCTTGAAGGACTCCAGGATGAATGTCTCGTCCGCCTCGACGATCCCGGATAGCTGCGCGGGCTTGTCGAGCGTGAGCGCGGACAGAAACCGATGGCGCCAGCGGAACGCGGTCGTATAGGCCACCTTGTAGCGCTTCGCGGCGTGCGCAACGGTTTCACCCGCGATCAACGCCTGCGCCTGGTCTGGCCAGCGGGCCCGACGGTGCAACCCGACCAGCGGTGTTCCGGTCAGCGGATTGAAGGTCTTGCGGCAAGCGGTGCAGCGGTACCGGGGCTTGCCGCCCGCCTTGCCCCAGGGGTGCACCTCATCCTTGCCGCAATGCGGGCAGCGGAAGCTCGCAATCCGAACCCGCCCGACCTTCGATAGCAGGTCTTCGTCGGCCGTGGCGTCGGTCGTCGTGGCGACCGTGTGGGTGGGTGCGGGCGCGACCTCGCCACGCGGCGCGGGATCAGCGAGCGCAGGCTCCGGACCGGCGATCGGATCAGCTGCCGCCGCCAACGCCAGTTCCCGAACCGCCCGATCCCGTTGCGGCGCGTCCAGAAACCCAATGCCAGCGAGCCACTTCGCAAACGCCGTCGTGTCCATGTCAGGCATCCCTCACCGTCCGAGCGCAGACTCCCAGGGTTCAACAGACTTTGCAGTAAGAGCCCAAGCAATCGAACTTGTGAATGAACGCCCGCTGAAATTGCCCGGGTTTTCGCCGGATTTCGGCGGCTGGCGGGCCTTCATTCGCAAACTCTCAGCCGTGAAGCGCCTGGACCTCCGCCAGGGTCTGCTCGATCGCCGGGCCAGCGGCCAGCAGATACGGAGTCGAATCCCAGGTCCCGTCCAGAAACTGCCGCTGCCGCCCGGCGGCGAGGGTGACGGGAAACACCCGATCCCCCGCCGTAAGCGTGAGCACCTCGAGATCGAGCGTGAGCGTCGTCTGCGGCGCCGTCGCGTGCAGATGTTGCAACGCGGCGATGGTTGCGGCATCCGCCTGCACGCAGGGCATGCCGACCGCGACGCAGTTGCCGGCGAAAATCTCGCCGAAGGATTCGCCGATGAGTGCCGTGATCCCAGATCGGTGCAGACCCTGCGGGGCGTGCTCCCGCGACGAGCCGCAGCCGAAGTTCCGGTTCACCACCAGCAGCCCCGCGCCGGCGGATTTCGGATCGTCCAGCGGATGGACCTGTCCCTCGGCCCGCGCCGCGGCGCGGGCATCGGCGAACACATGCGCCTCCATGCCACGGAAGGTGACGGCGGTGAGGAAGCGTGAAGGCAGGATCTGGTCGGTGTCGATATCGTCGCCGCGCAGGGCGATGCCACGACCAGCGACGCGCAGGATCCGCCGGTCGTTCGATTGATTTGCCATCGATCGGTCCTTTCCTTCAGGCCTGGGCGAAGAACTGGCGCGCGTCGGTCACTTTCCCGGCGATCGCCGCGGCGGCCACCATCACCGGCGACATCAGCAGGGTGCGCCCGGTGGGCGAACCCTGCCGGCCGCGGAAATTGCGGTTGGACGACGACGCGCAGACCTCCCGCGCCGCCAAGCGATCGGCGTTCATGCCGCAGCAGAGCGAGCAGCCGGCGTCGCGGACCTCGAACCCCGCCTCCGCGAACACCCGATCGAGCCCCGCCGCCACCAGCGCGTCGCGCACCCGTTGCGAGCCAGGCACCACCAGGGCGCGGACATGCGGGGCGACGCGGAAGCCGCGGTCGCGGATCTGCTCGGCCACGGCGACGAAATCGGACAGCCGTCCGTTGGTGCAGGAGCCGAGGAACGCCACGTCGATCCGGGTCCCCAGCACCGGTTGGCCGGGCGCGAAGCCCATGAACCCCAACACCTCATCGGTCCAGCCGCGATCCGGCTCGGCCACGGCCGCGGGGTCGGGGACATGGCCGCCCACCGGCACCGACTGGTCGGGCGAGGTGCCCCAGGTCACCATCGGCTCGATCTCTTCCCCGCGCAGCACCACGACATCGTCGTAGGCGGCATCGGGATCGGAACCGACCTGCTCCCACGCCGCCACCGCGCGGTCCCAGGCGGCACCGCGCGGGGCATGATCGCGCCCGTGCAGGTAGGCGTAGGTGGTCTGGTCCGGATTGACGTAGCCGCAGCGAGCCCCGGCCTCGATCGCGAGGTTGCACAGGGTCATCCGCTCATCCATCGAGAAGCCGTCCACCACGTCGCCGGCGAATTCATAGGCGAAGCCGACGCCGCCCTTGGCGCCAAGCACATGGATCACATGCAGGGCGACGTCCTTGGCGTAAACGCCGGGGGCCAGGTTGCCGGCGATCTCGACGCGGCGGACCTTCAGCTTTTCCATCAGCAGGGTCTGGCTCGCCAGCACGTCGCGCACCTGGGAGGTGCCGATGCCGAAGGCGATGGCGCCGAACGCGCCGTGGGTGGAGGTGTGGCTGTCGCCGCAGACGATCACCATGCCGGGGCGGGTCAGGCCGCGTTCGGGGCCGACGACGTGGATGATGCCGTGCTCGCCCTGCGCGGGGTCGAAATACGTCAGGCCGAATTCCGCCATGTTGCGGCCCATGGCCTGGACCTGCGCCGCGGCCCGCGGGTCGGCAAAATCGTCGGCGCGGCCGCGGGTGGAGATGGCATGGTCGGAACTGCCGAAGGTGAGCCCCGGGTGGCGGACGCGCAGGCCGCGCTCCCGCAGGGCTTCGAAGGCGGGCGGGCTGGAGACCTCGTTGAGGAGATGGAGATCGGCCAGGAGCTGGTACTGCCCGGGAGCGACCTCCCGGACCACGTGACGGTTGAAGACCTTCGCGTACAGGGTCTGACCCATGGCACGTCCTTTTGGTATACCGGATTGGCGACATTTGGGATACCAGACGGGGATATGATTTGCAAGACCATTCTGGTGCACCGGTGCTATGCTGCGGCGACCATCGGAGGTCCCGCATGTCGCAGATGCTGCTGATCCACGATCAGCTTCGGGAAACGATCCTCTCGCTCGATATCGGGCCGGGGGAGCGGCTGACCGAGCGTTGGGTCGAGGCACGGTTCCAGGGCTCCCGCACCCCGGTGCGGGCGGCGCTGATGCGACTGGAGGCGGAGGGGCTGGTGCAGCGCGACGGCCGCAACTGGATCGTGGCGCCGATCGACCTCAACGAGATCGCGTCCCTGGCCGAGTTCCGCGAGCCGCTGGAGGCAACGGCCGTGCGCCTGGCCTGCGCGCGGGCGAGGCCGGGCGATCTGGACGCGATCGAGGCCATGCTGGACGCCTGCCGCCCCGGCGTGCCGCGCGAGGTGTGGCATCAGGTCGGCACTGATTTCCACGTGGCGCTGGCGCGGCTGGCGGGCAATGTGTTCCTGGTGCGCGCGATCGAGGGGGTGATGACCCGGCTGGCGCGGCCACGTTGGCTGGAAGTGTGGACGGAGGCGTCCCGCGCGCAGGCCTGGGCGGAGCACCGGCGGATCCTGGGCTGCATCCGGCGCCAGGAGCCGGATGCGGCGGCGCGCGAGGCGGCGGAGCATGTCCGCGACACCCGCGACCGGCTGCTGCGCTCGCTGGAGGAGGATCGGCGGGGGTTGCGGGCGCGGGGTTTCGTGCTGGTGGGGCGATGAGGGCGCGCGCCGGCCTGCAGATCGTATCGGGGGTCAGAGCGTGAAAACGATTCGGTCGCGTGCGCGAAATGACGACCCCGTCACACAACCTTCGCGATCAACGGAATCGTGAGCGAAGCGGCTTCGGCTTGCCTCGCCCGCGGAATCAATCGGTTGCGGCACGGGGACGGGCTTCGATCGAGCCGGCCTTGAGCATCTGCCGCCAGCCGGAGTTCGCCATCCACCTGGCCCGGGCGAGATGTGTCTCAAAGGCCCGCCGGGCACGGGTGGGCTCCTTCTCCGGGTCGATCTGCAGCGCCTCGCGGGCAACATCCTCCCACGCGACCTTGTCGCGCTCCGCGTCCAGCAGGATCACGTAGTGGATGACGTGGACCTCGTCGTAGGGCGTGAGGTGATCCGAGGCGGGCGGTTCGTCGGCGATCGGCGCGTCGAAGCGCGGCCTGAGCATGTCTTGGTCCCCCAACAGCCAAATTTTGGCGTGCCATTGTATTCGGAATCGGACGAAGAGCGGCAATCGGGATGAAGCCCATCGCCGATCTTGCCGCAAGATAGAGTATTATAATGCGTAGCGCCAGGATACGCGATTGCGCTCCATCCTGCGGATGGACATTCGGCGACTCTTCGGCGCGAATCTACGGCGATGTCGGTTGGCGGCGGGCCTCAGCCAAGAGGTGGTGGCCGAGCGCATGGACGTGGATCGCGCACATGTCAGCAGCATGGAGCGCGGCCGGCAGAACGTCACCCTCGGTACGCTCTGGTTGGCCTGCGAGGCGCTGAACGTCCGGCCCGCGGATCTCTTCGACGAGACCCCCAGGCCGCCGGCGGAAGCGCCCGGCGCCGCAGCGAGCCGGGTCGTCTCCCGCGGCCGGCAGCGCCGCACCCCGTGAGCCGCCGGAACGCCGGCCTACGCGCGAAGCGCCGCCCGGTGGGGCGGGCATGGGGGGTCTCTTGGTGGATACCGCCGTGAAGCCGGGCCCTTGCGGACCCGGCCAGGCGATCGGTGCTCAGTACGGCAGGTCCTCTTCAGTGATCGGTTGTTCCTCCCGTCCCCAGAGGATCTCGGTCTCGCTGACGCCGTCCTGCCACCGATAGGTCTCGATGGCGATGATGTCGTAGCCGGCCTCGGTCATCCGGGCGTTGTGGAACGCGCAGTCGGTGCAGCGGACGATGGTCATGGTGTGCTCCCTTGCTTGCTTGCCAGCCGATTGCTGACGGGAGCGGCGCACGCCGGCCTTCGGGGTGGCTCAGCCCCTGAGGTGCGCAACCGGGCGGGGCCGGGCTGCGACGGGCGCGGACATCTTGGGGTCTGCGACCGGCGCGGCCCGGCCCTGCTGTAGGTTGCGTGCCGAAGCCGCGCGTCTTCGCGCGGCGCCGCAGGCGGGGTTGAACCGGCCCGACCTTGGCCGGCGTGACAATGGGACGTCAGTGGAGGCGCTCTCTTTCCCCGCGGCTCCTGCCTCGATGGCTTGGGGGCCACGCCGACGCGGACCGGGCTCGGACGCCGAGGGCCAGATCGGGGCGATGCTGGCCGCCCGGGTGCGCGTTACGCGCACCGTGGTTGCGCGTTGCTCGCGAGCTTCAGCAGCACGTCGCCATGGCAGCGGGCCGGTGCGCAGAAGCAGAGCAGATGCTTGCCTCGGAGCTCCGGCAGTCGCCGCATCAGATTCGGTTGCTGCGCGACCCACGCTTCGTATTTCGCGACCACCTCGTCGCGGGTGCCGTCCTTGCCGATAACGAACGGATTGCCCCAGATGCTCGGCCGGCCGATATAGACCGTGTTTGCGACTGAACCGCGCAAATGCTTCTTGTTCAGAACCCGCGGTTGTTCGACCGTCTGCGAATTGCTCATCGCGTCGTGCTCCTTTCTCCGACTGCCAGCCGATTGCTGACCGGAGCGGCGCATGCCGGCCTTCGGGGCGGCTCAACCCCTGAGGCATGAAACCCCGCGGGACCGCGCTGCGACGAGCGCGGACCTCTTGGGGTCTGCGTCCGGCGCGGCGCGGCCCCGCCGTCGGTTGCGTGCCGAAGCCGTGCGTCGTCGCGCGGCGCCGCAGGCGGGGTTGAACCGGCCCGACCTTGGCCGGCATGACGATGGAAAGTCAGTGGCGGCACTCTCTTCCTCGTTCGAGCGTGCCTCTGCCACCGTGCCGTTCGCCGGCCGGGCGCCGATCATCCGGCCGCTGTCGCGATCCGCCCGGCTGATTTTGTCGCTGAAGTTCTGGCGGTGCCTGCCGAGTCGCCGGCGGCCACGCCGCGCCGGCGCGGTTCCGGCGATCTTCGCAGGCGGACGCGGCGCATCTCATGATCGCCGTGGTGCGCCGAAATATAGGCGAAGCGCCCCGCCCCCGGTGGGGCGGGGCGCCGCGGTGGTCAACGGGACCAGATCAGGTTGTAGCTGCCCTCCGCCTCGGCCTCGACCAGACTCGCGTAGATCGGCTGCGGGAAGCTCGGGTCGTCGAGCTTGACCGAGAGGTATTCGCGCCCCGTCTCCTTCGCCTTGCGGGCCCAGGCGGCACCCAGCTCCACGTTGCCGGCGGTGAAGACCCGGAAGTCGGGCGCCTTGTCGGTGCCGCCCTCGGCGGGGACCAGTCGCGCCTTGGCGTTGATGCTGAGCGTGCGGACCGTCCCGGTGTAGCCGTTCGTGTCCTTGGTGAAGCTGCCGATGATCGCCATGGAAAGTCTCCTTCGCTTGGGTTCTCGGGGCCGCCCCGTGCGGCCTCGATGGCGGTCCTGGGGCCGGAAGGCGATCGACCCGCACCGCTTGCGGCCGCAGCGCAGCGGAGGACGGCGTGACGAGACTTTCTTGCCTCGCGAGGAATGGCGCGCGCGCGCCAGGGGAAGAAAGTCGCGGCGGCGCCGTTGCGGGCAGGCGATCGGGGCGCAGCCCGCATCTCCTGGCCAAATCCGCCCAGCGAGAGGCCGGACGGGCGGCGTCGCATCCCATCAGGGAGGAGACGGTGGCGAGCCGCTGCGGGGGTAATCAAGGTGTCACGATGGCACCGTGGCGGAAGACCTCGCGTCAGCTCGGTGCGCGCATAGTCCTGGCCCGGGGTGCAGGCCGCGGTCAGGCGGGAGTTGGCGGCGGCAGCGATCGCGTTGGCGCCAGACCAGCAAGGCTCAGGCGGATCGGGGACGCCCGGCTCTGAACGGCGTCCTCAGGGTGATCAGCGGTCGGGACCATGGTCCTCAGCCGGGGCGAAACGGGTTGGCGATGCGCAGCCGGTCCTTGATGACGACGCCGTCGTGCATGTCCTCCGACCAGAGCATGTCGCACTCGGCGTGGAGCGCGGAGGCGGCGATCATCGCGTCGTAGATCGAAAGACCGTAGCGCTCCGCGAGCGCGAGGCCGATCTCGTGGATTTCCACCGTGATCGGCTGGACCGGAAGCAGGGCGCGGATCATGGACAGAAGCGCGTGGGTCTCGGGCCAGGACAGGCGCATCTTGCGGCGCGCCACGTTGGCAAGCTCGTTCAGCACCTGCACGCTGATCGTGCCGCCATCGGCGATGACTTTCTCAGCCCGCTCCGCCTTTACCGGATCGCCCGACGCCACATAGACCAGGATGTTGGTGTCGATGAAACTACCTGGCATTCGCCTCGTCCCGGTCGAACTTGAAGTCAGCGGGCAGACGGCCGCGGAAGGCTCGCAGGCGCTTCAGCAGTTCCTCCCGCCCGGGCTTGAGGGCGACGGCGAACGCCCGCGCGTCGGCGACGTGGATTTCGATCTCATCGCCTTCCTTCAGCTGAAGCGCCTCGACGACGGCCGCAGGCAGGCGAACGGCGAGGCTGTTGCCCCATTTGGCGACTTGCACCGTAGCCTCCGTGGATATACTTTGAATTTTATGTATAGCATAAGGCTGCCGCTATAGGGAAGCGGGCCTTTGCCTTGCCCAATTTTCCACCCGCCCCGAAGCCGGGCTTGTCGAACGGCGTTTTGGGAGACCCGACAGTTGTAGCCACGGGGCCGCCGAGCGGCGATGGGGCATTGACATGTTAACCTTTCTTGCCTCAAATGAGGTCCAGAAAGTTAACATGGAGCCCATCGTGGCGGTTCTTGCGGAAGAGGTTGAGGTTATCCCTAGGCTCGAGCAGCTAGGCCTGCCCAAGGCTGCGCTCTTGGATGTTGTCCGCGCCGCTGTGGGCAGCCGGCGCAACGCTACCCCCTTCCATCCGCTGAGTGCCGGTGGACAGCTTTCTTGGATCGAGGGCACCGCACACCTGCGGCGCGTGTTCGTGCCTCAGGGCTGGGAAATCTGCCGGCGCGACAACATCGAATCGATCTTTAACGAAGCCGTCGGCATCAAGGTGGTGTTCCAGAATGCTGATCGGGCTGGCGATACGCTGCACGATCCGATCGCCTCTTCCAAGAAGGGAGCAGGATCGGCCCGGGCGGTCGAACTCGGCCAGTATGACTTGTTCCCGGAGGACAAGGCGAAGGAGACGGCAGAGATCACGGCTACCGCTTGGATGTTGTTTGTGTACGCTGACGGTGATGATGTGCGCGCCGAGCTGTCCTGTCCGATCGCGATTAATGATGAGAAGTACGACGGTTTCCACGAGCGCATTCTGCTGGTTCAGAAGGGCGAATGGGACGGCCCCAATCCGCTTGCGGACGATGACGAGCCGCCGGCCGACTATGAGGTCATCGTCTCGCGCAAAGGCTGATGGTCGCTGTGTTCAACCCGCAGAGACTGATCTTGGGCCGCAAGCGACGTAAGCTGACCGCGCGCGCCCTTGCGAGCGCGGTCGACGTGTCGCCGATTACGATTTCCCGGCTGGAGAACGGAGCAAACG
>DATLQW010000008.1:0-11888 GCA_035535035.1 Acetobacteraceae bacterium
TTTTCCGCCGTTCTCCCAGCAGCGGAAAATGGCCCGCAGCGCCTGCACGTATTCGCCCATGCGCGCCGCCGGCGCCACCCAGGGCACGGAAAACCGCCGCTCGTTATGCGCCTTCACCTGGCTGCCCAGCCCCAGGATGAACCGTCCCCCCGAATGCCGTTGCAGATCCCACGCGTGGTTCGCCACGATCATCGGGCTGCGCGGAAACGCGATCGCCACCGAGGTCGCCAACTGCACGCGCCGCGTCGCCAGCGCCGCGAAGGCCAGCGGGGTGAACGGCTCGTGCCGCAGCTCGTTGGCGGTGACGCAATCGAAGCCGTCCTCCTCCGCCTGGCGCGCGGCCGGGCCGCAGGCGCGCCAATCCTCCACCGGCAGCACCGTCGAAACGCGCATCGTTTTCCTCCCGAGACCCCACGCCTATTTGCCGTCCGCCCCCTGCTCCCGTAAAGCGGTAAGCCACGGGAAAGGGAGCATGCGCATGCCGAGCCTGGCTGGAAAAATCGTCATCGTCACCGGCGCGAGCCGCGGTATCGGTGCCGCCGCCGCGGTCGCGCTGGCCAAGGCCGGGGCAAGCCTGGTACTGACCGCACGCGATGCCGCGCAAACCGCGGCGGTGGCGCAAGCCATCGCACGCGACGGCGGCAACGCCACCGCCCTCGCCTGCGACGTGTCCGAATGGCACGCCGTGCAGCGCCTGGTCGCCGAGACGCAGCTTCGCTTCGGCAAAGTCGATGTCCTGATCAACAACGCCGGCGTGGTCGAGCCGATCGCCCTCACCGGCGCAAGCGACCCCACCGCCTGGGCGCGCGGCATCGAGATCAACCTCATCGGCGCCTACTACGCGATCCGTGCCGTACTGCCGGCGATGCTGGCGGCCGGCGCCGGCACCATCGTCAACCTGTCCTCCGGCGCCGCGCACAATCCGCTGGAGGGCTGGAGCGCCTATTGTTCCGCGAAGGCCGGCGTCGCCATGCTGACGCGCTCCATCGCGCTGGAACACGCCGCCCAAGGCATTCGCGTGTTCGGCTTCCAGCCCGGCACCACCGACACCGACATGCAGGTCACCATCCGCGCCTCCGGCATCAACCCGGTCAGCCAGATCCCACGCGCGAACCTGACCCCGGTCGCGCATCCCGCCGCCGCCATCGTCTATCTTTGCACCAGCGCGGCCGACGACCTGGCCGGCAAGGAATTTTCCCTCCGCGACGAAGCCTTTCGCCAACGCCTGAACCTCGCATAAATCGGAGACCTCCCATGCCCGATGACATGATCGGCCGCGCCCGCCGCTACCACGACGAACTGACAGAAATCCGCCGCGACATCCACGCGCATCCCGAACTTGGGCTGCAGGAACACCGCACCGCCGAACGTGTCGCCAACAAGCTGGCGGAATGGGGTGTCGAAGTGCATCGCGGCGTCGGCAAGACCGGCGTGGTCGGCGTGCTGCGCAACGGCGACGGCCCCGCGATCGGCCTGCGCGCCGACATGGACGCGCTGGCAATGGACGAGGAAACCAACCTGCCCTACAGCAGCCGCAACCCCGGCCGCATGCACGCCTGCGGCCATGACGGCCACACCACCATGCTGCTGGGCGCGGCAAAATACCTGGCCGACACTCGTAACTTTCAAGGCACTGTGAACTTCATCTTCCAGCCCGGCGAGGAAGGCGCCGGCGGCGCGCTCGCCATGCTGGAGGACAAGCTGTTCGAGCGCTTCCCCTGCCAGACGATCTTCGGCATGCACAACCGCCCGGGCATGCCGGTCGGGCGGTTCGCCATCACCTCCGGCCTCGCGATGGCCGGCGCCGCGGTGTTCGATATCGCGATCACCGGCAAGGGCGGCCACAGCGCGCGGCCGGAGGATGCGATCGACCCGGTGCTGGTGGCCTGTCATCTCGGCACGGCCCTGCAATCAATCGTGTCTCGCAACGTGCCGCCGCAGGACGTGGCCGTGCTGAGCGTCACCCGCATCCAGGGCGGCGACGCCTATAACGTGATCCCGCAGACCGCCACGATGGCCGGCACCGTGCGCGCCTTCAAGAACGAGACGATGCAACTGGTGGAAGCCAACATGAAGCGCCTGGCCGGCAATGTCGCGGCCGGGTTCGGTGCCGAGGCCAAGGTGGATTTCCGCGTGATCTTCGTGCCGCTGGTGAACCACGCCGATCATACGCGCGAATTTGCCGATGCCGCCTCGGGCCTGGTCGGTGAGGCCAAGGTGGATCGCAACAAGCCGCCGGCCAACGCATCGGAGGATTTCAGTTACATGCTGGAGAAAGTGCCCGGCGCTTACATCAACCTCGGCAATGGCGAGGACAGCGCGCCGGTGCACAACCCGGCGTATAATTTCAACGATGCGGCGATCCCATACGGCGTCGCGCTGTTCGCCAGCATCGTGGAACGCAAGCTGCCGAAATGAGTGGTGGGGACAGGGCCGGGGCCGA
This sequence comes from Acetobacteraceae bacterium, assembly GCA_035535035.1. Classification (GTDB taxonomy): domain Bacteria; phylum Pseudomonadota; class Alphaproteobacteria; order Acetobacterales; family Acetobacteraceae; genus JASHVB01. Next base: position 2,444 of record DATLQW010000008.1, read on the forward strand.
GGCCCTCCCCGTGCCCTTGAGGGCGGGGAGTCGGGGGCGGCGTTCGTCCGGCGCAACCCGCGTGACGTGCGATGCTCGCTCGCCCTGACACCGACAGCCTGACCATCTACCTCGACGGCGAACCGCTGGGCGCCCGCGCCGGCGACAGCGTCGCTGCCGCATTTCTGGCGCACGGCATCCACACCATGCGGCGCACGCCGGTCTCCGGCGCCCCGCGCGGCCCGTACTGCATGATGGGCGCCTGCTTCGAATGCCTTGCCGTGGTGGACGGCGAGCCCGGCGTGCGGACCTGCCTTGCCCCGGTGCGTGACGGCATGCGCATTGAGCGCCAGGACGGCGCGCATTCCCTGCCGCACCCGCCATGACCCCCGACCTGCTGATTGTCGGCGCGGGCCCGGCCGGCATCTCCGCCGCCATCGAAGCGCGCGCTCACGCTCTGTCCGTGCTGTTGCTCGACGAGAACGCCGCACCCGGTGGCCGCATCTGGCAGGCACTGGAAGCGCGCGGCGCCCAGGACCAGGACGATGCCGGCGGCCTGCAAACCTTGCACGCATTCCGGGCGTGCGGTGCCAACGCGCGCTGGTGCGCCGGCGTCTGGGCGATCGAACCCGACGACGGCACCGTGTTCTGGAGCCAGGCCGCCACCGCACACGCCGCGCGTGCCGCTTTCGTATTATTGTGCACCGGCGCCACCGAGCGGCCGATGCCGCTTCCCGGCTGGACCTTGCCCGGCGTCATGACTGTCGGCGCCGCACAGATCGCGCTGAAGACCAGCGGACTGCTGCCCACCGGAGCCACCTGGATCGCCGGCCAGGGCCCGCTGCCGATGCTCTACGCAGCGCAGACGCTGCGCGCCGGAGGTCGCCTCGCCGGCATTCTGGATCTGTCGGACGGCATCGCGCCGTTGCGCGCACTGCGTCATCTGCCGGCGGCGCTGCGCAATTCCAGCGACATCGCCAAGGGTCTGGCGTGGCGGCGCGCGATCGCCCGCGCCGGCGTGCCATGGCTGAGTGCCACGGCACTGCGCGCGCAAGGCGACGGCGTGCTGCAACGCATAACCTTCCGCGCCGGCAACCGTGATCGGAGCGAAAACGCCGATCTCCTCCTGTTGCACGACGGCATCATCCCATCGGTGCAGATCACCCGCGCGCTGGGCTGTGCGCATCTGTGGGACGGCGGGCAACACTGCTGGAAACCAAAGGTGGATGCGTGGGGGGTCACCTCGTTGCCGAATATTCTGGTGGCGGGCGATGGCGCCGGCATCGGCGGCGCGCGGGCCGCCGCGCTGTCGGGCCGCATCGCCGCGCTTTATGCAGCGCAGGCGCTGGGGCGGATCGACGTGGCGACGCGCGATGCCGCCGCCGCCCCGCTACGCGCCGCCCAGGCACGCCAACGCGCCCTGCGCCCCCTGCTCGAGGCGCTGTACGCGCCGCGCCCGCGCCTGCTGGATGACGCAGCGACCGTCTGCCGTTGCGAGGAGGTTACCGCCGCGCAGATCCGCGACGCGGCGTCGCTCGGCTGCCTCGGGCTGAACCAGTTGAAGGCGTTCACCCGTTGCGGCATGGGCCCGTGTCAAGGCCGCATGTGCGGCAGCTCGGCGGCAGAGGTGTTGGCCGCCGCGCGCGGCGTCCCGGTGGCGGCGATCGAGCCATACCGCACGCGCTTCCCCACAAAACCCCTGACGGTCGGCGAACTTGCCGCGATGGCGACCGAATAAGGCATCCAGGCGACGGCCATGCGCCTCGGGCATCAGAGTTTCGCCGTGTCGGCCGATCCGCCCGGCTACCCTGCCAGCGGCGGACCGCTGTTTGGGCCTCCCGGCCTGGTTCGTCCGGCGGTTCGCTCGCGTGCTTGCCGTCGCTCCGCTATGCTGTTGGCGTCCCGATCGACCCGGAGGGTCGCACGCCGCGCCGGAGAGCCGCATGAACGACCTCTATAACGACGACGTCCTCGTCTGGTCGGAGCAGCAGGCGGAACTGCTGCGCCGGCGGTCGGCGAGCGCCCTGGACTGGGACAACCTCGCTGAGGAGATCGAGGATTTGGGCCGAAGCCAGTTGCACGCGGTCGAATCCCATTTTGTCCAGGCACTGTTGCATGACATCAAGGCAGCGGCCTGGCCGCTTTCCCGAGAGGTGCCGCACTGGCGGGCAGAGGCGCGCGGGCAGCGCGACGACGCGAGGGCCGCATGCACGCCGTCGATGGCACAGCGCATCGACGTGGCGGCGCTGTATCGCCGGGCGTTGCGCCGCATGCCCGAGACCATCGACGAACAGCCGCCGCTGCCGGTGCCGGAAACATGCCCCGTGACATTGGATGAACTATTGGCCGGACCGTAGCAGGCAGCATGATGCGAATCCGCCATTGGATGGATCGCATGGCACGGACTTGAACGGCTGCCGGTCAATCCGTCGGCGTGCGCCGAGTGCGGATGGTCGATCCGTATCGCGCCACCGCATCCGGCACAGCCGGCATGGCTGGTTCAATTCGGTATCGATCCCGCAGCGCGTCGCGCCGGTAGCCGGGTTCCCTGGCGTGGACCCGGCGGAAGTTCTGGGCGCCGGCCCCCGTCATGCCCCACCGTCATTGCGAGGTGCGCAGCGACGCAGCAATCTCCCGCCCGGCGATCCCCATCGCCCGGCCCGCACGAGATTGCCGCGTCGCTTCGCCCTTCGCAACGACTGACCAGGCAGACTGACAGCGCCAACAGGAGGAAACCCACCATGAGCGCCACGACGACACCCGCCCAGACCCCCTATCTCCCGGTCCGCGACGATTGGCTGGCGCGCCGCACCGAGGCGATCCTCGAACCCGCGCTGCCGATCGTCGATCCGCACCACCATCTGTGGGAACGGCCCGGCTGGCGCTACATGCTCGATGATCTGCTGGCCGACACCAACAGCGGCCACAACATCGTCGCCACCGTGTTCGTGCAGTGCCGCTCGATGCACCGCGCCGGCGGACCCGAGGCAATGAAGCCGGTCGGCGAGACCGAGTTCGTCAACGGCGTCGCGGCAATGAGCGCGTCCGGCCAGTACGGGGTGACAAAAATTTGCGCCGGCATCGTCGGCCACGCCGATCTGCGCCTGGGCGGGCGCGTGCGCGACGTGCTGGATGCGCATATCCGCGCCGGCGGCGGACACTTCCGCGGCATTCGCCACATCACCGCCTGGGACGGCGACACGACGCTGATGAACCCCGCCTACGCGCCGCCGCCCGGATTGCTGGCCGACCGCGTGTTCCGCGAGGGTTTTTCCGCCCTCGCGCCGCTCAATCTCAGCTTCGATGCGTGGCTGTACCATCCGCAGCTCGACGAGCTCACCGCGCTGGCGCAGGCGTTTCCGGGCACACAAATCTGCCTGAACCATGTCGGCGGGCCGCTCGGCATCGGCGTCTATGCCGGCAGGCGCGACGCGGTGTTCGCCGCCTGGTCGAAGTCGATCCACGCCCTGGCGCGATGCCCGAACGTGGTGGTGAAGCTCGGCGGCATGGCAATGCGCATCAACGGCTTCGATTTCCATGAGAAGGCCGATCCGCCGTCATCGGAGGCGCTGGCGGCGGCGTGGAAACCCTATGTCGAGACCTGCATCGGCGCGTTCGGCGCCGCACGCTGCATGTTCGAGAGCAATTTCCCGGTGGACAAGGGCTCGTACGCCTACGCACCGTTCTGGAATGCGTGCAAGATCCTGGCGCGCGGTGCCGGCGCGGCGGAAAAAACCGACCTGTTCAGCGGCACCGCCGCACGGTTCTACCGGCTCGACCTTTGAAGGACGCCCCTCATGCAAACCCTGAAAATCGGCGACGTCACCATCACCAGCATCATCGAGCGCGACGGCCCCTGGCGCCGGCCGGAGGAAATGTTCCCCGCCTACGATCCGGAAATCGGCAGGCGCCATCTGGCGGGACTCGACCCGGTGGTGTTCGATGCGGCGTCCGGCCGCATGGTGATCACATACCAGACGTTCGTGGTGCGCACGCCGAAGCACACCATCCTGGTGGATACCTGCACCGGCGAGAACAAGGGCTATCCGGCGCCGATGGATTTTCCGAAGCAGCCCTGGCTCGACGGCTTCCACGCCGCCGGCCTGTCATTCGACAAGATCGACTTCGTCTTCTGCACCCATCTGCACATCGACCATTGCGGCTGGAACACCGTGCTGCGCGACGGGCGCTGGGTGCCGACGTTCCCTCGGGCAAAATACGTGTTCCACAAGCGTGAATACGCGGCGTGGGAGGCAGCGACACAGCGTGGCGACAACCCGCCTGGCAATGTGTGGCGCTACAACTGCGAGCCGATCGTCGCGGCCGGCCAGGCGCTGCTGGTGGACGACGACTACACGCTGGACGACACGGTGTGGCTCACGCCGACGCCGGGCCATGCGCCGTGCCATTGTTGCGTCAACATCAGGTCGGGCGGCCAGCGTGCGGTGGTCACCGGCGACCTGATGCACCACGCGCTGCAATGCCGCGAGCCGGACTGGTCCACCATCTTCGACTGGGACGCGCAGCAGGCGGCGGTGTCGCGGCGCAAGTTCCTCGGCGAGGTCGCGGGAACCGGCACGTTCGTGCTGCCGATCCATTTCCCGGCGCCGACGACCGGCCTGGTGGAGGCGGACGGCGACCGGTTCCGCTACAGTTTCGTTCGTTGAGCACTCAACTCACTGGACGCTGCTCGCTCGTACCGTGCGGCAGATGCAGTGTGAGGCTGGTGCCTGATTGCTGCCCCGCATTCGCGGCACGGCAGCGCCGGCGCTCAAATCGGCCTCGTCGCGCGACAGGCTATCGACCAAGGTCCTTGAGCAAATCCATCATTGTGGTCTTACACCAACTGCTCGAAAGGCTGACTCGTCAGGCGGCCAGCCGCGCGACGTCCCATGTCATTGCGAGTTGACCACCGACCGGCGGCGGCCGACCCGCCCTGAATGAAACCGCGCAGGTCGCGGGAGAGAGCGAGGCTCCCCCTTCCCTTGCGGGAGGGGGAGTTTGTTTCTTGCTAGGAGCCTGTCGGACTTAGCTGAAAATTCGAATTTTGTGAAATATAGTTGCCGCAGGACGGCGTTATTCGTAGTTTTGCTACGTGGTGAGCCTGCCTTTCAGTAAATTGTTGCGTAGAAGGCTCAAGTCCGACAGGCTGCTAGGAGCGAAGCGACGAAGCAATGACAGGCTCCCCAGTGACCACGGACGTACGTCAGCCTTTCGGGCGGTTGGTCTTACCTGCGCCGTTCAGCCCGAGGAGACCCTGATACCACCTCTTGCGGCACGCTCAGGTTCAACGGACCGAGCGTGAAGGTGTCGAGCTTCCGTTGCAACCCGCTGAGTCCGATGCAACCCGCTGAGTCCGATTGCGGCGGCGGGCACTGAGTCAGCGCCAACCCCGCCGCCGCCTGGCACGGTTCGATCACCGGCACGCCGGCCGAGTCCTCCACCGCCGCGCGGTGATGCGCCATGCCGGTGCAGCCGAGGATGACCGTCTCGGCGCCGGCCGCCACCAACTCCCGTGCCACCGCCGCCAGCCGCGCCCGCGCCGTGGAAGGCTCCAACAGCGTCTCCATCGTCACGTTCAACGCCACCTCAGCCGCCAACCGCGCCTCCAGGCCCATGGCCCGCAGCGCCGCAAGGTGGCGCGCCTTGGACGCCTCGACGATGGCGATCACCCCAAAGCGCTCCGCCCGCGCCACCGCCGCCGCCACAGCCGAGCGGAACACCCCCAGCACCGGCCGCCGCGTCGTGGCGCGTGCCGCCTCGATGCCCGGGTCCGACGCGCACGCGACCACATACGCATCCGCCGGCTCGCGTTCGATCAGCCGGCACAGCGGCGCCACCACCGCATGCCAGTCGCGCCAGTCGTAGATGGCCGGCGGGCCCTCGGCCAGCGTCACCACCTCGAATGCCGGTCCGCCCGGGAAGCGGAACGGCGCCAGCGCGGCGTCGATCCCGGCAGAACATGCCAACGAGCAGTTGGGGTTGATAACGAGAATACGTGGCATGCGCGCAGTGTCGGTCCCCTGGCGGACGGGATCAAGCGACCCAATCTGGTGGTGCGGTGCAGTGTCGCCTATCGTGGCGCGCCGCACCTGTCCGTCGGCAAGGATCCTCCGCATGCCCCCGATCCGCTGGCAGCCCGATCGCTCGCCGAAACTGCCGCCCTGGCCGTTGCCGCCGCTCCGCACCGCGATCGGCCGCGGTTTGCTCGGCCGCTGCCCGGCCTGCGGCAAAAGCCACCTGTTCAACGGCTACCTGCGCGTGGTGCCGGAATGCCTGAACTGCGGCGCGCCGCTCGGCCTGGCGCGCGCCGACGATGCGCCGCCCTATTTCACCATCCTGATCGTCGGACACATCGTGGTTCCCTCCATGCTGATCCTGCAGCGCATGCAGGACCCGCCCACCTGGGTGATGTCGGCCATCTTCCTCCCCCTCACGCTGTTCCTGGCGCTCGGATTGCTCCGGCCGGTCAAGGGCGGCACCGTGGGACTGATGCTGCGGCTCAATATTCTGAAGTCCGACGCCGACGCTTCATGACCGGCATGGCGCGGCTGTCCCGCGTTGTCCTGCAGGAGCATTCGGCGGCGAACCTGCCGCCGCTGATCGAGGCCGATCGCGCCCAGGCGGTGGCCGATCTGGCGACCGCCAACCGCTTCGCGCCGCTCGCGGCAATGCGCGCCCACGACGCCGGCGGGCCCTACGCGCTGCACCTCGCCATCCGCGACGGCCGCCTGCTGTTCGACATCCGCCACGACGACGGCGCGCCGCTGGCCGTGATCGGCCTCGTGCTGGGACCGTTCCGCTCGCTGATCAAGGACTACCAAATGCTGGTGGACAGCCATATGACAGCGGTCCAGGAGGGCCGCATGGAACGCGTCCAGGCGATCGACATGGGACGGCGCGGGTTGCACAACGAAGGCGCCGAGCTGATGCGGCAGCGGCTGCATGGCAAGATCGACATCGACTTCGAAACCGCCCGCCGCCTCTTCACCCTGCTCTGCGTCCTGCACCAGAGGGTCTCGGCACGATGAAGATCGACGGCACGGCCTATCGCAGCATCTGGGTGGACCGCGCGGACGCCTGGTCGGTGCACATCATCGACCAGACCAGGCTGCCCTGGGCGCTGGAGGTCCTCCGCCTGACTGAACTGGACCAGGCGGCGCACGCGATCCGCGCCATGCAGGCTCGTGGCGCGCCGCTGATCGGCGCATTGGCGGCGTACGGCCTGTGCCTGGCGCTGCGCCAAGACGCATCGACCGAGGCGATGGAACGCGACACCGCCCTGCTGGCCGGCACGCGGCCGACCGCGGTTAATCTTCGGTGGGCGCTGGATCGCATGCTGACCCGGTTGCGCAACACAAGGCCAAAAGAACGCGTCGCGGCCGCCTATGCCGAGGCCGCCGCCATTGCCGACGAGGACGTGGCGCAGAACGAAGCCATCGGCCGCCATGGCCTTCCGCTGATCGAGGCCGCCGCGGCGCGCAGGCACGGCGGCCGGGTGAACCTGCTGACCCATTGCAACGCCGGCTGGCTGGCAACGGTGGATTGGGGCACCGCGCTGGCGCCGATCTACACCGCGCACAATGCCGGGCTGGACCTGCATGTCTGGGTGGACGAGACGCGACCGCGCAACCAGGGCGCGGCGCTGACCGCGTGGGAGCTGGGCAAGCACGGGGTGCCGCACACATTGGTGGCGGACAATGCCGGCGGTCACCTGATGCAGCACGGCGACGTCGATCTGGCCATCGTCGGCGCCGACCGGGTGACGCGCGCGGGCGACGTTGCCAACAAGATCGGCACCTATCTGAAGGCGCTGGCGGCGCGCGACAACGACGTGCCGTTCTGGGCCGCGGTCCCCTCGTCCACCATCGATTGGACGCTGTCGGACGGGCTGGCGGAGATCCCGATCGAGCAGCGCGGCGCGGCGGAGGTCACCGACGTGACCGGGCGTATGGCGGACGGCCGCATCGCCACGGTGCGGGTGGCGCCGCTGGACAGTCAAGCCGCCAACCCGGCGTTCGATGTGACGCCGGCGCGGCTGGTGACCGGGATCATCACCGAACGGGGACGCTGCGACGCGAGTGAAGCGGGGCTGCGTGGGCTGTTTCCGGAACGCGTTCCCGAGTGAGGCCGAGGGCGGCACGGATCGGTTGCCCAACAACCGGCCGGCGATCCCCGTGCTGTCTGCTGCCGCTCCTGATCCTCGCGCTCTCTGGGTGTGCTGTGCCGAAACCTGCGCCCGATGCCCACGTGCCGCCTTTCGCCCGCGTGCCGTACGAGCCGATCTCACGCGAAGCGGTGGTGGCGATCGCCTTGCGCGAGTGGCGGCTGTTCGGCGCGCCGATCGACGACGACCCGCCCGGGACACGGCCTGCTCCGGCGCCGCAGGACAAGCCGGAGCGCCAACCCGGCCTGTGGCAGCGCGTCGGCGAATACTGGTGGCTCGGGCTGAACGCCGGCTCGCCGGAATCCGGCTGGACTGGCAAGCACGACGCGACCGGCGCGGTCTTCCCGGCCAGTGACGACGGCCACTACGCCTGGTCCGCCGCCTTCATCTCCTACGTGATGCGCATCGCCGGCGCCGGCCCGCGGTTTCCGTATTCCGCCGACCATGCGGATTACATCGACATCGCCAAGCAGATGGCGACCGGCGCGGCCTCCGGCTGGCTGGTCACCGCCGAGCGGCCGGACGCCTATGCGCCGAGGCCGGGGGACCTGATCTGCCTGGGCCGCGGCGGCGCGGCCTCCTTGCGCTACGACGACCTGCCGGCCGGACGTTTCCCGGCGCATTGCGACATTGTCGTGGACACCGCCGTCCCCGGGGAGATCGCGGTGATCGGCGGCAACGTGGACGATGCGGTCACGATGAAGCACGTGCCAGTGACCGCGGACGGAAAGCTGGCGGGACCGGACGGCGTCGTGCTGGACACACGGTATCCCTGGATGGTGGTGCTGCGGCTGCTGATCGGCGCAACGCCGGCGCTTCTCAATACGAATGAGCCGACCTCGTAGTTAGCGCGGATGCTACCGTGCCTGGCGCATCCGCTGCCGGCCGGCACTGTGCCGCACCGGGTCCAAATGGCCACAAATTGTGGATTTCTTCGTTTCTCCCCCCCCCCCGCACGCGGTGGCTCTCGCTCGTGCCCGGACTCGATCGCCGATCCGAGCCAGCCTCTCGGCGGTCGCTCCGGCGGGCCCCTTGCCCACAGCTCCGACGCCAATCGGGGGGACACCGATCTTGATGCGCCGGGTGGCGTGTGATCGACGGAACCCGCGATCCGCTGGCGCTTTGGCGAACGACCGTCGGCCGGACCGCGAGGCTTCTTCCTAAATCCGGCAGTTCACTGATTGCCACCGCCGGCCAAACCGGCAGAGTCCGCCGCCATGAGCACAGAACAGCAGGGTCTGGTGGTTCACCCGGAGGGTGAGCAACCGCAGGTTGAGCCATGGTCGGCCATCGCGGACA
>DATLQW010000009.1:0-20101 GCA_035535035.1 Acetobacteraceae bacterium
CGCCAGCCCGCTAACCGGTCGCCAGCGATCAAACCGGCGTCAGAGAAGCTAAGCCACACCGACGGAGATTTGGGAAAGGCCTCTTCAACGAAAACCTACAGCCGGATTGACACTTCCCTGTCTCCGTGTCATTCTCCACCAACGTCACCGACGCGGTTCCCCTGGAACGAAATGTCCACCCAGATCCACCGTCGCCTGTGCCTTGCCAGCTTGGCCGCGCTCGCGTTCACGAGATCGGTCGCCGCAGCGTCGCGCGACGCGACGCGTCTGGTGCGCCCCGGTGATCCTGTGCTGGGCAATCCCCGAGGCAATCTCACGATCGTCGATTTCTACGACCTGCGCTGCCCGCCCTGCCGGGCGATGGAGCCCAGCGTGCAGCAGCTTCTGGCGACGGATGGTGACATCCGCTACGTGCCGCTCGACACCCCGATCCTAGGCGCGGCCAGCGTGCTGGGCGCCGAAGCCCTGTTCGCCGCGCAGGATCAGGGAGCTTATGGGCCCCTGCGGGCACGCCTACTCGCCGACCCGAGGCCGCCGAGCCTGGAGGTGCTGCGCGAGGATGCGCGGGCGCTGGGGCTCGACTGGCCGCGCCTCGAGCTGACGATGAACGACGATACGATCGCGCATCGTATCGCGGCGAATCTCGCGCGCGCCCGCGCGCTCGGGATCCACCGGGTTCCGGTCCTGATCGTGGGCACCGTCTTCGTGCCCGGGGCGCTGAGCTACGACGATTTGGTCTCGGTGGTCGCCACCGCCCGCCGTCAGGGGGCGATGTAGCTCCAGCCTGCGTGCTCCAGCTCGGTGATGCGCACCACGCCGGTCGGCACCAGATGCGCATCCGGCACGATCGCGATCTTGTGCCCCTCCGCCCGCTCCATCCCCACCAGCGTGTTGTGGCAGGCGGAGAACACGATCCGCCCCAGTCCCTCTTCGGCGATATGGTGCACCCGCGCCTTCACCGGCGAGGTATCGGCACGCAGCATCACAAGCCCTGGGCCGAACGCCACCACCTCGATCCGGACGTCCTCGCCCTTGTCCACATAGTAGTGGTACAGGTTCTCCACGTTGTTGAGCGCGAGGTGGATATGTGCCGGGTTATCGACCTGCACCACGACCTCGTGCGTCGCCCCCGCCGCACGTGCGGGCAAAGCGCCGATCATGCCACCGACGACAAATCCGAGCAGGCTGGCGACGCTTATCAAGCGCAACATCGATCTTCTCCTCGTTGGTGCGCCGCTCACGGACGCACGAGTGTGTAGCCGGTCTCAACCAGGCTCATGATCCGGCCAACCCCGTAGGTCACCGGCACCGCTTTCGGATCGAGCGCCGGCATATGCCCGGTCGCGTGCGCGATCGAGCCGATCGTGGTCATGCAGACGTCGAAGCGCACGCCCTGTGCAATCAAGCTATCGACCGCGACTCGCTCGGGGCTGTCCGCATACAGCAGGCGCACGCCCGGGCCGAACGCGACCACCTCGATCGCGACCAAATCTGGGCCGTAGAGCTTCAGCATGTTGTTGGCGATGCTCAGTACCAGTTCCTGTTTCGCCGGTGCGGCATCCGAGAGTTGCAGCACCAGGCGATGCTCGGCGAACGGGGACGCCGCCGGCGCCGGCGCCAGCGCAAGGCCGGTGAACAGCGCAGCCAGCGCGGGCAGCCTCGTTCTCACGTCGCAGCGTAGCCCGGGTTGCCGGCGACGCCGATCAGCTTCACCCGGTTGCGGCGCAGCGTCTCGATCCGCGGCTTGCCGCGCAGGTGGCGCGCCACCACTTGCCACACCGGCTCGCTCGTCTGCGCCTCGGTGACCGAGGCCCAGCCGGCAACCTTGTAGGTCTTGCCGGCCTCGATCGGGGTGCCGTCGTTCAGTGTCATCGCCGAGATGCGGTGGCCGATCGTCTCGCCCGGCGCGCAGGCGTAGTCCATGCCACCGATCCGCGCCATGTCGCCGCCCTGCTGATAGAACGGATTGCGGTTGAACAGATTGTCGCAGACATCTTCCATCACGCCCTTCAGCGCCGCACCGGTCATGGTCTGCACATAGACCGCAGGGTAGGTGATCGCCGTCTCCGACAGCAAGTCGTCCATCGTCAGCCGATGCCCGGGAAGGAAGCTGTTGCCCCAGCGGAATCCCGGGGAGAGCACGATCTCGGCGTCGAGCTCGGCGCGCAGCGCGTCGCAGATCACCTGATCCATCGTGCCGGCAAAATTGCCGCGCCGGTACAGCAGCTCGCCCACTTCGGCGAGCGGCTCGTCCAGCATCGCCCGGTGCGGCGCGCGCCAGTGTGCGATCGCCGCCGTCATCGCCGGGTCGGGTGCGAGCCGGTCGGCATAAACCGGCAGCAGGCGGTAGCGCAGGCCGGCGAGCCGCCCGCGCGCGAGCGTGAGGTCGAGCACCGCCACGAATTTGCCGGCGGTGCCGGCGTTGGTGACGAAGGTCCTGCCCCCCGGGTTGGCGACCAGTTGCGGCACCGGCACGGCGTCGTGCGTATGCCCGCCCAGGATGATGTCGATGCCGCGCACCTGCGCGGCCAGTGCGAGATCGACATCCATCCCGTTGTGCGACAGCAGCAGCACCGCATCGACCTTGTGCGTGCCGCGCAGCGTATCGACCACCGCCTGCAACCGGTGCGGATGGATACCGAAGGTCCAGTCCGGGGTGAAGCGCCGCGGATGCGCGATCGGCACATAGGGGAAGGCCTGGCCGATCACCGCGATCTGGTAGCCGCCGAGTTCGCGGATGACGAACGGCGGGAACACGCGCCCGCTCGCCGGGTCGAACGCCGGCGCATTGGCGAACGCCGCGTCGTCGGTGAGGAACACGTTCTGCGCCACGAAGCTGCCCTTGAAAGCGGCGATCAGCTTGCGCAGCCCGGCCTCGCCATAGGTGAATTCCCAATGCCCGGTCATCACCTCGGTGCCGAGCAGGTTGGCGAGCGCGATCATGTCCGCCCCGCCGCTCAGGTTGGCGACGCCGGAACCTTGCGTGAGATCGCCGCCATCGACCAGCAGGGATCGGCCCGGCCCGGCTGCGGCACGCAGCCGGTCGATCAGCGTCTTGAGCTGGGCGAACCCGCCGAGTGGGCCGTAACGATGCGCCTGGCGTTCGAAATCGAGAAAGGTGAAGGCGTGCGCGGCGCGGCTGCCGGCTTGGATGTGGAACGCGTCGAGGAAGGCCTCGCCCACCAGGTGCGGCGGCCGGCCACGCGCCGCGCCGATGCCGATGTTCACCGACGGCTCGCGGAACTGCACCGGCTCGGCCTGGGCGTGGGTGTCGGTCAGGTGCAGGATGCGCACGTCACCGGAACGGCCGATCGCGTAAGGGTCCGATGCCGCCCCGGCGTGCGCGGCAAACACGCCCGCCCCGGCGGCCGCCAGCAACGCGCGGCGCGTAACGGTCATGTTGGCCTCCGGGAGCGCGGTTCGCGCGGCGGGTGCGGGATCATCGGCGCGGGCTCATTGCGGCACTGCGCTTCGCCAGAGCTGCGCCTGCTCCCGCGCCTGCCGGATCGACAGCCCGGCAAGCAGCGTGGCGCGATCGGCGAAACGCCGCGCTGCCGCCGTGTCGCCCTTGGCCGCGGCGGCGTGGGCGGCGTGCAGGGCTGCGATCGTGGGCGTCCACTGGTCGCGCAGCGCCGCGGCTTCCTGCGCCGCTGCCTCGGCACGCGCGATCGCCGCGGCGGCGTCGGGCTGCACCGCCGCCGCGGCGGGGACGGCAGCCAGCGCGACGACGCCGGCAAGGATCCACGCCCTCATGGCCGTGCTCCCGGTCCCGCGACCGGCAGCCCGTCGCTCATATACGCAAGGAAATATTCGAGGTCGCGATAGTCCTCGCTGTCGGCCCGTTGCGGCACCGCGCGAACCTGCTTGTTGCAGCCGATGAAGCGTCGCACCACGGTGCCCATGCTGCCCCAGGCGGAGCGATAGATCGGGAAGGAAGCGATCAGGCCGAGCGCCGGGGCCAGCACGTCGCCGCGCAGATGCCGGCCGGCACCCTGCATGTGGCAACTGGCGCAGGAGAAATTGAGCTGGCCGCGCCGCGCATAGAAATATTCCTTGCCCCGTTCGTAGGCGGCGCGCGCACGCGGATCGTCAGGGACTACCACCGCGACCGGCCGACCGTGCGACCTGTCGGTCAGATAGGCCATCAGATCGTCCATGTCGCCAGTGGTGAGCTTCAGTTTCTTGAGCCCATTGACGACGCGGCACCGGTTCAACGCGATTTCAAGCGTCACCACCCGCCCGGTCTTCGGATCGAACCGCGGATAGTTCTGGGCGATGCCGATCCCCCCGTGCGGCAGGCAGTCGGCATAGTGGTGCCCGTTCGGGAACGCAGCCGCGAACAGTTCCTTGCCATGGTCGAGGGCGAACTGGTATGGCGGGAACTGCATGATCTGCTGCCATTGCGCCCGCATCCCGGCGTCCATCGCATACGGGCCGTTGACGAAGTCGGCCGGAGGCACGTGCGGAAATCTGGCGTGGAAATAGGTCTGGAACGCCTTGAGATCGGCGGCAGGATCGACCCGCTCGGCCGCCAGCGCCGGGCGGAGCAGCAGCGCGGCCAGCAGCAGGATCAGCAGTCGCTTCATTCCGTCGTTTCTCCCAGGCGGGGCCGCGTGGTGGTCACATGATCGCGGCGGTGCGGCTGTCCTTCAGGCCCTTGTTGTCGATCCAGGAGATCGAGAGCGTGTCGCCCTTCTTGCCGCCCTTGAAGCTGAACTTGATGAACGGGTCCTTGGACACGGCGGGGCCCCAGAGTGCGGTCAGCACCACGGTGCCGTTGTGGGCGAATTCCAGCACCTCGATGTAGTGCGGCGGAATGAGCTTGCCGCTCTTGTCCTTGACGAAACCGGAATCCATCGGGTGGCGGATCAGCGCCTGCACCACCGTGCTGCCGCCGTCGGCATTGGCGCGCACCAGGATCGTGTTGGCCATGTCGTGTTCTCCCCTCAGCCGCCGCAGCCGCCGAGCGTGACCTTCACGCTTCGCGATGCGCTATAGAGTTGCCCGCCCGATTCCACCACCGCGACGACCGTCGTCGTCTTGGCGAGCTTGATGCGCGTGGAGACCGCCGCCGCCGTCCCGGCCGGAATGCGGTAGGCGGCGCTCAAGGTGAACGGGTTGTCGAGCGCCAGGATCGCGACCGCGGTCACGTCCGGCAGCTCGGTCTGCACCGCGACCGGCACCACCGCGCCGTTCTCGGCGATGTCGGGCGTATCGAGGGTGATCTTCGGCGAGACGGTAGCGGTCTTGCCGAACAGTGCCGAGAGCGCGTCGGCCTCGGTCTTCTGCGCGAACGCCTTGACGGGATAGTTCTTGGCGTCGGCAAGCACGATATCGCTCGCCGCCGCGGTGCCGGCGCCGAACAACGCGGCCATCCCGCCGGCGATCGTGCCGGCCAGCACATGGCGGCGGCGCGGAAGAAACTCGGCCAGGCTGCCGGGCGTGGTGTCGGTCATGGCGGACTCACTGGGTTTCGAGGAAGTCGATGATCTGGTCGATCTGGTGCGGGGTCAGGATCGCGTTGCGGCCGAACGGCGGCATCACGGTCTCCGGGTTGCGCGCCGGCTCGTCGTCGATGATGGCGTAGAGTTGCTTGCGATCCGGCACCATTGCCTTCACGTTCCTGAGCGGCGGGCCGAGGTTTCCGGGCAGGTCGCCGCCGGCGATGGCGTGACACGCCAGACAGTTGCCCATGCTGCGGTCGAACGCCAGCGCGCGCCCCGCCGCGACGTCGCCCGGCAAGCCGCCGGGATCGGCCGCGGCGGCCGTGAGCGGGGCAAGCAGCACCACCGCGGCGATCGCGCCCGCGAGACCTCGCTTGGCCCGTTCCCTCATGGTGATTTCGATTTCATGTCGTCGAGCGGCCCGGTGGTGCGCGGCGTCAGATGGACATCCGCCGCGTTGGAGGTGATCCGGAGCCGCGCAGGATCGGTGCAGTTCGTCATGCACTCGGTATCGTGCGTGAGCGGGCGCGGGTCCTTCCAGATGAAGCCGTCCCGGTTCGGCATCTTCACCGCCGGCACCGTCTTGGCGTCGGCGACGAAACCGTCCGGCACGATCCCGTTGAGGTTCAGGAGGAAGGCGGTGACCGCATAGACCTGGTCCGGCGTCAGCGAATGCGGCGCATAGAACGGCATCGCCCGGTTGATGAAGTCGAACAACGTGGTGGCATAGGGCCAGTAGCTGCCCACCGTCTCGGCTGGCGCCACGGTGGCGAGCGAGCCGACCCCGCCGGCGAGCTTCGGATAGTCCGCAGCCCCTTCGCCGAAGGCGCCATGGCAGACGGCGCAGACGGTGCCGAACAGTTCGCTGCCCTGGCTGACGGAGCCATGGCCGGGCGGCAGGTTGGCCCCGCTCGGCGGCACCGCGATCGACCAGCCAGCGATCTGCGCCGGGGTCGGGGTGGTGCCGAGCCCGTAATGGCCGGGCGAGGCGCCCTGGGCGCCCGCGGGCGCCGCCGTCGCCGCCCCCAGGAGGAGCGCCAGGAGGGGCGCAACGATGCGGCGACTAGGAGAGCTGGACATTGTTCACGCTCCCGCTCGCGGTCACCTGCCAGGTCTGGATCGAGTTGTTCAGATAGACCGACCCGGTGCCCATCACCTTGCGCAACTCGGCGATGCCGGGCTGAACGTAGCCGGTCTCGTCAGTGGCACGCGATTGCAGCAGGGTGGGCTTCCCGTCCCACCGCCAGGGCAGGGTGAAGCGGGTCAGCGCCTTGCTGAGGACCGGCCCCTGCAAATTTGTCCGGGCGTAGGTCACGCCGCCGTCGCAGGAGACATCGACATGCCGGATACGCCCGCGTCCGCTCCAGGCCAGGCCGCGTAGCTCGTAGAACCCCGGGCCGCCGGCAAGCGGCTTTTCCGGGCACGGGAAGGTCAGGACCGATTTCGCCTCGTTCACCCAGGTGAAACCGAGCGCCTTGCCATCCGGCAGCAGCTCCGTGTATTTGCCGGTTTCCTCACGGGTGTACCAGGGGGCCGCGCCGATCTCGATGCGGCGCAACCACTTCACGCTCACGTTTCCTTGCCAACCGGGTACGATCAGGCGCAGTGGGAAACCCTGCTCCGGGCGCAGCGCCTCGCCGTTCTGGCCCCAGACCACCAAGCAGTCGTCCAGGCATTTCTCGATCGGCAGGCTGCGGTCCATGTGCGCGCCGTCGGCGCCTTCCACCAGCACCCACTTGGCTTCCTTCTTTATCCCCACTTCACCGAACAGGGTCGCGAGCGGCACCCCCACCCATTCCGCGCAGCCGATCATGCCATGGGTGAACTGCAACGAATTGAGCTGCGCCGCGGGCCAGTCGGGACCGCCGTTCGCCGCGCATTCCAGAAAATGGATCCGTGCGACGGAGGGAAACCGTTGCAACTGGTCCATGGTCAGCAGCAGGGGGCGCTCGACCAGGCCATGGATCAGCAGCCGATGCCGGGCCGGATCGACGGCAGGTCGGCCGGAATGATAACGTTCATAGAACAGCCCGTTGGCGGTGATGATGCCGGGCTGGTCCTGCAACGGGGTGAAGCTGACGTCGGATTGGGTGGACTGGGTGAGCCACGGCACGTAGCGGCGGATCACGCCCTTCTCGTAGTGTGACGGCCGCCCGTAGGGGCGGTCATCGACGCCGGGGCCCAGGGTGCGCGACCAGATCGGGTCGGCGGGGGGCGCCGGCGGATCGGCATCCGCGGCGTGTACCAGCGTCGGGGCCAGCACGAGCCCGCTCGCCGCCAGGCCACGCAGGAGGGAGCGGCGACCAGGCTCTGCCGCGGATTTGCCGCGTGCGGACGATGGGACAGGCGGCAGTGCCGTCCGGATTCCGGAGGCCATTCAGAACGTCTCCTCTCGGACGCGTTTCGCGTCTCGCTCGTGCAGGTCTTGCCGGCGTCGGCTTGCTCGGACCGCCGCCCGGCATTCGTGCCGCCAGTTGTGGCGCCTTGAGGCAACCGCCCGATGAGGAGCACAATTGCCTCTTGGCGACCCTTGGTTAAGACGGACATCCTCTTATTCGGGTGGTGACGGCAATTAAATTCCGTGTTAATGTGACCCGGCTTCCGTGGGCCACGCGTGCCGGCCCGGATCGGCGGGGGTCAACCGCAGCGATCGGTTCAGTTCGTTGTCGAACGAGGAAATGTCGGCTCGAGGCGCCAGTTTCTCCAGTGCGGGCAGCCCGCACCACCGCGTCCCATGCGGCGCCCCATGAGCAGGGTGCTGCTCATCGAGGACGACCGCGAGACCGCGACCGAGATCCTGACCGAGCTCGGCCGCAAGGGGTACGTCACCGGCCATGCGGACACTGGCCCGGCCGGGCTGGAGCGCGCCCGGGCCGAGCGCTGGGACGTGCTGATCGTCGATCGCATGCTGCCGGAGCAGGACGGGCTGGCGGTCATCCGCTGCCTGCGCGAGGCGTCGGTGCGGACCCCGGCCCTGATCCTGAGTGCACTCGGCGCCATCGACGACCGCGTGCGCGGGCTGCGCGCCGGCGGCGACGACTACCTGATCAAGCCCTTCGCCCTTGCCGAGCTGTCGGCGCGGCTGGAAGCCTTGCTCCGCCGGCCCGGGGATGGCGAACGGACGCATCTGCGTCTCGGCCCGCTCGAGCTCGACCTGATCCGGCGCAAAGCCTGGCGCGGCGGGCGCAACCTCGAACTGCTGCCGCGGGAATTCCAGTTGCTGGACTATATGATGCAGCACGAGGGACAGGTGGTGACCCGCGGCATGTTGCTGGAGGAGGTCTGGAACTACCGTTTCATACCAAAGACGAACCTGGTGGACGTCCATATGGGCCGGTTGCGCCGCAAGCTCGACCCGTCGGGCGAACCGCCGCTGATCACCAGCGTCCGCGGCGCGGGGTTCATGTTGCGTGCGCCTGCCTGAGATAGTCCACCGCACCGGTTTCCGCTGGGGCATGGCGGTCGCCGGCCTGTTCGCCACCAGCAGCCTGCTGCTGTTCGCCGTGATGTTCTGGCTGGCCGATGCCGGCATGCTGCGCACGGTCGATCGCTCCGTGCTGGAGCAACTTGTTCTGCTGTCGGAACGGCCGCCCGACCTCCTCCCGTTCATGATCGCCTCGCGCATGGACCATCGGCCGCGGGTGATCACCTCGGTTGGGCTGTTCGACCCAGACGGGCGGCTGGTCGTCGGCGATATCGCGACGATCCCGCGCCCGCTGCGGCTGGACAAGACGGTGCAGACGCTGGCCATTCCGGATGCGGGCGGCGAGGCACAGCGGGTCGCCGGACTGCGCCTGCACGATGGGCGGATCCTCGTGGTGGCCCGCAGTCTCCGCAACGTTCTGGAGGTGCGCGCCAGCCTGTTGCGCGCCTTCGTGCTCGGACTGATCCCGACGGTGCTGATCAGCCTGCTGGCCGGCACCCTGGTCGGCTTGCGGACGCAACGCCGCCTGGCGCGACTGCACCGCAGCGCCGAACGCATCATCGCCGGCGACCTCGCCGAACGCCTGCCGGCGCGGCCCGCGGGCGACGAGCTCGACCAGACCGCGGTGATCGTCAATGCCATCCTGGACCGCTTGCAGGAACTCGTGGCAGCGCTGCAAGGGGCGGGCGAGAACATCGCGCACGACTTGCGCACGCCACTCACCTGGGTGCGGGCCCGCCTGGAACGGGCGCGCAACGGGCCCGGCCGCCAGGGTCCGGTGCGGCCCCTGCTCGACCAGTCGATCGGCGGCATCGACCAGGCGCTGGCGATCATCGCCGCGCTGCTGCGGATCGCCGAGATCGAGCACGTCCGCCGCCATGCCGGCTTCGCGGAGTTCGATCTGGCCGAGGTCGTGCGCGAGATGGCGGAGGCCTATCGGCCGGTCGCGGAAGAAAAGGACGTCATGCTGGAAGCCGACGTGCCGCACGCCGTCCGGATCAGTGGCGATCGCGACCTGATGCTGGAGGCGGTGATGAACCTGGTGGACAACGCCGTGAAGTTCACACCGCGCGGCGGGCGCGTCGTGGTCGCGCTGTGCGGCGGCATCGCCCGGCCGGTCGTGCGGATCGCCGATACCGGCCCGGGCATCCCGCCGGAGGAGCGCCGCATGGTCCTGCGTCGGTTCTATCGGTCCGACAAGAGCCGGGGCAGCGTGGGGACCGGGCTCGGCCTCAGCCTGGTCGCGGCGGTCGCCAGGCTGCATCACTTCAGTTTGTGCCTTGGCAACAATGAACCCGGTTGCGTCGTGGAACTGCATTGCTGGGAACAGGCAGAAACGGGATGCGACCGATCGGACGCGGATCGCGACACTGCAGGTAGGTTCTCGTCATTTCCGCGCAAAAAGTGACGGAGGAGCGGAAGGGAGTTGGCAGTGGAGAAAACGTCCAGAACCTGGGGGTGATCAAGCAGCCGGACGCAACGGACGCCTGGCTCGCCGATGCTGTGGAGCACATCCGCTGGCGTTTGTGGCACGGCCAGGCGCAGCGGGCACTCGATCTCATTGGCGACACCTTGGCGGAGCTCGACGCCTCGGCCGTAGCGTCGTGGCTGGCAGCCGCGGCGGCGGGCGAGGTCGTTGGAGTGTTGCGTGGTCTGGAGACGTATGTGGCCAGGCAGGCCGCCCTGATCATCGACTCTGCGACGGCGCGGCACGGCGACGAGCCGATATCGACGGTACCCACCGAAGGCACGGTGCAGTGGCTGCTCCATCGCCGAATGGGGGCGAATCAGCAAATGCGTTGGTCGCCGAGAGGGGCACATCTAATGGTGAAAGTCCGGACCGCCGTCGCGAACGACACATTCGATCGGGATCTCCGAGATAATTTCCTGGCCCGGCTCTCCGCAAGCGCCGCCCCTGGCGGTCAGCCCTCCCGCACGAGCGCCAGGATGGAGCGGCTCAGAGCCTCGATCGCCCAGGGCATGTCCCTTTCGTCGATATCGAATTGCGGCGTATGGTGGCCGGAGGGCAGATCAGAACCGATCACCGCATAGATCGCCTGCCCGCCCCGCTCCTGGACACGGCGCATGAAATAGGTCGCATCCTCGCTGCCGCCGGTGCGATGCGGCGCCGGATCGATTGCCACGCCCTCAAGGCCGGCAGCGGCCGCCGCCACCTTCGCTGCCAGGGCCGCATCCGACTCCGCGGTGGTGGTGCGGCCGACGAGCCGGATATCCACCTCCAGCTCCTGCGCCTGCGCCGCACCCCGCAGCACGGCCTCCGTGCGCGCGAGCATGTAGTCGGTGATCTCCGCGGTCTCCCCGCGCACCTCCATCTGCATCACCGCCTCCTCGGCGATCACATTCCGCCCCGACCCGGCGCGCAACGTGCCGACATTCACCCGCGACGGTCCGGCGTGATGGCGGGAGATGCCATAGAGGCCCAGCACCGCCGTCGCTGCGCCGAGCAGCGCGTTCCGCCCCTCGTCGGGATTGCTGCCGGCATGGGCGGCGCGGCCACGGAAGGTCACGTCGAGCTTGGCGCTGGCGAGATGGCCAAGGACATCGGGCCGGAAGGTGCGGCTCGGCACGCCGGTGCCAAGATGGATGGCGATGAAATGGTCCACGTCGTCCACCACGCCCGCGTTGACCATCGGCAGTGCACCGCGGCCGCCTTCCTCCGCCGGCTGGAAGATGAACTTCACGGTGCCGGCAAGCTGGTCCTTCATGCCGCTCAGCACCTCCGCCACCGCGAGCCCGATCGCGGTATGGGCGTCGTGCGCGCAGGAGTGCATCACGCCAGGATGGATGGAGGCGAAGCCCTCCCGTACCGGCAGATGCGCCTGGGTGTCGTCTTCCAGGATCGGCAGCGCATCCATGTCCACCCGGAGCGCTACCACCGGGCCGGGCGCGGCGCCGGTGAGCGTCCCCAGCACTGCTGTGTGCCCGCCGGCCAGGGCGGGAAGGAACTCCGCCGGCGCGCCCTCGGCCTCCGCGCGGCGATAGGCGTGCTCGAGTTCGGCTTCGGGCGGCAGGCCGACCCGGCTGGCGCTGTCCATCACCTCCCGCCCAAGCTTCACGCCGAGGCCGAGGTCGCGCAGCCGCTGGGCGACGAGGCTGGCGGTGCGGAACTCGGTCAGGCCCAATTCAGGATGCTTGTGCAGGTCGCGGCGCAGCACGATCGCGCGGGTGGCGGCGGCGGCAAAGGCGGTGGCGTCAAGGTCGGGCGCGGTCATGGGGCGGTCCTTTCGACGGTGGCGGGGGCGGCCTGCGCAGGGGCGGCCGGAACGCCAGACTTCCGCCGGCGACGGTAATGCGGGTCCAGCACGTCGCGCACCCAGTCCCCGATCAGGTTCTCGCACAGGACGAGCAGGACAAGCGCCAGCCCCGGCAGCACCGACGGCCACCAGGCGCCGCTGAACAGATATTGGTAGCCCTGCGCGATGCGCAGCCCGAGCGACGGCGTGGTGACGGCGACACCGAGGCCGAGGAAGGAAAGCGACGCCTCCAGCTCCACCGCGCGCGGAATATCAACCGAGACCTGCACGAACAGCGGGCCGAGCACGTTCGGCAGCAGGTGGCGGAAGATCACCCGCGTCCGCGACGCCCCGAGCAGCCGCGCCGCCAGCACGTAGTCCTTCTGCCGCTCCGCCAGCACGCTCGCGCGCACGAGCCGCGCATATTGCGCCCAGCCGACGAGGCCGATCACCAGGATGACCTTCCCGAGGCCCCGCCCGGTCAGCGCCAGCACGGCGAGCGCGATCAGCACGACCGGGATCGACAACTGGATGTCCACGAGCCGCATCAGCACCGCATCGAACCAGCCGTCGCCCGCCGCGCCCGCGACCAGCCCGGTCACGCCGCCCAGCACCACGCTGATCGCGACCGAGACGATGCCGGCGAGCAGGCTGACCCGCAGTCCGTAGATCATGTTGGAGGCGACATCCCGCCCCAGCCCGTCGGTCCCGAACGGATAGGCCCAGCTTCCGCCTTGCACCCAGGCCGGCGGGGTAAGGCGCATCATCAGGTTCTGCTGCTGCGGGTCGTGCGGCGCGATCAGCGGCGCGAAGATTGCCGCCAGCATGAGCGCAAGCAGGAACGTGGTCGGCACGAGCGGCGGACGGGAGAACCTACCCATGATGGCGCACCCGCGGATCGAGCAGGCCGTAGGCGAGATCCACCAGGAAGTTGATCGTCACGAACATCGCGGCCACCACCAGGACGTAGGCAAGGATGACCGGATAATCGAGCCGGTAGAGCGCCTGCAACGCCATCCGGTTCATCCCCGGCAGGGCGAAGATCGTCTCCGTGATCACCGCGCCGGCGAACAACTGCCCGAATTGCAGGCCGAACACCGTGACCAGCGGCAGCAGCGCCGTGCGCAGCGCGTGCTTCAGGATCACGACCGGTTCCGACACCCCCTTCGCCCGTGCGGTGCGCACGTGGTTCTGGTTCAGGGTTTCCAGCAAGGTGCTGCGCACCAGCCGGGTGAACAGGGCGATGCGGAAGAACGCCAGGGTGAAGGCCGGCATGATGTAATGCCGCAGGCTGCCGGCGCCCGACGCCGGCAGGACATTGAATGCCACGCTGAAGAAATAGATCAGCAGGATGCCGAGGAAGAAGGTCGGCACCGACGAGCCGAGCACGGACAGGCTGCGCAGCACCCGGTCCGCCACCCCATCGGGCCGCACCGCCGCCCAGATGCCGAACGGCACGCCGAGCAGAACGGCGACGCCGATCGAGAGCCCGACGAGTTCCAGGGTGACGGGCACGCGTTCCAGGATCAGGCGCATCGCCGGCTGGCCGCTGTAGTAGGAGACACCGAGGTTGCCGTGCAGCACGCCCGCCAGGTAGCGGACGTACTGCACGGCGAGCGGCCGGTCCAGGCCCAGCGCGGCCCGCAGAACGGCGCGGGAATGCGCGCTCATCTGCTCCGGCGCCAGCACGGCGATGGGATCGCCGGTGGCGTGGATCAGCAGGAAGACCAAGCTGACCACCACCCACAGGGTGAATAGTGCCTGCCATGCCCGGGTAAGCAGGAAGCGCAGCATCCGCGGGGCTTATTTGCGCTGCATCTGCCAGGCCAGGATAAGCCCGTCCGGGCGTTCGTTCCAGACGACGCCGTTGGCGACGCCGGCGATCTCGTCCTGGAAATAGAGCGGGATGTAGGCGATGTCCGTCCGGTCCGCGAGCGCATAGGCCGCGCGTTCCAGCTTCACGCGCGCGGCATCGTCGAAGCTGCCGCTTGCCTTCGCGATCAGCGCATCGGCTGCCTGGCTGCAATAATGCTCGCGGTTGACATGGCCGAACCCGAGCTTCGCATCGCGGCAGTGGAACATCGAATTCCAGGTCGACAGCGGATCAACGCTGCCCCAGCCGGCGAGATAGAAGGTGAAGTCGCCGCGGTTCATCTGCGGGAAGAACACGGCCTTGGGGATCGCGTTCACCTGCACGATGATCCCCACCTGCTGCAGCATCCCGGCCAGCGCCTGCGCCACCAGAGAATCTTCCAGGTAGCGGTCGTTGGTCGCGTCCAGGCGCACGGTGAAGCCGTGCGGATAGCCTGCCGCCGCCAGCAGCTTACGTGCATCGGCGAGGCTGTACGGGAAGCGCTTCAGGCCGCGGTCGAAGGATTCCATCAACGGCGGCATGAACTGGGTCGCGACCGTGGCCGCGTCGTTGAAGATCTTCTCACGCAGCAGGCCGACGTCGATCGCCTCATAGACTGCCTTGCGCACCCGCGGATCGAGGAACGGGTTCTTTTCCCCCGCGGCCATGCCGGGCGATCCGGTCTCGCGCCAGTCGTCCATAGCCAGGTACATCGTGCGCGTGCCGGGGACGGAGGTGATGCGCGCCCGGCCGCTGTTCTTCACCCGTGCGAAATCTTCCGGATTGATCTTCTCGGCGACCTCGATCTGCCCCGACAACAGGGCGGCGAGCCGGGTCGCACCGTTCGGGATGCTCTCCAGACGCACGAATTTGAAGGCGACGGGGTGGCCCCAGTAGCCCTTCCAGGCGCGGAGATCGAGATGGTCCTCCGCGAGCCAGGACACGAAGCGATAGGCACCGGTGCCGATCGGATGAGCGGCGAACGCGGCCCGCCCTTCCTTCTTGATCAGCGCTTCCGGCATCACCGGAATGGCGGAGAGATGGACCGGGAACAGCGGGTCTGGCCGGCTGAACGTCACCTCGAGCGTGGTCGGGTTCACCACCTTGTAGCCGGTGACGTCGTTCACGAACTCCCGCATCTGCGATTTCGGGTTGTTCGCCGCGTCCATGATCGATCGGCCGACGTCCTCGGCGGTCATCGGCATGCCGTTCTGGAACGTCACCCCGGCACGCAAGGTGAGCTGCCAGGACAGCGGGGCGAGGTTCTTCCATGCCACGGCGATGCGCGGCACCGGCTTGCCCTGCGGACTGAGGATCGTCACCGTGTCGAAGATATTGCGCTGCCAGGATTCCGTGGTCGTTTCGCTGCGCATGATCGGGTCGAGCGTGGTGGCCCCGCCCTTGAACGCAACGACCAGGGGGTGCTGCGCGCTGTCGCCGAGCGCCGCCTGGGCGGCGGGCGACTGGGCGAGCAGGCAAGCTGCGGTCCCGCAGGCGGCCAGCAGCCGGGTGGTCCAGGATGGCATCGGTCTTATCCTCCGGTGGGTATGGACGCAGCACGTATGCCGGCGTTGCGCGATCGCGTCGTGCGCAGCCTTTAACCATGTCACGCCGGCACCTCAATCGCGCCGGCGTGCACGATGTCGTCGCGGATGCAGGCGGTGAAACGCCCCGGTTCGACCTCGCGCAGCGCTGGCCGAGCCTCGGCGCAGGCGGGCAGCGCATGGCGGCAGCGGGTGCGGAACGGGCAGCCGGAGGGCGGATTGGCCGGGCTCGGCATCTCGCCCTCCAGCACGATGCGCCGCCGCGGCGCCCCCGGGTCGGGCACCGGCACGGCAGACAGCAACGCCGCGGTGTAAGGGTGCAGCGGCCGGCGGCACAGCGCGCGGCTTTCCGCCACCTCGACGATATGGCCGAGGTACATCACCGCGATGCGGTCGGCGATGTATTCGACCACCGCCAGGTCGTGGGCGATGAACAGCAGGGTGAGCCCCAGCCGCGCACGCAGGTCGGCGAGCAGGTTCACCACCTGCGCTTGGATGGAGACGTCGAGCGCGGATACCGGCTCGTCGGCGACGATGAAATCCGGCTCGCAGGCGAGCGCCCGGGCAATGCCGATGCGCTGGCGCTGCCCGCCGGAGAACGCGTGCGGAAACCGCTGCATCGCCGCCGTCGGGAGCCCGACCATGGAGAGCAGCGCCGCCACCCGTTCCCGCCGCGCGGCCCGGCTCGGCGCCAGGTGGTGGATCAGCAGCGGCTCGGTGAGCGCCTGCTCGATCGTCAGGCGCGGATTGAGCGCGGAGAACGGGTCCTGGAACACGAGCTGCATCCGCCGCCGGAACGGTCGCAGCCCCGCCTCGTCCAGCCCGGCGATGTCGGTGCCGTCGAACACGATGCGCCCGGCGCCCGGCGGCAGCGCTCGCAGCACCGCGCGCCCCACCGTGGTCTTGCCGGAGCCCGATTCCCCCACGAGGCCGAGGATCTCGCCGCGTCCGATCGTGAAGCTCACGTCTTCCACCGCGCGCACAACGCCGCCGGCGCGGGCGAACATCCCGCGCCGGATGGGGAAGCTTTTGGACAGGCCCTCCACCTGCAGCAGCGCCGCGCTCACGCTGCCGCCTCCGCGAGCATCCGCCAGCGGGCGCAGCGCACCACATGGTCGTCCCCGCACGCTTCCATGGCGGGCACGGCGGCATCGCAGATGCCGGACAGCGCATGGGCGCAGCGCGGGTGGAAGCTGCAGCCGTTGGGCTGATGGAACGGGCTCGGGGTGTCGCCGGGAATCGCTTCCAGACGCTGCGTCGCCGCCCCCTCGGTGGACAGGCGCGGCACCGAGCGCAACAGCCCCTGCGTATAGGGCATGCGCGGGGCGGCAAACAGCGCGGCCGTCGGCGCCTGCTCCACCACCCGGCCTGCGTACATCACCGTCACCCGGTCGGCGATCTCGGCCACCACGCCGAGGTGGTGGGTGATGAACAGCACGGCCATCCCGATCTCGCGCTTCATCCGCGCGATGAGGTCGAGCACCTGCGCCTGGATCGTCACGTCGAGGGCGGTGCTCGGTTCGTCGGCGATCAGCAGCCGCGGCCGGCAGGCGAGCGCCATCGCGATCATCACCCGCTGCGCCATCCCGCCCGAGATCTGGTGCGGATAAGCCGCGAGTCGCGCCTCCGGGTCCGGAATGCCGAGCAGGGCCAGCATGTCGGCGGCGACCCGCAGGGCCGCGCGCCGGTCCTTGCCCTGATGAAGGCGCACGGTCTCCGCGATCTGATCGCCAAGGGTATAGACCGGGTTCAGGGAGCTCATCGGCTCCTGAAACACCATCGCGATCTCGTCGCCGCGGATGCGCCGCAACGCGCGCCGGGACAGCCGCAGCAGGTCGCGCACCTCTCCGTCACGACCACGGAACAGGACGCGCCCGCCGACCACTTCGCCAGGTGGGCGCGGGACGAGGCCCATGACGGCCAGGCTGCTAACGGATTTGCCGGAGCCGGATTCCCCCACTACGGCGAGGGTCTCGCCCTCGCGCACGTCGAAGCTCACGCCATCGACGGCGTTGGCGACCCCTTCGTCGGTGCTGAATCGCACCCGCAGGTCCTGGACACTCAGCAACGAATCGCGACGGGCGGTCATGGGCGGACAGGATGGTATCGGCGCCCCTAAGGAGCGTCAAACTGCCTGCACCATCGTCGATCGACGGCGCGACGCGGCGGATTTGCTCCCCGTCGGGCCCGCCCGCGCGTGCCTGCCCGAGACCGTCGCGGCCGCAGTGACGTTGCGGCCTGTCGCGCCACGTTCCCGGCGAAGCCGCTTCTCCCCCTTCAACCCCACCGCTGCGCGGCGTCAGCACACTGCGTCAGCAAATCACAACGGCCAAAAAAGGCCGGACTGACACGGCAAGAGACCGACGAACTCACCGCGGCCAACCGCAAAGCACGCCTCGGCCCACTCGATCACACGTTCTACGCCATGCTGGCCGAAGAGGATGCGCAATGAGACCTCTCCTCGCACTTTGTGCTGGGCGCAGGTCCGTTATCCGCAACCTGTGGCCCGCCTGTCTCCGCACGGTAAGGGCTGGAAGAGTTGGCAGCGACAGGCCCGCGGCTGTTCGACTTCGGCCGGAACTGCCTGTGACCCGGATGTCTGGATCCGCGGCGTGAGCCCCGAAAGCAATTCGTCCCGCTTCCACCCATGACTGCCGAAAGGGGACGCTGATATTCATGCCTGCTTTCGGGAAATGAACCGCATCGCCTGAGCGACCAGCAAGGGCGCGGAGCGGTATCCGTCTGATGACTCGCGGATTGCGGCCGACGCCTGCCTCTTGTTGCGCCCGGTAGGCGATCGTCGAATACTGTCGGGGTGACGCCCTCGGGCCGCAAAGCGCGTTCGCCCCGCGTGTCGATGACGGCGCGGCGCTCCAACGGCCCGATGGAGGGCCGAGACGAACACCTATGGAGGAAGCTCGATGTCATTCTACCGCGGCATGACCTGCGAGAACGTGACCATCAGAGGCGACAATGGAACGCCGATAACCGCTTACGTGGCCAGGCCATACGGTCCCGGCCCCTTCCCGGGCGTCGTGCTGGTCCACCATCTACCGGGCTGGAGCGAGCTCTACATCGAGACGACACGTCGGTTCGCGCATCACGGCTATCTCGCGATCTGCGCCAACCTCTACGAGCGCGAAGGCAGCGGCAGCGACGCCAACCCGGACGACGTCGCCGCCAAGGTGCGCGCAGAGGGCGGCATTGCCGGCTCCCAGATGGTCGGCGATACCGAAGGCGCCGTGAAGTGGATGTGGGCGCAGCCCAATCACAACGGCAAGGTTGGCCTTTTCGGCTCCTGCTCGGGCGGTCGGCACGCCTTCATCTATGCCTGCCAGCGGACGGACGTCGATGCTTGCGCCGAGCTTTGGGGTGGCCGCGTGGTGATGGGCAGGGAGGAACTCAATACCAAGACGCCCGTTGCGCCGATCGACATGACGAAGGATCTCTGCTGCCCGCTGCTCGGCCTGTTCGGCAACGAGGATCGCGCACCGAGCCCGGAGCAGGTGAACCAGCACGAGGCCGAACTCAAGAAGCACGGCAAGACCTACGAGTTCCACCGCTACGACGGTGCCGGCCACGGCTTCTTTTATTGGCACCGGCCACTCTACCGGCCCGAGCAGGCGATGGATGGCTGGAGCAAGGTGTTCGCCTTCTTCGGCAAACATCTGGGGAAGTAGGAGGTCCGGACATGTGCACGTCCATCATCGAGACCGTGCGCGCGGAGGGTATGGCAAAGCGCGGGCACGAATGGTTCCCGCTCTCCAAGACGGTGGTTGCCTATGACCACGCGCGCCATGCACCGCTAGGCGATGTCATCACACTCGACTTCATCAACACGGACCTCGACCCCGGTGCGCGGGCGGGGATCGAGCTGACCTTGGAGACGGCCAGGGAGCTGCGTGCCGCTCTTGACCGGGTCATTGCCGCCGCCGAGTTCGAGGAGGCGAACGTGCGGGGCAAGGGCGCCCTGCGCAGGCTGGTTCGGGCTGCGTGACACATTAAGTCCGGCTACACCCGGCCATGGGCCGCAAGCTGCAGCAGTTCGGCTGGCATACGACCTGAGGCCGCCCCGGGCCACCTCTCAGTGGGCAGGGCGGCGGGACGCCGCCATTGAACCGGCCGCGCGCCGGTTCGATACTGGCCGCCTCGCGTGCCCGACCACCCGATGCGCGCCGGGCCGGTGCGGTAGGTCGAGCCGCCGCGAGACACCAGGGCGGGTGCTCCGCCGGGAGGAATTACCATGAAATACGTCATGCTCGGAACGATCGACGCCGCCTGGACCGGCAAGCACGCCGAACGGGTCAGAACGGCACAGGCGAAACTGAAGACGCTCGGGATCAAGCTCGAATCGGTGCTCTACACGCAGGGGGCCTACGACTTCGTCGATGTGGTGGAGGCGCCGAACCCGGAGGCGATGTTGAGCTTCGCCGTCTGGTACGTGGGCCAGGGCCTCGGCCGGATCCAGAGCCTGCCCGCCTTCGAGGCGAAGGCTTTCGAAGCCGCGATCAAGCAGGCCGCCGCGTAACCCCGGCCGCACGCACGCCGCGGCGGCGGGCCGACGGGAGCCGCCCGCCGTCGCG
>DATLQW010000010.1:0-14202 GCA_035535035.1 Acetobacteraceae bacterium
GGGATTTTCCCACCATTGCAGCCCGCACGGCCTGGCGCCGGCGCGGAACCCCTTCACGCTGCCGCCAAACGCCACGATGGTGCGGGCCAGGTACGGCCAGTCCGGGTGGCCCGGCCCGATGCCGCGGCGCTGGCACATCCAGGCGATGGCGTTGCCGAACGGGCCCCGGGTCGATGCGGCGAGGGCCTGCGCCGAGGCCGGCGGCAGGTCCGGCCGGTCGTGCCACCAGGATGGCAGCCGGGAGCGGCCCGAGCATGCGGCAAGCATGCGCTCGAGCATGAATCGGATGACCAGCGCGAGGAGATGGGCAACCCACTCGGGCAGGAGCGCGGGCGCGTCCGGGGCGGCCCGATCCGCGTCGGGGGCACAGGCGTCGGCCGGAGTGGTGAGTGGATCGTGCATCATGGCGGGAGGGATAGAGGGTGGCCTTTCGTGGCGGGTTGCGTAGCGCGCATGGCGTGTAGCATGGCGGAGGGTGTGTGTCAATGGGAATAACTGGATATGTCAGAGATACGCACACGCGCCGCGGATGTGGCGAGGCTCGCCCGGTGGAGTGGCCTGGTGGATTGGCCTGGTGGATTGGTCCGGTGGATTGGTTCATGCGGTGGCCCGGTGGATCGGTTCGTGCGGCGGCCCGGTGGATTGGTTCGCGCGGCGGCCCGGGCAGATCGGGCGGTTTCCACGGGCACTGCCGGTGTTGCCGGAGCGAGCGGTTCAGAGATCGATCGCACAATCAATGACGGGCAGGCTAGCGCTGGTGCGTTGTTGCCGGTGCGGATAAACTGTCCGGGCTGTCAGCGGCGGTGAGAATCCGCGCGTAGGCGGCGCAGCACCACGACGGCATCGAAAATCGGCAGGAGCGGGAGCGGCTGGGATTCGCCGGTTTGGTGCTCGACCTCGATGGCTACAGCGTGACTGACGCTGCCGGCCAGGATGTGCCGCTCACGCCGTCCGAGTTCGTCCTGCTGGCGAGTTTCGTGCGCGGCGCCGGGCGCGCCCTGTCGCGTGACCATCTGCTACAGGCGGTGGCCGGCCGCGGGCCCGAGGTTTCCGTTACGTGCCGGGCTCATCGGGCAACCCGACATTCGCGTAGATCTCATCCAGCGGAACGCCTATGCCGATTTCGGTCAAATGCAGGGTGGCGTTGTCGCCGGCAACGATCTCGGACAGCCAGTCCGGTTCTCGCCGCACGAAGACGATGGCTGCCCGGTGGGTCTGATGCAGGATCACATAGCGTTGGATGGATGGAGTCGCTCGGTATTCGCGGTTCTTGTCGATCAGATCGGTCTTGCTGGTGCCGCCGCTCAGGATTTCGAACACGATGACCGGATCGTCAACGACCGTGGCATCGGGAGGAACCGGCCGGCACACGACGATAGCGTCGGGATAGCGGGCGTGGCCATCCACGATGATCTTGACGTTAGGCCCCAAGGGCCGGCAGGGTTTTCCCGCCAGCCTTACGTCCAGGATCTTCTGAAGATTGAAGGTGATCCGGTCGTGTGCGACGGTTCCACCGGTCATGGCGACCGGTTCGAACCCGTCGAATTCGTAACGCAGCTCCTGCCGTTCCTCCCATGCGAGGAACTGGGCCAGCGTCATCGGCTTGCGAAGGGCGGAACTCATGGCACCATTCCTAGCATGTTTGGGCGGTCGGAGCCAAAAAACCGGTGCCTCCGGACCGGACGGCAGTCGCATGCCGACGCAGACCATTCCTGGTCCACCGGCGCACCGCCGCGCGCCTCCCTCCGGCGGGCGGGTTGGCCTTCCCGCCGCGTGAATGATACACTTCATTAACGTGGACGGCCTCGGCACTCGACCTTGTTCAGCGCGTATTCGAGTTCGGCCACGCGATAGGCGGGGTTGATGTTCACCAGGATCAGCCCGGCTTTTGCGGTGGCGTATTGGGTCATCACCCAGGCGGCATTGTTCGGCGACCAGATGCCAACGCGGTCGCCTTGTCGCAGGCCGAGCGCGAGCAGGCCGGCGGTCCACGGCGCGGCGCAGCTCGGCGAAGGTGAGGCGTAGGCCCTGGTCGCACACCACGATCGCCTCGCGGTCCGGCCAGCTTGCGGCGGCCTGGTGGAAACGCGCTCCGATCGTGTCGTTGAGCAGCGGTGTGGCTGATACGCCGTGGGTGTAGCTGCGGATTACGGTCGCCATGGTCGTTCTCCCCGGGATTGCCTGGCGGGGATGACGTTGGCAGGATGCTGCAACGACCCGATGTCGGATCGGTAAGCGCATGGTAAAAATACCCGAACATTCCCGGTAACACCGGGCGACGCATGCGAGTCCCAACGCCACACGCGACGGGAGGCGGCATGGGTCCGCGTTCGCCGGGATGACGCGGAACCACGGCCCGCGTCATGTGATTCGCCTGTTTCCGGGCGTCGCCTCACCTAGACTTCATCGAACCACGCGGCACAGGCGAGCGCGTTTGTGGTGCGTTGCCAGAGCTGGCGCGGAATTTGCCCAACCTCCCGCTGCTGCCGGAACATGCAACAAATCCGCTGATGCCGGATCCGGCGGCGGACCGTGGCGCCGGCATCGCCGGAGGTGCGGTGCGCCTTGGGGTACCAGGCGGCACGAGATCTTGCGAACTGAAGCGCTCTTCCACATCCAGGGAATGAGGTCCGGCTGGTCACCGCGACGCTCTCGGCGCCACCGGGATGGCTACGCCCGCAGCCCCAGCCGAGCCAGGCGCGGCAGCACCTCCTGGGCGAAGAACGGCAACTCGTCCAGGTAGTTCACGAATGACAGGGCGACCCCGTGCGCCCCCGCCGCCGCCAATTGCGCCAGTTCCCGTGCCACGTGGTCCGGATCGCCGACGACCGGCATCCCGCCCATGCCGTTCGCCTGGTGCAGCCGGCGCTCCGCGAAATCGTCGGGAAACGCCTCCCGCGTGACGCCGCGCATCGCCATGATGCGGTCCACCGCCACCCAATCGGCGTGGTCGATCACGCAATGCCGGTAGTACTCCGCCGCCTCGCGCGTGGTGGGACGGCAGGTGACGACCGCGACGGTGTAAACGTCCAACTCCCGCCCGCCGGCGCGGGCCAGCGCCTTCACCCTCGCCACATGCGCCGCGAACTCCGCCAACTGACCCTTCGGCGTCATGGAGAACAGCGCGTCGCAATTGCGGATGGCGAAGGCCTGGCCAGCCGCGGAAGCACCGGCATTCATCACGATCGGCCGTCCGCCGCCAAACGGCTTCGGCTTCGCCCGCACCTGGCGCAACTTGATGAAGTTTCCCGCGAAATCGAATTCTCCCGCGTCCGACCAGGCCAGCTTGATCGCGTCCAGCCATTCCTGCGCGTACTCGTACCGGGAGTCATGCGCGCGCAACTCGGCGCCGAACATCTCGAACTCGTCTTCGTTCCAGCCGCAGACCACGTTCAGCCCGAAGCGGCCCTCGCCGATATGGTCGGCGGTGACGAATTGCTTGGCGGCGATCACCGGATGGATCAGCGGCGCGTGCACCGTGCCGAACACCGTCAGTCGTTGCGTCGCGGCCAGCAACCCGGCCGCCCAGGTCACCGTCTCCAGCGTCTCGCCCTGGTAGTCGGTGTCGCCGCCATAGCCTTTCCAGCGGCCCACCGGCAGCATGAACTCGATCCCCGCCGCATCGGCCAAGCGCGCCAGGCGCAGGCAGTCGGACCAGCTCCCGCTCCAGCGCTCCGGCACCATGGTGACCGCGCGGCCGGACGAGCAATTCGCGCCGAACAGGCCGAGCTTCAGCGTGTTGCGGCTGTACAGCGCGAACCGGTCGCCCGGCGCGGTCAAAACAGCCCCGCGCCGGACAGCCCGCCGAACACGCCCAGCGCGCAGGTCAGCCCCGACACCGCCAGCACCAGCCAAAGATACGGTCCGCCCAGCCGGTGCGCCCGCGGCAGCGCCCGCACCGCCAGCGCGATCAGGAAGCCCAGCACGATCGGCAGCATCATCGCGTTCATCACCTGGACGCCGACATTCAGCGCCACCAGGTCGGGCCACACCGCCACCACCGCCGCGCCGGCCACCACGCAGACGGCGTAAACGCCATAGAACCAGCGCGCCTCCAGCGGCCGGTATTCCAGCGAGCGGCGATAGCCGCTGACCTCGCCCAATCCCCAGGCGAACGCCAAGGAGCATACGATGGCCGCCACCATGCCGGCGCCCAGCACGCCGAGGCCGAACACCAGGTTGCCCACGGCAGTGCCGAGGAACGGCGTCAGTGCCTGGCTCATGTCCCCGACCGAGGCCAGCGACGCGTTCGGGTTGCCGCGGCCGATCGTCGCCGCGCAGGCGATCAGCACCGCCGCCATGACGAGCTGGGTGATCACCGCGCCCATCGCGGTGTCCCAGCGCGCGGCGGCGAAATGCTCGGGCCGCAGCCGTTTGTCGGCAATCGCCGACTGCTGGTAGAAGATCATCCAGGGCATCACCACCGCGCCGATATTCGCTGCCGCCAGATACAGATAGTCCTTGTTGGCATAGGGGATGTCCAGCGACCCCGCGAGCATCGCACGGGGGTTCGGATGCGCCGCGAAGGCGACCAGGAAGAACGCCAGCTCGAACAGCCCGACCGCGATCGCCACCCGCTCCACCCGCCGGTAGGACCCGGTGATCACCACGGCGAGCAGGGCGATCGCGGCGATGGGGAGGGTGACGATGCGGGGCAGGCCATAGAGTTCGCCCACCCCGGCCACGCCGGAGAACTCGGTCAGCAACGCCCCGATCGTGGCGACGCCGAGGCCGGTGGCGGAGATCCAGGCCCAGACCGGGCCGAACGTGTCGCGAATCAGCTCGCCGTGGCCGCGCCCGGTGAACACGCCCAACCGGACCGTGAGTTCCTGCACCATGTACAGGATCGGTATCAGGGCGAACTGCAGCAGCAGCAGGCGATAGCCCCATTGCACGCCGCTCTGCCCGGCGGTGATGACACTGCCGACATCGGTATCGGCCAGCATGACCACCAGGCCCGGCCCGAACACCGCGAGGAACCGTGCGACCCGCGCCTTTCGCCCCGCGCTGCGCGATGCCCGCACTTGTTCTCCCGCCATCGCGGCCGACTTCCTTCAGCCGGCCGGGCCGGCGGGTATTGCGAGTGATTCTTAATTGTGCGGTTAGCCCGCGCGGGCGCAGCGTGTCAACGGCTTGGCGCGCAGGTTCGAGTCTGTCATGACATTGTCGGGCGGATATGCTAGATTGGGCCGCCTCACGGAGGAACTCATGCCGGCCAGGACCACCAAACTCGACTTGCGATTGACGCTGCGCGCCAAGCAAGCCTTGCACGCGGCGGCCCGTGCCACACATCGTTCCGTCAGCCAGTTCGTTCTCGACAGCGCCTTGGCCCGTGCCGAGGAAACGCTCATGGCGCGGCATCGCTTCGAACTCGATGCCGAGCGTTGGGGCGCGTTCATGGCCGCGCTGGACGCTCCACCGCGCCCTCTGCCACGGGTCGAGCGGCTGTTCCGCGAGCCATCGCCGTTCGATCCTCCCGGCGCCCAGTAGGTCGCCCATGGCGCCGCCGCATGCTCGCCTGGGCCACCAATCGTGCCGTCTTCTGCGCGATTGATCCGGAATGGCGAACGCGCTGCGGATCGAGAAGCTGCGCCGCGACCATGTGGTTGACGCCTTCACCTGCTTCCGTCCCGAGGTTGACCGCTTTCTGGTTCGCTTTGCACTGGCCAGCCAGCAGGCGAATGCCTCGCAGACTTACGTGGCGCTGAGCGAGGCCGAGGTGATCGGCTTCTACAGCTTGGTCGTGAGCGAGGTGGCCTATGAAGATGCGCCGGATCGGCTGACCAAGGGCCTCGCCCGTCATCCGGTGCCGATTGTGTTGCTGGCGCGGCTCGCTGTGGCCGCAACGTGGCACGGAAAAGGTATCGGGGCCGGTCTGCTGCGCGGTGCCATGCGTCGGGTGCTGCAGGCCGCCGACATCGCAGGCATTCGCGCGTTCGCGGTGCACGCCAAGGATGACGAGGCCCGCCGGTTCTACGAGCATTTCGACTTTCTGCCGTCGCCGACGGACTCGCTTCATCTGTTTCTGCGGCTGAAGGACCTGCGCCGCGCCGTGGGGGTGTGAACCGGCTCTCGGGTTCCGCCAGCGGCGCATACGCCGGATATTTCCGGGAGTCGCGCGGGGCACTGATCGTAAGCCGCGTGGGGGCGTGGCATGCTGCCGCGGCATCGGTGTGGGCCGATTCGAATCGGGGAAAATCCATGAATATTGAAATCCACCGATCCACCACAGACCGTAATAACTTCGCCGATCCACGTGGCGTGCGACCGGCTGGCACGTGGGACCACTTTGCCACGTATGCAATTGGCGAAAATCGGGCAGGATGGCCGCCGCGCGAGACAATCGTGCAGGATCTGTCAGGACCGCCGCAGCGTTCATGTGTTGAGCGAGGCGAGGATCAGGTTTACGGGGAAGACCACGCCAAATTGGCAGAACCAGGCAAACGGACTTGGCTAGAGCGAAGAGCCCGCCGCCACGGCGGGCTTTTTCATGAGTCATAAACCTCTTGATTCATATATGGGTGCCGATAATGTAAGGTGATGCATCAGCGTGCGCCAGGCGCGCCGCGTGGCCAGTTGATTTGCCCGGTGGATTGGCGGAGAAAGCGCCCCTCCGCCGAGGGACGACCATGCACACGCTCACCCTGCACAACAGCCTGAGCCGTCGGAAGGAGCGGTTCGAGCCGCTCGATCCCCAGCATGTGCGCATGTACGTGTGCGGCGCCACGGTGTACGACCTGGTGCATGTCGGCAACGCGCGGCCCGAGGTGGTGTACGACGTGCTGGCGCGGCTGCTGCGGCGGCTGTATCCACGCCTCACCTACGTGCGCAACATCACCGACGTGGAGGACAAGATCAACGCGCGCGCCCACGAACTGGGCGAACCGATCTCGGCGCTGACCGCGCGCACCATCGCCGACTACCATGCCGACCTGGCGGCGCTCGGTTCGTTCCCGCCCGACGTGGAGCCGCGGGCCACGGACCACATCGCCGACATGATCGCGATGATCGAGCGGCTGATCGCGTCCGGCCACGCCTACCCGGCGGAAGGCCACGTGCTGTTCGCGGTGAAGACGTACCCGGCCTATGGCCACCTGTCGGGCCGCAGCCCGGACGAATTGCTCGCCGGCGCACGGGTGGACGTGGCGCCGTACAAGCGCGATCCGGGGGATTTCGTGCTGTGGAAGCCCTCCACGCCCGACCTTCCCGGCTGGGAGTCGCCGTGGGGCCGCGGCCGGCCCGGCTGGCACATCGAGTGCAGTGCGATGTCGTGGCACTATCTCGGCGAGACCTTTGACATCCACGGCGGCGGCACCGACCTGATCTTCCCGCACCACGAGAACGAGGCGGCGCAAAGCTGCTGCGCGTTCCCCGGCAGCCATTTCGCCCGCTACTGGGTGCACAACGGCATGCTGCTGGTGAACGGCGAAAAAATGTCGAAGAGCCTCGGCAATTTCACCACGCTGCGCGACGCGCTGGCCCGGGCACCCGGCGAGGCGATCCGGCTGCTGCTGCTGCGCACGCATTACCGCTCGACCCCGGACTTCAACGACGCCGCGCTGGCCGAGGCGAAGCGCGAGCTTGACCGGTTCTATCGCGCGCTGGAACGCTACCCGGCGCTGGACGCCGCCGAAATTCCCGCCGCAGTGACCGAGGCGCTGTGCGACGACCTCAACACTCCGCTGGCGCTGTCGGAAATGCACGCGCTGGCGGACCGGGCGCTCGCCGGCGATTTCGATGCCGCGCGCGGCCTGCGGGCCGCCGGCGACGCATTGGGGCTGCTGGCGGCCGATCCGGCGGTGTGGTTCCGCGGCGGGACGGACGATGTGGCGGCGGTCGAGGCGGCGATCGCCGCCCGCATGGCAGCACGCAAGTCACGCGACTTCGCGGGCGCGGATGCGATCCGGGCCGAGCTGGCGGCAAAGGGCATCGCACTGGAAGACGGACCGCAGGGCACGACGTGGCGGCGTGCGGCTGTGGGCACGCTCGCCGGCACGCCGCCGGAGCCGGGTCCCGACGCCCGCAAGGCAACCGGAAAGGACAAGTCATCATGAAGTGGGTGCAGTATTGTGCGGCCGTCTGGTTCGCGGTCGCGACGCCGGCATTGGCGCAGACCACGCCGACCATGCCCGGCATGCAAATGGGCGGCGCACCGGCGGCAAACGAGACGCCCTCCACCAAGGGCTTCCGCGAGGCCATGACGAAGATGGACCAGGGCATGAATGTGCCCTACACGGGCGACGCCGACTGGGATTTCGTCGCCGGCATGATCCCGCACCACCAGGGCGCGGTCGATATGGCCCGCGTGGAACTGCGCTACGGCAAAGACCCGGCGCTGAAGAGGCTGGCGCGGGACATCATCGCGTCGCAGCAGCGGCAGATCGTCTTCATGCGCCAATGGCAGGCCAAACACGCGAAATGACCGGTCGCGAACACGGTGCCGCGCTGGTGCCGCTCGGCAACACGCCGGTGGTGATCCTGGTCCGCCCGCAGCTCGCCGACAACATCGGGGCCTGCGCGCGCGCCATGGCGAATGGCGGGCTGTTCCATCTGCGCCTGGTGGCGCCGCGCGAGGGCTGGCCGCAGCCGAAGGCCTGGCGCAACTCGTCCGGCGCGCACCGCATCCTCGACGAAGTGACCCTGTTCGCCAGCGTGGCCGACGCGGTGGCCGATTTGCAGCACGTCTTCGCCACCTGCCCGCGCCCGCGCCACATCATCAAGCCGGTGCTGACCGCGCGCGGCGCGGCAGCCGAGTTGCGCGAGATCTGCGGCCGTGACCTGCGCGCGGGGCTGCTGTTCGGGCCGGAGCGCGCCGGCCTCGACAATGACGACATGGCGCAGGCCGACACGCTGGTGCGCTACCCGCTGAACCCCGCGTTCATGTCGCTGAACCTGGCGCAGGCGGTGATGGTGATGGCATACGAGTGGTGGATGGCCGACGAGGCCACGCCGCCGCGTGCGTTGATGACCAACGAGACGCACGTCGCCACCAAGGCGGAGACGGAGAATTTTCTGGCCCATCTGGTCGATCAGTTGGATGCGTGCGGGTTCCTGCGCAACGTGGAGAAGCGGCCGGGCATGGTGCGCAACCTCCGGCATTTTTTCCAGCGCGGCGAGGTGACGGAGCAGGAGTTGCGCACGCTGCATGGGGTGGTGACGGAGTTGGCGTTGGGGCGGCGGCAGCTCGGACGGCTGGAGCACGACAACGAGGAGTTTGGCTTATAGCTGCTCGGCGCGGGCCGCGCGATTGGACGTGGCCCGCGGAACGCCCGGCGCGGATGGTGCGGCTGTCATCGCCACTCTTCAACTGCATATCCAGGCGGCGGCCTGGCTCCCGCACGGCATGTGCCGCGCCGTCGCGGTGCCAATGATCCGACCAGTGACGACGATTGTTGCGTCCACGCGGATCCACGGCGTCGCTTTAGAATTCAGCGAACCAATCCCACGGTCTGGTATCCTGCCCAATTTTCTTGACCGCACTGCAGCTTGTAACGTCCCAGTGGCGCCGCAATTTGGGGATGAATGGGGCTACAAACCGCCTGACCTTCGTTTTCATCGTCGCGGGACGCATGAAGTCCCGGTTGGTCGCGAATGCGCTGTAGGCAGGATAGGTCAGGACGTGCCGCACGAGTCGCCTGAGCGCCGGCATGTGGACGTCGTCGAAGATGATCACGCCACCCACATCAAGCAGCTTGTTCACGTAGAAGAAATCCACGAGCGCATGGTCAAACGTATGCATCCCGTCGATAATGGCTGCTTGAACCTTGACGCCATCGTCGTGCAGACGTGGCAGCATGATCTCCGACCTCTCCTCGTTCAGCTCGATGTAATCTGAGTAGCCAGCCTCACGCAGGTTCCGCAGTCCTATTCCGTGATACGCCTCGCTCTGGAAGGGATCGAGAATGATGTGCCTGGCCCGTACCCCGTTCGCGGACAGCGCGTCGCACGCGTACATCGCCGAGATGCCGTAGGCGCATCCGATCTCGATGGAGACGGACGGCTTCACGGTGCGGAACACGTGGTCGATGAGCGCGCCTTCCGAACGATCCATTTGATCGATCAGCGGGAAGGTGGAACTCCCATCGGTTACCGTGCCGGTTGCAAGGATTTGCCTGAGAACAGCGTTCATGGGGTGCCGGGCTCCGTATCGCTCCAGCGTTGGGCTGGCGAGGTGGTGCAGAAAAGCGCATCGCGCCGGAAGGAGCCTGTGCCGTGACATCTGCCGGCACCGTAGCCGGTCCGGGTGAGACGATCGCTCGCGACATGCCACAACACTTCCGCCGACCAGGCAATTGCCTGGCGAACAATTGCCTGGCGAACATCCCCGGATGATGAGGGGGCGGGACCGTCCCGATGACTCTGCGCCTCCCCCGCAGCCCGTCCGTGTCGCCTCTCCTTGAGCGATGCGTACGAACGTGCACACATTGCGGCGATCTCATCCGGCCGCAATACCGCGCTCCCTTGGCGGACCCTATCTGCTTCGGGCACACTGCCAGCCGACCCAGGGACCAGAATGAACCGCCGCACCAGCCTCCTA
Organism: Acetobacteraceae bacterium; assembly: GCA_035535035.1. Classification (GTDB taxonomy): domain Bacteria; phylum Pseudomonadota; class Alphaproteobacteria; order Acetobacterales; family Acetobacteraceae; genus JASHVB01. The sequence goes on from DATLQW010000010.1 coordinate 10,538, forward strand.
GTCGCTACCGCGTTTGTCGCCGGCGCCGTCGTCGCCGGCCCGGCGACCCGTCTGCTGCTGCCCCGCCTCACGCCCAACACCGCCTTCGCCGACACGGCCAGCTACCCGGACGACAAGGCAAAGTCGCTCGCCCTGTTCGGCCAGGTGCTGGAACGCGTCCGCGCCGACTACGTGGACCCCGTCAAGACCAGCAAGCTGATCCATTACGCGCTTGACGGCATGCTCGGCGGCCTCGATCCGCACAGCGGCTACATGGACGCCAGGCAGTGGCATGAGATGCAGCTCGAGACGCAAGGCCATTTCGGCGGTCTCGGCATGACGGTCACCGGCGAGGACGGGCTGCTGAAGGTCATCGCGCCGATCGACGGCACCCCCGCCGCGCGCGCCGGCATCAGGTCGGGCGACCTGATCACGGCAGTGGACGGCAAGACCATCGAAGGCCTCACCTTGGAGAAAGCGGTGGACAAGCTGCGTGGCCCGCCCGAGACGCAGGTCAGGCTCACCATCAAGCGCGCGGGCGACGCCACGCCGATCCTGCTCACGCTGACCCGCGAGATCATCCACGTGCAGGTGGTCAAGAGCCGGCGCGAGGGCGACATCGGCTACGTCCGGCTGACCATGTTCAACGACGACACCGATCGCGACATGCGCGCGGCGATCGCGGGATTCCGCAAATCCGGCGGCAGGCTCGCCGGCCTGGTGCTCGACCTGCGCAACAATCCCGGCGGTCTGCTCGACCAGGCGATCGCGGTGTCGGACGATTTCCTCAACAGCGGCGAGATCGTCTCGACCCACGGGCGGCTATCCGAGGACGACCATGCCTGGTACGCCAAACCCGGCGCGCTCGTCCCCGGGCTTCCGGTCGTCGTGCTGATCAACAGCGGTTCCGCCTCGGCGAGCGAGATCGTCGCCGGCGCTTTGCAGGACGATCGTCGCGCCGTGCTGCTGGGCACCCGCAGCTTCGGCAAGGGCTCGGTGCAGACGCTGTATCCGCTGGACAATCAAGGCGCGATCCGGCTGACCACCGCGCGCTACTACACGCCGGACGGCCGTTCCATCCAGGACGAGGGCATCATCCCGAATGTGGTGGTGCATGAATCCGACACGCCGGCACCGAGCTTCGTGCCGGCGCACGAATCGGACCTGAACAACACGCTGGGTGTCGCCCCTGGCAAGGCTGAGAAAATGACGCGGCCGAAGCTGGCGATCGCCGCCGGGCTGGCCGACAAGCCGCCGAAGGACTGGCCGAAATACGATCCGAAGAAGCCCGGCACGGATTTCCAGTTGCACCAGGCGATCGTCCTGCTGCACCGGATGGCGGCCCGGCCCGGCAGCGTGGTGCCGGCCGGGCAGCAGGTGCCCCGGCAAGCGGTGGCGCGCAGCCCGGCTTGACTTGCCGCCCGCTTCCTTCTGACCGTTGCGCCGGGAACCAGCGGAACGCCGCTGCATCCCGGCCGTGTCGGAACCAATCACGGGGTCTTCCAGTAGAAGCCCTGATTTTCCCGCATCCGTCCGATCATTGCCTTGCCGGCGCTCCGGACGCAGTGCAGCCGGCGGGCGCCGGATTCACCGGTCACGCCAATGTGAATGTTTCGCCGCGGAGACGCCACGATCGCGTGACGTGATCGCCCTCGCTCAAAGGAGATGTGGCATGTCTGCGATTCGCACGGTTTCCATTGGCTTCGGCGTTGCCGCCATGATCGGCGTTGGGCTTTTCTCCAGCCCGGCACGCGCCGACCGGGACGACTGGCATCATGGCTGGCACGATCGCGGCTGGTACCATCGGTGGGGACCGCCGGCCGTCGTCGTCGCGCCGCGGCCATACTATTACGCACCGCCTCCGGTATATTACGCGCCGCCGCCCGTCGTGTACGCACCGCCTCCACCCTACTATGCACCGGGCGTATCGTTCGGCTTCACGGTTCGCTGAGCGGCTTGCCGGCAACAGGAGAATGGCTGCATGCGTCGTCATCTGGTTCCCTGCGCGGCGGTGCTTGGCATCGCGCTTGGCCTCTCGGCCTGCACCAACCCGTATGATCCGGGGCAGCGGGCGGTCGGCGGAGGATTGCTCGGCGCGGGCGCCGGTGCGGCGATCGGCGGCCTGGCGGGCGGCGGACGCGGAGCCCTCGCCGGCGCCCTGATCGGCGGTGCGGTGGGTGCCGTCGGCGGCGCGGCGACCACGCCGCGGCCACCGCCGCCGTCGTCCGGCTACTATCCGCCGCCACCGCCGCCCGGCCAGTACCAGCAGCCCGGCTACGGCTATCCGGCGTCGGGTGCTCCTCGCAGCGGCTACTGAGGCGGTTTACCCGTCGGCGAACAGCCCGACCGGCGCGCCGTGCGCCGGCGCGTCGGCACGGAACAGGCCGCCCAATGTGGGGAAGTGTTGCAACACCCCCGGCGCCTTGCCCTCGCGCAATGACGTGACGAACAGGTGGCGCCCGGCGAAGCATGGCATGGTCGGGCCCGGCACCGGGAACGGAATCCGCTCGATCAGCGCGCCGGCGGGCGAGAAGCGGTTGATGCAGCCGGCCGAGGGGCCGGCGGACCAGTAGTCGCCGCCGCTGTCGGTCGCCGCGCCATCGGGACGGCCTTCCTCGCTGGTCAGCGTTGCGAGGCGGCGGTGCTGGCTCATGCCGCCGGTCGCCGGGTCGAAATCCCACGCCTCGATCAGGCCGGCGGTCGAATCCGAGTGATACATTGTCCGGCCGTCGGGCGACCAGGCGAGGCCGTTCGATACGGCGTAGCCCTCCGCCTTGCGCTCGATGCGGCCGTCCGGGGTGACGCGATACAGCGCGCCGGTGGGCTGGCGCGGGGTGTTCTCGTCCATGCTGCCGACCCAGAAGGCGCCGTCCGGTCCCACCTTGCCATCGTTCATGCGGTTGGTCGCCGGTTCGACCACCGCGCCGGTAAGGTCTTCGATGTGCCGCGAGCGCGGATCGAACAGCACGACGCGATGCCGCAGTGCGACCACCAGCCGGCCGGAGCGGCACAGGCCGAAGCTGCCGACCACCTCCGGCAGGTCGTAGGTTTTCCGCGCGCCGTCCTCGACCGACAGCGCGTTGATGCGCCTGCCCGGGATGTCGCAGAACAGCAGGCGGCGATTGGCGGCGTCCCAAACCGGAGATTCGGCGACGCCGCAGCGGGAGTCCCAGACGAGTTCGAAATTGGTCATGCGGTTCGCACCTTCAGTGTTGCGTGTACCACCAAGGCACAACGGAGCCAATGCACCTCCCCCGCGGGCGCAGTCGGTTGGGTCGCGAGGCGAACCAACCGCAGCGGTGAGGGTGAGGGCGATCGGGTCGGCACGACCCAATCGCGTGCCGACCCGATCGCCCGCGCCGCTGACACGTTCGCACGGGACCGCCCCAACCCGTCATGGCCGGGTTAAGCCCGGCCATGACGGTTCTGGCGGATCGTGCCGGTAGGTCGGTCTTTTTTTCTGGTTGGCATCGGCGCTTTGTGCCGCGGCGTTGGTGGCGGCCGAATCGAGATGGCGGGACCAGCCGTGGACCGGCCCCGTGCAACACGCCTGGATGGTCCGAGCCACAGGGTCAGGGCGGCCCGGCGCCGGAAGCCACAGGCGATGGCGGGCGCGGCGCGCGCCAGCCCGGGGGCATGGGGGGTATGATGGTGGCAAACGGATCGGCAACCCGGGGGCGAAGCCG
>DATLQW010000011.1:0-8875 GCA_035535035.1 Acetobacteraceae bacterium
ATCGTCATCGTCGGCGGGCATGGCAGATTCTGTCCGGGTGCCTGGGTTGGTGTCAGCACCCAATCTCTAGGCGATTCCAGACACTTGTACCATGCCCGTCAGCGAATCCCTGCTATGCGGTGAATAAGATGGGCTAGCCACGATCACTCCGGAGGATCCGCCGGGCTTCGTCGTCCGCACCGAGGCGCAGAAGGCCGCCGCGGATAACGGCTTCCGGCTGTCGCGTGGCATGCAAAACGGCTGGTTGCGCTTCGGGTCCACCACCGCGCAGGGCGATGTCTGGATCGCCGGCGCCTCGCCCGTTGGCCCCTGGCTGCTCGCGCTCGACCGCCCGGAGGTCGCGGCGGAGATCGGGGCGGCCGCAACCGCGCTCGTCACCCGGCCTGGGATGGCGATGTTCGTCTTTGACACGCTGCCACCTCTCTACGCCGCCCTCGATCGCGCCTACCGCCTCGGGGTGAGCCTGCCGGACACTCCGCTCGTGCAGTTCCAGGCCGCAGCGGAAAACCTGCCCCGCGCCACCGAGGCCGAGCGGCTCGTCGTTCAGCGTATGGGCCAGGATGTGTTCCGCCAGGCGCTGCTGGCCTATTGGGGCGGGCGCTGCCCGCTGACCGGCATCTCCGACCCGGCGCTGCTCCGTGCCTCTCACATCGTGCCCTGGGCCGAATGCACGACCGACGCCGAGCGGCTGGACGTGCACAACGGCCTCCTGCTCTCGGCCCTGTGGGATGCCGCCTTCGATGCCGGGCTCGTAAGCTTCGCCGATGACGGTGCCGTGCTGGTTTCCCCAACTCTTGGCGCGGCAGCGACAGCGGCGTTGAGCGCGGATCCCGGATCGACGCTGCAAGGACTGACCGCCCGGCACCGTGCCAATCTTGCGTGGCACCGCGCCCGGTATGGATTCGACGCTGAGCAAGGTCACTGATCGTCGGCCTGGGGATCAACTGCCTTCAGCGAGGCAGCGATGTCGGCGATCGCCCGGAACAGTACCAGCGCATCGTCCTTGGACGGCAGGAACCCGCGGTGGCGCCAGAACGACGCCGCCTCCTCATCCACGGCGTTGACCACCAAGGCGCGCCCGCCGATCAGCGCGGCGCCGCTCACGCTCCGGGCGAGCGCGTGGTTGAAGAGTCCGGTGCCGATCCCCCGCCCGATCCACGCCTGATCGGTGGCAAGCTGGCCGAGCAGAATGCACGGCACCGGGTTCGGGGGCTGGCCGGTGCGGATCGAGCGCGGCAGGGCGGCGGGAATAATGGCAGTCGGCGCCAGACCGTAATAGCCGACCACTCGGCCCGCCAGGTGGACAACCATGACCACCGTGAACCCCTTCTGCTGATTGGCGAGCGCCCGGGTCTTCAGCCAATGATCGAGCGAGGGCTTGCCGCAGGAGAACTGGGTTACGTCGTGGCCGGGATTCAGCAGTTCGGGGGCGGAGAGCGGCGGCTCCGCCATCAGCGCTTCGCCGCGCCCTTCTCCCACGGCGCCTTGCGACGGAGGGACGCCACCATCTCCGGAACGGGAGTGGCGGGGGCGGAGACGGCTTGGACGAACGCCTCGAAGCCCTCCGGGGTCATGCGGAGCAGCGTGCTTTCCATAAGGACCTCCTCGGCGGCCCGTACCGCGGCCTCCCGCACGAAGTCAGTCCGCGACCGGCCGCGCAGGTCGGCGGCCCGGTCGATGATGGCGATGTCGCCTTCTGGGAGCCGCATCGACAGCGGGTGGTCTTTGCGTTTGGCCGCGCCGGTCATGGTGGTCCCCTTCGCCATGGCGCGAATGTAGGGGGCTGTAGCGTTTTTTGCAATACGCAACGCGCTGCTGCGCTATCTCCCATCCACGGTCACTCCGACCCGGCGATGGTTAGCTGATCTCCCTGGCGTTCGCGGGCGGCAGGCGACTGTTCTGAATGTGGCGGCGGCTTACGCGGCTCGGCGCGTGGCGACTGCGATGCCGGCGCGCGAAACGCCCGATCTGTGGTGATGAAGCGCTCGACGATGATCGGTACCAGCTTCTCGACGGTCGGCGCGTCGGCCAAGCCATCCTGCGCCGCGATCGCGGCGGCGTAGTCGCGGATCAGCGCGTCCAGTGCCGCCGTGAAGGTGATGGTGCGCTTCACCGGCCGATCGTCCGGGAGCGGACCGATGCGGAGTTTCGACATCCTCGTCCTCCTCATCCGCCCCCATAGGGCCGCAGCACGATGTCGCGGTTGACCATCACCTCGACCGGGAAGCCCGGCCGGACGGTCAAGGTCGGCTGGACGCCGAGATCGCGCGAGATGATCTGCTGGCCGGCCTGGTTGGCGGCCTGATCGCCGCTCTGGCCGAGCGCGATGATCAGGTTGCCCGAGCCGGTCCCGCCGACGACATTGTTGGTCGCGAGCGCGCTGGACACACCGAGCAAGGACGACAGCACCACCCCGCGTAGCAGGCGCCAGAAATGGTAATCGACGCCATCTTCGAGCCCGGCATAGCCTTGCGTGTCGGACGCGGGCAGGTTGTCGAGCACGACCGAACTGCCGTCGGGCATGATCAGCCGCGTCCAGATCAGCAGCACGCGCGACTGGCCATAGCCGACGACGCTGTCGTATTTGCCGATCAGCTTCGCGCCCTGGGGGACCAGTAGATAGCGGCCGGTGACGCTGTCATAGACGTCCTGCGTCACCTGGGCGATCACCTGACCGGGCAGGTCGGAGTCCAGCCCGGTGATCAGCGCGGCTGGGATCACGGTGCCCGCCATGAGCTGATAGGGGCTGAGCGGGGTCTGCAGCCGGTCGGGCGAATAGATCGCGCGATCGACGGGGCTGTTCAGGAATGCCTGCTTGGCGTCCTGCTGACCGGCCCCCGCGCCGCCGGCGGCCAGGGTCGCGCCGGGTGGCCCGCCCTCGGCGGCTGGGCCGGCGGGCGGCAGGCCGGCCGGAGAAGCATTCGGCCCCCGGCCAGCCTGAGCGCTGGCGCCGCCAGGGCTTGTCGTCATGGTGAAGAACACCCCGGCGTCGGCGGCCTGGGCACGGAGCCGCGCCTCGGCCTGCGCCGCCGCGTCCGGCGGCGCAGGAGCGAAGGCCACCGGAGCACTCTGCCCCAGCATCGGCCGCCCGAGATCGCCTTGCAGCGGTGGCCCAAGCTGGGGCACTGCCGGCGGCGCCGGCGGGGGCTTCGGCTTGGTCAGGCTGGCATAGCCGTTCGGCAGCCCGCTCATCGCCTCGGCGGAGGGCCGGACATTGGTGTTGTAGAGCTCCTTGCCGGTGGTGATCCGGAAGCTGTGCAGCGCGAACGCCCACCACACCGCGCCAACGACGCAGACGGCAACACCGCCCGCCGCCACGACCAGCGCGCGGCGCGAGAGCCGCGTGACGGCGCGCGGCTGCGCGCGGAGCACGAAGGAAGCCGGATCGGCCTTCGGCGGCGAGGCAAGCGGTGCCGCCTGGTTGTCGTCGGGACCGGCCATCAGCCGTGACCGTCGGCCCGGGTGATCCACACGATCTGCTGCGGCCCGGCGCCCAGACGGAGTTCGGCGGCGGCGAACAGCCGGTCGACGATCATGGTATTGCCGCGCACCCGGTAGTTGACGATCTCCGCCTTGCCGCCGGACGCGCCGAGAATGAAGAGCGGCGGCATGTCGCCCTGGGCGATGCCGGGCGGGAACTGGATGTACACCTTCGAGCCGTCGTCGAAGACCTGTACCGGCCGCCAGGGCGGATCGTCGCCGCTGATGCGGTAGCGGAACCGCAGCGCCGCGAGGTTCACGTCGTTCGTCGCCACCGCGCTCGCGTAGTCGGTCGCGGCGGCGTTCTGTGCCTTGAGCGCCAGCAAATCATCCTGCGGATAGTTCCAGGACACCGCTGCCATGTAGGTGTCCTTGGTCGGATGGACCTCCAGGTGATAGGCGCGCCGGTCGGTCATGATGACGATGTTGTTCATCGGCAGATCGGCCGAGATCGGCTTGACCAGAACGTGCACCTGCTGGTCCGCCCCCGCCCCGCTGGTGGTGTTGCCGATCTTCCACTGCACGGTGTCGCCGGCCGCGATCGAGATCAGATGCTCGCCGGGCTGCAGGGCGATATCGGTCACATGCAGCGGCGAGGCGTAGATCTCGTAAAGCGCGCCATCCGACCAGGGGAACACCTGCATGGCGTTGATGTAGCCGTCGCGCGTCGGGTTGATGCGCGCCGCCGCGTTGGCCAGTGCCACCCGTGCGACCGGGTTCGCCGGCTGTGCTGGCACCCGGCTGGCCGACGCCGGCGGCAGCTTCTTGAGTTGCCCCGGCAGCGGCAACGGCTCGGGCAGGGTCACGACCTGGATCGGGGCTGGTGGCAACGGCACCAGATGCGCGGGCTGCGGATTGTCGTAGGCGATCTTCGGCACCGGCTGTGCGCAGGCGGAGAGCGCCAGCGCACAGCCGCCCGCGAACAGCAGGCTGCATCTCATGGGGTCGATCCTTCGGTCTGGACGGTATTGACCTCGCGGGCCCAGCTGATCGCATTGATGTAGATGCCGAGCGGGTTCTGCCGCAGTGCCGCCTCGGTGTGGGGCGTCTGGATCACCACGGTCAGGATGGCGGTCCAGTGTTCGGGCGGCAGGGCCGTGCCATCTTGGAAGGGATGCTCGACCCAGGCGACGCGGAAGGAGCTCGGGCTCGCGCGCACGACGCTGGTCACGTCCACGGTGACGGCGCGCTTGCCGATCTGCCCGAACGGATCGGCCTGGCGGGCGTAGGCATCGAGCATCGGCTTGGCGTGGCTGGTGATCTGCGCATAGGCGTCGAGCCAGGCCTGGCGGACGACAACGGGATCGACCGAGAGGCCACGCACCCGCTCGATGAATTGGGCAAGGAAGTAGGCGATCTCGGTGTCGGTCGGCTGCACCTCTGCTCGCGCCGGGGCGACCGCCTGCACCGCGCCGAGATGATCGACCTCGACGACGAACGGGGTGACCATGGCGCGGGCATGGGTGCGGATGTCATCGGCGGTGACCACCGCGGCGAGGGCGAGGCAGCCGAACGCCATCAGCCGCCAGTTGGCGGCCTGGACGCGGGCCGAGCCGATGCGCTGGTCCCAGAGCTGCCCGGCGCGCTGATACGGCGTGGCCGGCGCCTCGGTCTCGCCGAGGCGGCTGGAGAAGCGACGCCACCTCATGCCCCGTCTCCCCGCAGATTGGGCCGCATGCCGCCGGCGCCGCCTTCGCCTTCGCGGATGATGTTGCTGATGGCGCGCGAGGTGGCCTGTCGCCGCAGGCGCTGCGCCCAGGCCGGCCCGCCGGCGCTGGCGGGCACCGCGGCGGTCTGCGGCGCACCGGAGGCATCTCCGCCCGAGCCGCCGGTGGCCGACCAGGCGGCGCGTTGGCCGGCGGCGAAGCGCTCGCGCAGCGCGGACGAGGCGCTCTGCGCGGTGCCTCGCAGTCCGCTCGTGGCGGCACCGGCGGCACCGCGCGCGATGCCGCCAAGACCTGCTGCCACGGATCCGCCGCCGGTGGCACTGCCGAGCCTGTAGGCGCCGCTGGCGCCGCCGGCGAGCGAGGCTGCGGCACCGACGCCAGAGGCTGCGACGCGGGCGGCGGCGACCCCTCCCATCCCGGCCATGGCCGCGACCCCAGCGACAGCGCCGCCTGCCGCGGCGGCACTCCCAAGCCCGAGCTGTGGCGCGCCGGAGGTGATGCCGGCGGCAAGCCGGTTCGCCGAGAAGGCGAGACCCGCGATGGTCATCGAGGCGAGCAGGATGGTGAGCGCGTCCTGGAGCGAGAGCTCGGTCGCCGGGTTGCTCGGCAGGATCTGGCCGAAGAGCTGGGTGCCGATGCCAGTGATCACGGCGAAGACCAGAATGCGCACGCCGGAGGTGATCACCTGGCCGAGCACCGGCTCGGCGATGAAGGCGGTGCCGCGCCAGAGCGCGAACGGGACGAGGATGAAGCCCTTCAGCGTTGTCAGCTTGAACTCGATGATGGCCAGGAAGAGCAGGATGGCGAGGACGAAGAAGCCAAGCAGCGTGACGATCCAGGCGAGGCCCATGACCAGGATCTGACCGAGATTCCAGAACACGTTGGGGAACCCGGCGAGGCGCTGGATCTGCGAGAGCAATACGTCCGCACCCTGTACGCCCGCTTGGGCAAGCCGACCGGGCTGGAGGAAATTGGCGTAGGAAAGCGACGAGCCGGTTGCCTTCAAACCCAGTGCTGCGAAGCTGTTGAAGACGATCTCCGTAAGAAGCTGCCAATTATTCAGGATGAAGGCGAAAAACCCGACGTACAGCACTTTTTTCGCGAGCGCCTGGATGGCGTCGTCGTCTCCGAGTGCCCAGGCAAGACCTGCGAGCGTCGCGTCGATCCCGATCAGAACGACGACGAGAAAGCCGACATCTGGGGAGATCAGGCCGAATCCTGAATTAATGTAATTGCTGAAGACATTGAGGAAGTGATCGATGATGGATGTGTTACTGCCCATTGGGTCGACCAGATGGTGTCGATGGATGCGGCTTTTGGCTGTTGGGTTGCGGATCGAACTTCGGAGGGTTGTTGAACACAGTCACCGGCGCCGGCGTGTATGTGACCCCATTCCCGAAGAACCGCTTGTTCTCGGCCTGCCACGCGGTCCGGCAGCGCGCATCGGTGTTTGCCGCCATGCCAAGATGCTTGCAGCGGTCCATCTCGGCGTTCAGCAGCGTCGGGTTGGCGACGAGTTGATAGATCGTCGGCGCCGCCGCCAAAGCCGGGGTGGCAATGCCGAAGATGCCGATGGCGACGAGAGTTTTGGCGTTCATGGCGCGGATCCTCCGAGCACGTTGACCGGGGTCGGAGTATAGCTCACACCATTGCCGTAGAAGCGCTGCCAGTCGGCCTCTGCAGCCGATTTGACCTCCGCGTTCTGCATGGCATTCGCCGCCTGAGCCCGGGCATCCGCGGCGATCAGATCCTGCGTCGCGGACAATTGCCGCGCTTGCAGCGCCAGCAGCTGATTGCTCGCCTGGATCGCCTGCAATGCGCCGACCGCGCCCTGGCTCTGGCCGACGAGTGCGGACAGATCGGCCTGATCCGCGGGTATCGAAGCGACGATCTGGCTCTGCACCTCCATCGTGTGCTGGAAGGTGTTGACCGATGCCTGCCAGCGCGCGTTGGCGTCCGCCAGAAGGCCGGCCTGTGTGACATTTCCTTGAAAGTTTGCGGACTGGTAGTTCGGGTAGAGCTGCTGGAACTGAGCCTGGACCTGCTGCACGTTGTAGGTGAGGCTTTGCGCCTGCCCCATGAGCTGGTCGATCTGCCCCATCGATGATTGCAGATCAGCCAGGACGGAGAACGGGAGCGATGTAAGATTGCGCGCTTCGTTCTCCAGCATGGCGATGCCCTGCTGGATCTGGGTGATCTGGTTGTTCACCTCTTCCAAGGTGCGTGCCGCCGTCAGCACGTTCTGCGACAGGTTGGCGATATCGATCACCGGCACGGTCGCACCGGCTTGCAGCACAGGCGCGATCGCCAGCAGCGCCGTGATCAGAGCGGAGCCGACCCCTCGCGTGGCAGTGCGCTTGAGCCAGGCAGGGATCATCTGATCGTCTCCGTCACAGGACGCATCGGCGTCATGGACCAAGCGGCACCGTCTCCGAATGGCAGCATGGGCTGCGCGGGATCGGGGCCGATATCGGCGCCGGACGCAGCTTCGCCGATGACGGCAGGATCGTCCGGGATACTCGTCGCGGTTGCTATTCCACGCGCGATCAGCGCCGCCGCCCAATCCAGCCCTCGCTCGCGCAACCAGGCGGCCGGGAAGCCCTCAGGCCCGTGCCGTCCCAGCACGCGGTCGATCGCGGCCAGGTCTTCCGCCCGGCTCGCGCCACAGAAGGCGAGCGCAATATCACCAAGGCCCAGTTCGAACAGCCGGCAGCCGGCCGCAGACTGGAACCAGTAGTCCCGCTTCGGCACCGCGCGCGCGATCGTCTCGATCTGCCGGTCATTCAGGCCGAGGCGGGCGTAGGCATCCCGGCTCTCCGGCTCGATCGCCCGGGCGTTCGGCAGGAAGATGCGGGAGAGGCAGCTCTCGATGACGGCCGGCGCCACCGGCGAACGGGTGATGTCCGCGAGGCTCTGGGTCGAGAACAGGACGGAGGCGTTCTTTCGCCGCAGGGTCTTCAGCCACTCGCGTAGCTTCGGTGCGAAGACCGGATCGTCGAGTGCGAACCACGCCTCATCGACCGCGATCAAGGTCGGCCGCCCGTCCAACTCCGCCTCGATGCGGTGGAACAGGTAGGTCAGCACGGCGCGGGCGGCGTGCTTGGAGCCGAGCAGGTCCTCGGTCTCGAACGCCAGCACGTAGGCATCAGCGAGGCTCTCCTGCTCGGCATCCAGCAGCCGGCCGAACGGACCGGCGATGGTGTAGGGTTCGAGCGCCGCCTTGAGCCGACTGACCTGCAACAGGGCGGCGAAGCCCGACAGCGTGCGCTCGGGCACCGGCGCCGTGGCGAGTGAGCCGAGCGCCGACCAGATGGCGCCGCGGACTTCCGGCGTCAGCTCGATGCTTTCCTGGACCAGCAGGGTCGCGATCCAGTCCGCCGCCCAGGCACGCTCGGCCGCATCGTCGATGCGCGCCAGCGGCTGGAAGGCAACGGCCTGCTGATGCTGGTACGAAACCTCGCCGCCGAGGGCGAGATCGTGAAATGCGCCGCCCATGCCGAGCACGGCCGCCTTGGATGAGCGCCCCTTGTCGAAAACCACGACCCGCGCGCTGGGGTAACGGCGGAACTGCAGCGCGATCAGCGCCAGCAGCACGCTCTTGCCCGCACCGGTGGGCCCGACGATCAGCGTGTGGCCGACATCGCCCTGGTGCAGCACGAGGCGGAACGGCGTCGAGCCCGCGGTGTGTCCGACCAGCAGCGGTGGGCCGTCGAGATGGGCATTGCGCT
>DATLQW010000012.1:0-47657 GCA_035535035.1 Acetobacteraceae bacterium
CGATCCGCATCGGGGGCACAGGCGTCGGCCGGAGTGGTGAGTGGATCGTGCATCATGGCGGGACGGATACGGAGCGGCCTTTCGTGGCGGGTTGCGTCGTGCGCATGGCGTCTAGCATGGCGGGGGGTGCGTGTCAAGGAAAATAACGTGGTATGTCAGAGATACGCACGCGCGCCGCGGCTGTGGCAAGGCTCGCCCGGTGGAGTGGTCTGGTGGAGTGGTCTGGTGGAGTGGCCTGGTGGATTGGTCCGGTGGATCGGTTCGTGCGGCGGCCCGGTGGATCGGCCCGGTGGATCGGTTCGGTGGATCGGTCCGGTGGATCGGTTCGCGCGGCGGCCCGGGCAGATCGGGCGGTTTCCACAGGCACTGCCGGTGCTGCCGGAGCGGGCGGTTCAGAGATCGACCGCAGAATCAATGACGGGCGGCACTAGCGGGAGTCGGAGTTACCAGTCCTCTTCGTCAGCAGGAAATCAAGGCCACCGGCCGGCGGTGGCCGATCCGCCCCGAATGAAACCGCGCTGGTCGCGGGAAGCAGGAATCTCCCCCCTCCCTCGAGGTGAGGGGGAGCTTGTCTTTTGCTGGCGAAGCGAAGCAAACGCCCGGGCGTAGCATGCGACATTCAAACTGCCCGACGACCGGCACAGCCCTCCATTGACACCTCCGCAACCGCGAGGTTACGCCCGGGCCTCAGCGTCCAGGGGACTCTCTGCAATGCCGGTGCACGCCTTCATCTTCCCCGGCCAGGGCAGCCAGTCGGTCGGCATGGGCCGCGACCTCGCGGCCGCCTTCCCCGCCGCGCGCGAGCTGTTCCAGGAAGTCGACGAGACGCTCCGCCAGAAGCTGTCGCAACTCATGTTCGAAGGTCCCGGCGAGGAGCTGGTCCTGACCGAGAACACCCAGCCCGCCCTGATGGCGCACTCGCTCGCGGTGCTGCGCGTGCTGGAAATGGAAGGCGGCATCGTGCTGAAGCAGAAGGCCGCGGTGGTCGCCGGCCACTCGCTGGGCGAATACACCGCGCTCGCCGCCGCCGGCGCCTTCACCCTCGGCGACGCCGCGCGCTTGCTCAAGCTGCGCGGCCAAGCCATGCAAAAAGCCGTCCCCGCGGGCGAGGGCGCCATGGCCGCCCTGCTCGGCGCCGAACTGCCCCTGGCGCAGCAACTCTGCGACGCGGCCGCGCCCGTGCCGGACAGCGAGACAGCGGAAAAACAAGTGATCCAGCCGGCCAACGACAACGGCGCCGGCCAGGTCGTCATCTCCGGCCATCGCGAGGCGGTCGAACGCGCCGTGGCGCTCGCCCCCGGCATGGGCATAAGGCGCGCCATGCTGTTGCCGGTGTCTGCACCGTTCCATTGTGCGCTGATGGCGCCAGCCGCCGACGTCATGGCCGAGGCGCTGGAAACCACCCCGCCCGGCGCTCCCGTCGTCCCGCTGATCGCCAACGTGTCGGCGGCGAAGGAGACCGATCCGACGCGGATTCGCGAGCTGCTGGTGCGGCAGGTCACCGCCACGGTGCGCTGGCGCGAATGCGTGCAGACCATGGTGGCACTCGGGGTGAACAGCTTCGTGGAACTCGGTAGCGGCAAAGTGCTGTCCGGCCTGATCCGCCGCATCGCCTCCGACGCCACCACCGCCGCGGCCGGCACCCCGGCCGAGATCGAGGCACTGCTCAAGCTGCTCTGACGCGCTCGAGTCGCGAGGGAGCTTGCACCGCTTCGCTTACTACGACAGCGAAAGGGGCCGCCCCGAAGCGCTGGAGTCAGGGCACCAGTACCCGCAATCGCGGACGCGTTGGGCCGTGCCTGCTGTCATGGCGACATGCGGTACCCCTGACCTTCTCTCTCGCGCTTCACTGATTCTGGCCACTGGCGAGCTTCCAACGGCGATTGCGCAGGACATGCCCGCCCTGGCTCATTCATTGCTCCCCATCGCACTCGACCCGCTATCCCGATCGAGCGGCCCGCCTCTCCGCCGGTCTTCTGATACCAGACGTGGCCGAGGCCGCAGCTCCACGCTTCGGTACAGCCTTGACAGGCTCAATGACACCCCGAACCGCGGAAGCGGCACGACGTCGTCCAGCGACTGGTAGCGTATGCTCCGCCAGGAGTGGTCCTCTTCACGCGACCAGACCAGCACGTCGGCAATGCGCGGTGCAACGAGGACAATGTAGTCCACGGCATCCATATGCTGGTACTCGTCCACCTTGACGTGCTGGTCGGTGTCCTCGGTTGATTCCGAGAGAACCTCGACCACCAGGCGCGGGCGATCGGATACCATTGCGTCCTCGTCGAAAGGCGGGCAGTAAACTGCCACATCGGGGCGCCGGAGGTCGCCGGTCGGCACTCGGACGGCGATGTCGGCGGTAAACGGTCGGCACAAGCTGTCGACGGCTTCCAGCGCGTCGAGCAGCATGCCAAAGGCGTTGCCCAGCACCCGGTCGTGCCGGAACCGCGCGCCGGTCATCGCCCGCGGAACGCCATCGACCAGCTCGTATCGCATCTCCTGGTGGTGCTGCCACTCCAGGAACTCGGTCTCCGTCATTCGCCGCACAGCGCGCTCGGACATTTGTCCCTCGGAAGAGTCGGTTCGGAATGTAATGCCGCCCGGGCCGCGATGCCATCGGTAACGGTGCCCGCGGCCAGGGCAGCAGGGGTCGCCATGGCAGACCAGGACCACCGTGACGATGGCCCAGTGTAACATGGACGCGGTATATCGGCAAAATCGGGACCGCTGGAACAACAACGCGGTGCACCCCGTACAGCGACGTGGCGAGACGCTGCGCCGCCGCCAGCTTGCCTCACTTGCTTTTCCGAGGGGCTGCGCGATTATCGCCCCTTCTCTGCGGCAGGCTCCGGACGCGCTGCGGCGGCGATTTCGCAGCGAAACATCCGGCGGATCGAGCGGTTGCCCCAAAGGAACCACGCACCGGAACCACCCCGCGTAACGAGCCGCATTGCCTCGGGCTTCCTGCGCTTCGCCGAACGCGAGGCGGACGGCAGCTCGCCACTTTACGCGGCGCTGGCGCGTGGGGCCGCCGCCGATCCGTTCGCTCTGGAGTTCCTTGCCGCGCTGCCGGAAGACAGGCAGCAGCCCAACCTGCTGTTCGCGGCGCTTCGCCACGTCTGCGGCACGCCCCGCGACTGGCCGCAGGCCCGCGTCGCGCTCGAAGCTCAGGCCGAATCGATCCGTGAGGTCATGCTGACACACCGCACCCAGACCAACGAACCGGCGCGCTGTGCCATGCTGCTGCCGGTCCTCTCTCGCCTGCCGCAGCCGCTGGCCCTGCTCGAGGTCGGCGCCTCCGCTGGCCTGTGCCTGCTGCCCGACCGTTACGGCTACACGTACGGCGCGCACCGCGTTGCGCCGCCCTCGTCCGAGGCACCGGGCTTCGCGGCGCGCGCCAATGCGGCCACACCGCTGCCCGACCGGCTGCCGCTTATAGCCTGGCGCGCTGGCCTCGACCTGTCGCCCATCGACCTGCACAACCTGACGCAATGCGCCTGGCTGGAGACGCTGGTCTGGCCCGAGCATGCCGGCCGGCTCCAGCAACTGCGCGCCGCCATGCGGATCGCCCGGACCGATCCGCCACGCGTGCACCGCGGCGACCTCATGACCGACCTGACAGCGGTCGCGCGCACGGCGCCGGGCCATGCAACGCTCGTGGTGTTCCATACCGCGGTGCTGGCCTATATCGCCGACCCCGCCGCCCGAGACCGATTCGCGCAGGCAGTGCGCGATCTCGGCGCGGTATGGATCAGCAACGAGTCGCCCGGTGTGTTCCCCGCGATCGCGGCGCGCGTGCGCCAGCCCGCACCGCGCGGCGCCTTTCTGCTCGCTGTGAACGGCGTCCCGGTTGCCTGGACACAGCCGCACGGCGAGTGGATTGAATGGCTGGAACCGGAGGGCGTCGCGACATGACGGGGGAAGGCAGGATGTTCCGGCTGGATGGCAAGGCGGCGCTGGTCACCGGCGCCTCGGGCGGCATCGGCGCCGCGGTCGCGCGCGCGCTGCACGCGCAGGGCGCAACGGTGGTGCTGTCCGGCACACGCCACGAGGCGCTGGATGCGCTTGCGGCGGAACTCGGCGAACGGGCGTTCGTCTGCCCAGCGGATTTGCGCGACCCGGCGGCGCCCGAAGCGCTGGTCGCCGCGGCGGAACAGGCAGCCGGGCCGCTGGCGATCCTGGTGAACAATGCCGGGTTGACCCGCGACCGACTCGCCTTGCGGATGGAGGACGAGGACTGGCAGACGGTGCTGGACGTGGACCTGACCGCGCCGTTCCGCCTGGTGCGGGCCACGTTGCGTGGCATGCTGCGGCGCCGGGCCGGCCGCATCGTGAACATGGCCAGCATCGTCGGCGCCACCGGCAATCCGGGCCAGGCGAACTATGCCGCCGCCAAGGCCGGCCTGGTCGGCATGACCAAGGCGCTGGCGCAGGAGGTCGCCTCGCGCGGCGTCACGGTGAACGCGATTGCGCCCGGCTTCGTCGTTACCCCGATGACCGACGCGCTGTCCGACGCGCAGCGGACGAAACTGGCCGCGGCGATCCCGCTGGGCCGCCTCGGCCAGCCGGCCGACATCGCCGCCGCCGTGGTCTATCTTGCCTCCGACGAGGCCGGGTGGGTCACCGGTGCCACACTGCACGTGAATGGTGGAATGGCAATGTTCTGACGCGGTGCGGCCGGCGGCCTTTCTAGACCAGGGAAACCATGCTAAGCCGCCCGCAACGTCGTCCGGCGTCGGGTGCGGCGGCACCGATCGGGTCCTGCCCGGCGGTCAGGTCATGTCCGGACGGAAAACCAAAAGCGGGCCCCCCAAGCGAGGAGTAACGGAGCCGATGAGCGAGATCGCCGACAAGGTAAAAAAGATCGTGGTGGAGCATCTCGGGGTCGAGGAGTCGAAGGTGACGTCGGAAGCTTCCTTCATCGACGACCTCGGCGCCGACAGCCTGGATACGGTCGAGCTGGTGATGGCCTTCGAGGAGGCGTTCGGGGTGGAGATCCCCGAGGACGCAGCGGAGAAGATCAGCACCGTGAAGGATGCGATCGACTACATCGAGAAGCAGAAGGCCGCCTGATCCGGCGCCCGCGGAGGAATCGCAGCCAATGCGGCGTGTCGTGGTGACGGGCATGGGCATCGCCTGTCCCCTGGGGGTTGGAGCCGACCATGTGTGGCGACGCCTGATCAATGCCGAATCGGGCATCTCGGCCATCCAGGCCTTCGACACCAAGGACCTGCCTTGCAAGGTCGCTGGCCAGGTGCCGCCGGGCAGCCGGGCCGAGGGTGGGCTCGACATCGGCGAATTCGTGCCGATCAAGGACCAGAAGAAGATGGACCGCTTCATCCATCTCGCCATGGCCGCGGGAACCGAGGCGGTGGAGGATTCCGGCTGGCAGCCTGAATCGGAGGAGGATCGCGACGCCACCGGCGTGATGATCGGCTCCGGGATCGGCGGGCTGCAGACGATCTATGAAGGCTCGGTGCTGGTCAACCAGGGCAAGGCGCGCCGGCTGTCGCCGTTCTTCATCCCGTCGGCGCTGATCAATCTCGGCTCCGGCCACCTATCGATCAAATACGGCTTCAAGGGGCCCAACCACTCGGTGGTGACCGCGTGCGCCACCGGGGTGCATGCGATCGGCGACGCGTCGCGGCTGATCATGTGGGGCGACGCCGACGTGATGGTCGCCGGCGGCGCCGAGGCGCCGGTCTGCGAACTCGGCGTCGCCGGGTTCTGCGCTTCGCGGGCCCTGTCCACCGGGTTCAATGACCGCCCCGCGGAGGCCTCGCGCCCGTGGGACAAGGATCGCGACGGGTTCGTGATGGGGGAAGGCGCCGGCGTGCTGGTGCTGGAGGAGCTGGAACACGCAAGGCGGCGCGGCGCGAAGATTTACGCCGAGGTGGCCGGCTACGGCATGTCCGGCGACGCCTACCACATCACCGCGCCGGCCGAGGGCCATGACGGCGCGTTTCGCTCGATGAAGGCGGCGATGAAGAACGGCGGCATCGCGCCGGCCGAGATCCAGTACGTCAACGCGCACGGCACCTCCACGCCGCTGGGCGACGACCTGGAGCTGGAGGCGGTGGAGCGGCTGTTCGGCGACGCCTCCAGGCGGCTGGCGATGTCGTCCACCAAGTCGGCGACCGGGCATCTGCTGGGCGCCGCCGGGGCGGTGGAGGCGATCTTCTCCATCCTGGCGATTCGCGACGGCGTGGCGCCGCCGACGCTGAACCTGGACGCGCCGAGCCGCGACAGTGTGATCGACCGCGTGGCGCACACCGCGCAGCGCCGGAAGATAACCCTGGCGCTGTCCAACAGCTTCGGATTCGGCGGCACCAACGCCTCGGTCATCTTCCGCGCCGCCTGACGCGCCGCGACCATTGCGCCGCCGCCGCATCGCGCCGATCGGAATTGGGTTGGCGCTGCTGTTGGGCGGGGCGGTGGCGGCCGGTTCTATCGCGCTGCGGCAACGGTTGGATTCGGCAGGCCCGCTCGACCGTCCATTGGCGCTGGTGGTGCCGCATGGCGACACCGCCGCGGTCGGCCAGGCGTTGCGGGCCGCCGGCGTGATCGACGGCTACCGGCTGTTCCGCATCGCCGCCTGGCTGACGCGCGGTGAGGGGAAACTGCATGCGGCGGAACTGGCGTTTCCAGCGCACGCCTCGCTGCGCGAGGTGCTCGCCGTGCTGCGCACCGGCAAGCCGGTCGCGCATCGGCTGACCATCCCGGAGGGGTTGACGGCGCTGCAGATCGCCGCGCTGGTGCGGCACGCCGGGGCGGCAACCGGCCCGGTGACGCCGCCGCCGGAAGGTAGCGTGTTGCCGCAGACCTACAGCTACGAGTACGGCACGCAGCGGGAGGTGCTGCTGGCGCGTGCCGAAACGGCGATGGACAAGGCGCTCGCCGCCGCCTGGGCGGATCGCGCGCCGAACCTGCCGCTGGCGAGTCCACGGGACGCGCTGACCCTCGCCAGCATCGTCGAGCGCGAGACCGCCCTGCCGGAAGAGCGGCCGCGTGTCGCGGCGGTGTATCTCAACCGCCTGCGCCTCGGCATGCGGCTGGATGCAGACCCGACCGTGGCCTACGCGGCCAGCGGCGGCACGGGGGTGCTGGGCCGCGCGCTGACCCGCGGCGACCTGGAGAGCGACGATCCGTTCAACACCTATCGCCACGCCGGCCTGCCGCCCACGCCGATCGACTCGCCGGGGATCGCCAGCATCCTGGCGGTGCTGCACCCGGCGGAGGGCGATGACCTGTATTTCGTGGCCGACGGCAGCGGCGGCCACGTCTTCGCCCGCACCCTGGAGGGACAGGACCGCAACGTGGCACGCTGGCGCAAGTCTCAATAGCCTCTGCCGCGGCGCGGGAGAGGCTATCCCCGCCGCAGATGTTCCAGCAGCAGCACGGCACCCGGTAGGTCCTCGCGCTTCTCCCGCAGCAATGCCTCGCCGCCGACCGCGTACACCGCCGCCGCGGCCAGGATGTCGCGCAGCCGGCCGGGCGCGCCCGGGTCGAACGGCAGCACGCAGCCGCCGGTGCGGCGCGCCAGGTCGAGGAACACTTCCGCATCGCGCCGCGCCGCCCAGTCGGTGGTGTCGTGCAGCACGATCAGCTTGATGCCGCGCGCGCCGAGCTCGTCGGCCAGCTTCTGGCCGCGCGGCAGCGACTCCTCGAACACGTCGCCGATATAGGTGACCACGCGCACGCCGGGTTCGCGCAGGCAGCGCGACAGGATCGTCAGCAGGCGCGTCTGGCCGGCCATGCAACGTATGCCGGCGGCGCGGTCGCGCAGCGCGTTGGCGTCGGCGGTGAACGCGGTGAAGGTGTGCAGCAGCCCGCCGCCATGCACCGCGAGCGCCACGTCCAGCTCGCCCGGCAACGCGCGCACCAACGCATCGGTGACGGTGCGGGCCATCGCCCAGGCGGGCTCGCGCGAGGCGGTGGCGTCGAAGCCGAACACCAGGCGCGGGCGGACGGGCATGTCGGCGGCGGTGAGCGCGCGCGGGTTGGCGGGCGACAGCAATGCGACGGCCCAGGCCCGCACCCGCTCGATCAGCGTGGGCGGCCGCGGCGGTTCGGGTTCAGGCTGGGTCGTGACGAGGACAAAATCCGGCTTGTCGCTCATGCGAGCCTCGTAATGACCTCGGGCGCGATCGACTGGCCAGACTCGGCAGCCCGGCCCCGGCCGGCTATTCCGCCGCGACGGGCCGCACCGGAACCGGCACCGTGTTCGGTCCGAACCGGTCCAGGAACGGCTGCGTGTCGATCTCGTCCAGTTCGATCTCGCGGGCCAGCACCTTGCGTTTCCACTCCTGGTGCGCCGGCTCGTTGCCGTGGAACTCCGGCATCACCTCCTTGGCGAACAGCTCCAGGCTTTCGCAGATGTGTTCATGCGCGTTCTTGCCGGCCTGGTTGAGCAGGATGACCTGGTCGATGTTGGAGGTTTCGAAGCGGCGCAGCTTGCGGCGCAGCGTCTCCGGCGAGCCGATCAGTCCGCCCGAGATCGCCCGTGCCGCGGCCTCGGGATTCTCGCGCTTCCACTTGTTGTATTCGTCCCACATGTTGACAGTGTACGGATCGGGCCGCTTGCGCCCGGAACTGGAACCATAGAAGCGCAGCGCGAACTGGAAGAACGTGGCGCCGTCGGCGCGGCGGCGCGCTTCCTCGTCGGTCGCGGCGCACATGAAGTAGCTGACCAGCGCGATGTTCGGATTGGTCTGGTAGTCGGTCAGCTTGTCCTGCCGGCGGACGAAGCTGTTGTAGTAGGCGTGCACCCAGGCGTGCGCCGCATCGGCGGAGAGGAACTGGAATCCGAGCGCGCCCAGGCCGCGCCGTCCCGCCATCTCGATCGTTTCGAGTTGCGAGCATGCGACCCAGAGCGGGGGGTGCGGCTTTTGCACGGGCTTGGGGAGGACGTTGCGCATTGGCATCTTGTGCCATTTGGTGTCGAGCTCGACGCCCTGGTCGCGGAACATCGGGATGATGCAGCGGATCGCGTCTTCCCAGACCTCGCGCTTGGTTTCCATGTCGCGGCCGAAACCGCCGAGCTCGGTGATCGAGGCGGATTCGCCGGTGCCGAACTCGACGCGGCCGTTGGAGACCAGGTCGAGCGCGGCGATGCGTTCGGCCACGCGCTGCGGCGGATTGGTGGTGAGCTGCACGATGCCGTGGCCCAGGCGGATGTTCCGGGTCCGCTGGCTGGCCGCGCCGAGGAAGACTTCCGGCGCGGGCGAATGGGAATACTCCTCGAGGAAATGGTGCTCGACCTCCCACGCGTAGTCGTAACCGAGCCGGTCCGCCAGTTCGACCTGAGTGAGCGCGTTCTGGTACAGACGCTGTTCATCGCCCGGCTGCCAGGGACGCGGAAGCTGCAGCTCATAGAAGATGCCGAATTTCATGGTCGTTCCCCGTGCTACTGGCGGGTACTGCGCCGCAACGGGGGCTTGGAGTCAAGCTCACGTCTGCCGTTTCGCGGCGGGTGGACACGGCGCCAGCGCCGAGGGCGTGGGTGCAGCGGGGCGCCCCGCTCACCCTCAGCCGGCGGCGTCGTCCGGTGAGATCTCCCGCCGTGAGGGCGAGCTGTCGTGAACGATTGCCTTACGCCGACCGGCCAGGCGTTCGAGCGCCGGCGGGAGGACGCCGAACAGCGCGCCGTCGTTCCTCACGCCGCCGACCGGGCCGCGCGGGGCAGCCGGGAGCGTGGCAACCCGCCGTGGCCGGCCACGCCATGCCCTTGCTCGGTGGCGGCGGTGCGGTAGTAGCCGAGAACGAACACCCGCACGGCGCTGGTGCGGCCACCCTGATGGCCAGCTTGCTCCACCTGGCGGACCAGCATGCTCATGTCCTGGCTCTCGCGCTCGCAGATTTCCAGCAACGCGTCCCACAGCTCGGGCTCCAGCCGCATGCTGGTGCGGCCCCGCCCGGCGACCACATTGCGGTTGATCAGACGACTGGCCGTCACGGCAGCCCCCTCCTGTGAACCAGCGCACAGAGGACCACAGCCGCATTAAGAGAAGGTTTTCACACGGGCAGACCTTCCACGCCACTGTAACCATGAACGATTTATTTTCTTCCGCCGCAGCCCGGAATGGTCCGACGCCACGCCGCCCATCGTCTGGTCGCCAGCGGCCACGGCGCACCGTGTCGCATAGCCCAGCGGGCAGGTCGGCCAGGCCGAACCGGCGGGTTATGAACCGCGGCGTGGAGCCAGGGGCGCATTGCGAGCGGCCGGCGCCACCGCGCCAGTGGGATCAGCCGGTCCCTGGCGCGGCGACCCGTCAGGATTCGCCTGTGGATGAGTCTGAAATTCTTAGACAAAACTTAACTTTACGTGAAGATGTGAAGGTAATGCCTTAATCACAAATCGGTCATTCATCCGACACACAACTCTGCCAACAATGCAGCTTCGTCTCAGGAGGTTCGCCGATCCGCCCGCATCCGCCTGCGCCGTCATCGCCTGCGCCATGATGATCGTGTTCAATCCGGTTGCCGGCCGCCGGCGCGCTACTTTGCTGTGGCGGGTGCTCGACGTGCTGGCGGCGAACGGCGTCCGGCTGGAGGTGGCCGAGACAAGATGCTCCGGCGACGCCGCCTGCCTGGCGCGCGAAGCCGCGGCGCGGGGGGAAAAGATGGTGGTGGCGGCCGGCGGCGACGGCACGATCGCCGAGGTGGCCGGCGGCTTGCTGGGCAGCGGCACGCGGCTTGGCGTGATCCCGTTGGGCACCGCCAATGTGCTGGCGCATGAGTTGGCGCTGCCTTTCGCACCGCGTGCCGTGGCGGCGGCACTGGCGTTCGGGCGGACGCGACGGCTGTGGCCGGGCATGGCGCTCGGGGCGGACGGCATGCGGCTGTTCGTGCAGATGCTCGGCATCGGGTTCGACGCACACGTGGTGCATCGGCTGCCGGTGCCGCTGAAGCGGGCGTTCGGGCGCGGCGCTTACGTGCTGCAGACGCTGCGCGACGCGGTATCCTACCGCTATCCGCCGATCACCCTGCGGCTGGACGGCGAGGAGACGCAGGCGGCGAGCGTCATCGTCAGCAAGGGCCGGTTCTATGCCGGCCGCTACCTGCTGGCGCCCGACGCGGTGCCGGCCGATCCGGGTTTCTCGGTGTCGCTGTTCCGGCACGGTGGGGCGGGTGCCGCACTGCTGTACGGCGCCGCGCTGCCGTTCGATCTGCTCCGGCACGCGCCCGGCGTGCGGCAGGTGCGGGCGCGGCGGGTGGACGTGGTAGGGAATTTGGCGATCCCGGTCCAGGCGGACGGCGATCCAGCAGGCTTTGCACCGCTGTCGGTGGTGGACGCGTCGGGGCCGATCGAGGTGGTGATCGGCGGCTGAGCAGCCGGACGGTGCGGGTGGTGGCCTATGGCCACGACAGTGGCGAACGTTTGGGAGAGCGCCCCACAATGGCGGCATGGCGGCACCGGCATTCGGTCCATCCGGCCTTGCCCGGGCACTGGGACAGGGTGCGGCGCGACGTTCATAGGACTCTCCCCGGGCGATACGTCATTCCCGACGAAATATAGCGACCAGGACACTCGGCGGCATCCCGCACGGCGCCCACCGGATCAGGCCCCGTTGCGGGCCGCCTGAATTGCCTGCCATATCCGATGGGGCGTGGCTGGCATGTCGATATGCGCAATGCCGAATTCGGCCAGCGCATCGACCACTGCGTTCATGACCGCTGGCAGCGAGCCGGCACATCCTGCTTCGCCGCATCCCTTGGCACCGAGCGGGTTGGTCCGGGCCGGCACCGGATGGCTTTCGAATCCCAGCACCGGCAAATCGCTCGCGCGGGGCAGCCCATAGTCCATGAAGGAACCAGTCAGCAATTGACCATCGTCATCATATGCGACCATTTCCAACAGCGCCTGGCCAATGCCCTGAGCGATGCCACCGTGCGCCTGGCCCTCCACCAGCATCGGGTTCACCAGCACGCCAAAATCGTTGACGGTCGCGTAGCGCACCACCTCGACGATACCGGTCTCCGGATCCAGCTCGATCTCGGCAATATGGCAGCCATTGGGAAACGCCGACGGTACGCCCTTGAAAATGTGGCTGACATCCAGCGTCCGCGGCAGATCCGCCGGCAGGTTTGGCTCGATACGCAGGCGCGCGGCCAGCTCCATGATGCCGATCCCGATATCGGTCCCGGCAATACCGAAGCGCCCGCGCACGAATTCGATATCGTCGAGCGCCGCTTCCAGGATATGCGCTGCAAACCGTTTGCCACGTTCGATCACCAGGCCGCTTGCCTCAACGATGGCGCCACCGCTTTGCATCATCGAGCGCGATCCGCCGGTCCCGCCACCGGCGACCAATTCGTCAGAGTCGCCTTGCAGCAGCTTGATCTTATTGAATGGGATGCCGAGCCGATCCGACAGCACTTGCGCAAAGGGCGAGGCATGGCCCTGACCGTAATCCAACGTACCCGTGATGATCGTCACGTTGCCGTCGGGCTCGAACCGGATACCGCCCATCTCGTTGCCGGCATCGGCGGTCACTTCCAGGTAATGGCCGATGCCGCGCCCGCGGATCATGCCGCGCGCACGGCTTTCAGCGTGGCGTACCGCGTAGCCGTCCCAGTCGGCCGCCTTCAGCGCCTTGTCCAGCACAGTGGGAAATTCCCCGCTGTCGTAGAGCATCCCGGATGGCGCACGATAGGGCATTTGCTCCGGCCGGATGTGATTGCGCCGGCGCAACTCGACGCGGTCGATTGCCATCTCGCGCGCCGCGGTCTCGACCAGGCGTTCCATGTAGTAATTGCCTTCCGGCCTCCCGGCACCGCGATAGGCACCCACCGGGGTGGTGTTGGTGAACAGGCACCTGGTCGAAACCTCGATCAGAGGCGTGGCGTAAACGCCGATGATGTTCTTCACCGCGTTCAGCGTCGGCGGAACGGTTGTCGCATTGCTCAGCCACGCGCCGAGATTGCCGTAACCGGTCATCCGCAACGCCAGGAATTTTCCCGCCGCATCCAGCGCCAGTGCGACGGTCATCTCGTGGTCGCGGCCGTGGCTGTCGGACATGAAGCTCTCCGACCGCTCATCCGTCCATTTCACCGGCCGGCCAACGGTCCGCGCGGCGTACAGCAGGCAGATATATTCCGGGTAGGCGGACGCCTTCATGCCGAACGAACCACCGACGTTGCCGGTAAGCACGCGCAACCTCTCCACCGGAACGCCGAGAACATTGCTCAGCAGATTGCGCTGGCCGAACACACCCTGGCAGCCGAGCCGCAGGATCAGGCGATCATCCGCCGCATCGTATTCGCCGATCGCGGAGCGCGGCTCCATCGGGCAGACGACGATGCGGTTGTTGCGTAGCGACAGCGTTGTGACGTGAGCAGCCTGGGCGAATGCCTCGGCAACTTTCTCGGCGTCGCCATAATGAAAATCGAGACAGAGATTGCCCGGCGCCTCGGCATGCAGCAGCGGCGCGCCGGGTGCTGCCGCGGCGCTTGCCGTGGTGACGGCGGGCAGCGGATCGATATCGGCGAAGACCGCCTCAGCCGCGTCCTTGGCCAGCTTGGCGGTGTCCGCCACCACCATGGCGATCGGTTCGCCGACATAATGCACGCGATCCGTTGCCAGAGGGCGCTGCGCCGGCCGCGGTGTCGGCGAGCCGTCCCGGTGCTTTCCGGCCGCGGCCGGCATGTTGCGAATGCCGGCCGCATCCAGGTCCCTGACCGTGATGATCGCGCGCACGCCAGGCATTTCCCGCGCGGCATCCGTGTCGATCGCGCGCAGGTTGCCATGGGCCACCCGGCTGCGCACCATCACGCCAAAGAGCTGACCAGGGCGATTCAGGTCATCGGTGTAACGGCCCTCGCCGCGCAACAGAACCGGGTCTTCCTTGCGTGATACTGGCTGGCCAACGGCAAATTTCTCACCCATGAGCAGTGCAGGGTCGAACGGCGCATTCATCTGACGGCAACTTTCGTGGCAATGATGGGAGGATCGGCTACGTCATATCCAACAGGATACAGCGTAACAGCGCAACCCGCCACCGTCGCATTCATGCCGCAACCACAGGCCGCCGCCGGAAACCTGAAACAATGTCGCTGGCACTCGATGGAAGGCCACCTGCCATCGTCCTGGCGGATACCGATCTCAAGCTTGCCATCGCCGGTGCCGCAAGCGCGATCTTCTTCAATCATAGCCAGCGCCGGCTCGCGGTTTTATGCCCACAGGTCGGTGTATGACCGCGCGGTAGCAGGCGTGGCCGACATCGCGGGCAAGATCAAGATCGGGCCGGGTCTCGATCCTGCCACTGGCATGGGGCCGCTGGTGTCCGACGAACAATTCGCGCGCGTTACCAGTGATATCAAGGAGGGTCGCCCGGGCTGACTGGACGGCATGCGGCCTGGTCTGCCACCATCGTCCGATGCACGACGAAGTTCCCACTGCGGAGAACGAATTGCGGCCGGGTGAAGTGGCGGTCGCACTGCCGCCGCAAACCGATGCCGGCGTATATTTTATCGGCATCATCCACACGCCGTGGAAGACGCGCGGCGAGTGTCCCAAGCGGGGCCGGCCGGACGGGCCGATCTGCTCCATCGTGATCGATGAACGCTGGCGGGTGGCACTGACCGACCTGGCCGGGCATCCGCGTATCCAGGTGCTGTACTGGATGCATCGCGCGCGTCGCGACATTGTGCTGCAGAGACCGTTTCGTACCGGACAGACCACTGGCAGCTTCGCCCTGCGTTCGCCGGTGCGGCCAAACCCGATCGCGTCCTCGGTCGTCGAACTGGTCGCGGTCGAGGGGACGACGCTGCTTGTGCGTGGCCTCGATTGCCTCGACGGAACGCCGCTCATCGACCTGAAACCCGACCGCCCGGCCACAAGCACGTAGTCGGCACGCTGCCTGTGCCGGGCGGCCGGACAGGTTTCACGTGGGGCGATATATGGGTGGGATGCCGGAAAGGGCGGCATGCCGGCGCCGGGAACTCGCCGGTGGCGCCGGCAGCAGGCTGTGCTCAGGCTGGCTTCGACGGGCGCTTGCGACGATCAGACATGGGCCGGCACCGGCGCCGGAATGCCCTCGGGATCCAGCCGGTAGCCGCCACCCTCGGTCACCAACAGGCGGGCATTGGCCGGGTCCGGCTCGATCTTCTGGCGCAGCCGGTAGATATGCGTCTCCAGCGTGTGCGTGGTGACGGCCGCGTTGTAGCCCCACACCTCGTTCAGCAGTACCTGCCGCGCCACCGCGCGCGTGCCGGCGCGGTAGAGGAATTTCAGGATCGCCGCCTCCTTCTCGGTCAGCCGGATACGCCGGTTCCTTGCGGGATCCTGCAACAGCTTCGCGGCCGGCCGGAAGGTGTATGGCCCGATGCTGAACACCGCGTCCTCGCTGTTCTCGAAGATGCGAAGCTGGGCACGCAAGCGGGCCAGCAATTCATTCAGCCGGAAGGGCTTGGCGATGTAGTCGTTGGCGCCCGAGTCGAGCCCGCGCACCACATCGGTTTCGGCGTCCGAGCCGGTCAGCATGATGATCGGAATCTTTTGCCCCTGGTGCCGCAACTTCACGCAGAAGTCGCGCCCGTCGCCGTCGGGCAGCCCGACATCGAGGATGACCGCGTCGAAACGCGCGTCCTTCGCCAGCAGCTTCTCCTCGGCCTCCATGACCGACCCGGCCTCGGTGGCGACGAACTCGCCGTCCACCGCGAGTTGCTCCGTCAAGGTATCGCGCAGGGCCGAATCGTCATCCACGATCAAGATCGGTCGTCCGGCCGACATGTCCTGTCCCCCTCGCAATCCGGACACGGACGGTGGTCCATGCCGTGATCTGTGCCAACACGCATGAGCTTACAATAACTTGGCCCACGTGCTATCGAAATGGATGCATCGCCCCGCCAGTGCTTCCGCGATCACGATTTGGCGTGCGGACCGGCCCTCACTTTCTCGTGAACGCGTCCGCGACAAGCGACCGTGTCCGCCATATATCTCCGGGTGGCGACTCGACCATCCGGGTCTTTTGTGCGCCACTCGAGACAGTGTCCGCAGAATCTTGACCAAAATGGGCTTGCGCTCTCTCACTTTACCGTAATCCGTGTGGTCTCAATTCCATGAACAGATTGCAAGGCCAAATACGCCCTGCCCTGCACCCAGCAGAGGCGCCGGACCGGGTCTCCACCGAGGCCGTGGCGCGGCTGCGCCGCGTGCATCGCGCGGCGTCCGACCTGCGGCGGGGCGTTCCCGTGATGCTGGTTGCCGGCGACCTCACCGTGGCCGTGCTCGCGGCGGAGACGGCCGGGGCCGATAGCATCGCGGAACTGGCGGCCCTTGCGCCGGATCCGCCAATCCTGTTGCTGGCGCCGACCCGGGCGGCGGCCGTGCTGCGGCGCCCCGCCGAGCATGGGGCCACAGCGGTGGCGGTGCGGGTGCCCGAAACCCTGCTGACGCCCGATGCATTGCGGGCAATTGCGGATCCAAGCCTGACGCCGGTCCCGCCGGACCGACTGGGCGAACCTGTGCCGCTGCCGCCGATGGCTGGCGCGGCGTTGGCACTTGGCAAGCTTGCCCTGCTGCTCCCGGCGGTGCTGGTCGCCGTGCTGCGCCCGGGGCCGGAACCGGACCTGCAACGCCAGCACCTGCTGGTGCTGCCTGCCGCCGACGTGGCCGAGTATCCGGGCGCCGCCGCCGCCGCATTGCGGCAGGTGGCCGCGGCCCGCGTGCCGCTGGAAGATGCCCCCGACGCGCGCGTGATCGCCTTCCGCGGAGAGGGCGCCGGGCTCGACCATCTCGCGATCGTCGTCGGCGCGCCGGAGAAGGTGGCCGCCCCGCTGGTCCGCATCCATTCGGAGTGCTTCACCGGCGATCTGCTCGGCAGCCTGCGCTGCGACTGCGGCCAGCAATTGCGCGGCGCGATCCGCCGCATGGCCGCCGAGGGGGCCGGCGTCCTGCTGTATCTGGCGCAGGAGGGCCGCGGCATCGGCCTGGCCAACAAGCTGCGCGCCTATACGCTGCAGGATCGCGGGCTGGACACGCTGGACGCCAATCGCGCGCTCGGCTGGGATGCCGATGAGCGCAACTTTCTGGTTGCTGCCCGCATGCTGGAGGCTCTGGGCGTCCGGCGCATCCGCCTGCTGACCAACAACCCGGACAAGCTTGCCGCGCTGGCGGCGTGCGGGGTGGAGGTCGTCGGCCGGGAGCCGCACAGTTTTGCGCCGAACGGGGTCAACGACGAGTATCTGGCGACCAAGGCGGCGCGCTTCGGCCACTTGCTGGATTGACCCGGCGATGCAGGCGGTGGTGCATCCGGACGGGCGGCTGATGTTGCGGAACGAGGTTTTCCGGGTCGCCCTGGGCCGTACCGGCGTGGGCGGGCACAAGCAGGAGGGCGACGGCGCGACACCGGCCGGGCTGTTGCCGCTGCGCCGCGTGCTGTACCGGCTGGACCGTCTGCCGGCGCCCCATTGCGCGGTGCCGATCGAGCCGATCGGCGAGACCGACGGCTGGTGCGACGATCCGGCACATCGCGACTACAACCGGATGGTGCGGCTGCCGCATGATGGGCGGTGCGAGGAACTGTGGCGGGAGGATGGGCTGTACGATTTGGTGGGGGTGCTGGGCTGGAACGATGCGCCGGTTGCGCGCGGTCTGGGGTCGGCGATCTTCCTGCACGTGGCGCGGCGCGACTACGGGCCGACGGAGGGATGCGTGGCGCTCGCGCTGGCGGATCTGTCGCGGGTGCTGGCGGTGGGGGTCACCGAACTGCTGGTGTTGGCGGGGTAGGCGGCGGGAGTATCGTTGCATTGTCATTGCCAGGAGCGCAGCGACGACGCAATCTGCTGCCTGATCGGCTCGTGGGCGCCTCGTGCGGGAATTGCCGCGCCGCTACGCGCCTCGCGCGGCGGCGACCGGGCAGGTTTGGCGAAGGCCCTGGCTTTCATCAGACCCGGTGACTGTCTGGTCGTCTGGAAGCTGAACCGCCTGGGCCGGCCTTTGCCTCACCTTCTCAACCACGGTGACCGACCTCAAGACGGGCGGGGTCGCCTTCCGCTCGCTGACCGAGCAGATGGACACCACGGGGCGACGACAAGAACTGTGCGTAGCTGTACGACATTGTAGAACATAGCAGAAACATGCGGCTTCGTGGATCAGGCGGGGCCATGAGTTTCTCTTTGGCGATGCGGAGCGGCCGGACGATGCCTTCGGGCTGGGGCTCGCCCATCCAGTCGTAAATGCCCGTGAGGTTGATGTGCTCCCAGATCTGCGGTGAGATATGGCGGATCACATCATCGGGCAGGTCATGCCCTTCGGCCCGCAAGCTCTCGACGGCACGCGAGAGATCGACGGTGTTCGACAAGACGATGGCATCGACCACCAGGTTGAGGCCGGAAGCGTGGAGAGCCTGGCTCTCGAAGGAGCCGTCGCGGATTTCGCCGCGTTCGTGGAAAAACACCGCCCGGGTCAGCTTGTCGCCGGCCTCGCCCTCGTTCAGCCCGGCCCGGTAGCGGTCGCGCAGTTCAGGACTTGAATACCACTCGATCATGAACAGGGTCCGCTCGATCCGGCCAATCTCACGCAACGCACGTGACAGCATGTTCGCCTTCGGCAGGGCGGCGAGCGCCTTGAGGACGGTCGAGGGCGCGATGATGCGGACCTCGATCGAGACGCCGACGCGCAGCGCCTCGTCCCAGCCCTCGCGGATCGCGGCGGCATCGATGCAGTTGGTGCGCGAGGGCGCCGCGACGGCGAGCTGGCTGGCCGACGACTTCAACGCTGGGCGCCGGCACGCGCTGATCGCGGCGTAGCTGATCGAGCTGATCAGCAAGCTGACCGATGCCACGATCACCATGTTCTGCCGGCTGATCGCCCGCCCGTTCACCAAGTCCGAGGCCCGCACCCGACGCTGCTTGTTTCTGGCCGCGTTTCTGGCCGCCCATGACGCGAGCGCCGTCTGGCGTCCGCCATCCAGCTACCAGGTGATGGGGAAAATATTGGACTTGTCCCGTAATAAGGACGGAATATTTTACACACGCGCGCCCTTAACCCGGAGGCGCTTCCATAGATGGTTGATTTCTTTGATGATACCACATTGGCATGCGTCGTGCATAGGATACCGCATGACCCAAAAATCAGCAAAAGACCGCTTTTTCGTCCGACTCGGCTCTGCATCTCTGGCTGCGGCGAGCCTGATCTGGCTCGGCAGCCTGGCCGCACCTGCGGTCGCCGGCGAGATTTCCGTGGACAACGTACAGTTGCCCTACTCAGAGACAGTCAATCTCAATGGCTTCATCGACGGGTCGAGCTACAGTGACAACGGCCAGCTTGCCGGCCAGATCGTGCTGACCGTCAACAACGGCAGCATCGCCAGCGCCACCGGCCAGTACTCGCTCCCGGTGTGGTGCGTGGACATCTTCCACAATATCTTCCTGGGCAGCAGCGGCTTCCAGTTCAGCGAAGCGGCGCTGAGCAGCGACAACAATAGCAGCAATGCCTCGGCCCTGAGCACGACGCAGATCAGCGACATCCTGGCGCTCGCGAACTACGGCAACAATCTCATGCGCAAGGACCCGACCAACCAGATCTCCGCCGAGGTGCAGGCCGCGATCTGGACCGTCGAGTACAACAACGCCAATAACAACTTGGCCGTCACCGGCGGCGATTTCACCTCGGCCGATGTCACCAACCTGATCGCTGACGCCGTCGCGGCTGGCGGCGGGGGCGGCCAGCTCATCTCGCTGAACGGCATCCAGCAGCAGGTGTTCGACGCGCCGGTTCCGGAGCCGGCATCCCTCGGCCTCCTCGCCGCGAGCCTGTTCGGCATCGGCTTCGCGCGCCGCCGCAAGGGCTGAAGCTCACGCTCCAATTCACCCGATGCAGCGACTGTCGATCCCTGTTGCCCGCGTCAGTCAGCCCCTTGAGCGCTTCAGCGAGAGCTTCCACCGGTCAGGGGCGGGGAGGGGCCTCGCCGGTCTGCGGGCTCCGCCTCTCGATGTTGGCCAGAACTAACGAAACGGCCTCCTGGCACGCATGAGCCGTGAGATAGCCTGTCGGAAAACCTGTCAGTTGAGGTTTCCGCACATATGCCCAATCCGACAGGGTTTTTCATTGAGGCCGAACCTCACTTTCTTGGCCTGATCCTGAAGCGATCCGAAATATGCGGAACACACTCGATTCCCGGCGTCCTCGCCACCAGCAACGCAGAGGGCCTCCGGGAACTCCTGGCGGAATTCCGCGACCCTTGAGCCGCAGTGTTCTCTTTCTGTCTGCTTATGCGTACCAGAAGGAACTTTCGTTAGTTCTGGCCCTCCCGCAGCTCCGGAATCACCCATAGCGGCTTCTCGCCGCGGGCCACCCGCTGCACGTTGTCGAACGCGTTGCGAAACCGGGCATACTGGTTGTCCCAGGTCGGCCCGGCGAAATGCGCGGTCAGCACCACGTTGGACAGCCCGAACAGCTTGTTGTCCGGCGGTGGCGGCTCCTGGTCGAACACATCCAGTCCGGCGCCGGCGATCGTGTTGTTGACCAGCGCCTCGTACAGCGCCGGCTCGTCCACCACCGGGCCGCGGCAGGTGTTGACCAGATACGCGGTCGGCTTCATCAGCTTGAATTGCGCCGCGCCGATCATGTGCCGAGTCAGCGGGGTCAGCGGCACGTGCAGCGACACGATGTCGGAGGTGCGGAGAATCTCGTCCATCAGCCGGAAGCGCACGCCGAGCGCATCCGCCTGGTCCTCGGTCAGCCGTGCGACGTCGTAGTACTGCACGTCCATGCCGAACGCCTTGCCGAGCCGCGCCACCTTCTTGCCGATCGTGCCGAGGCCGATGATGCCGAGCTTGCGCGCATACAGCTCATACAGCTTCACCTCGGCCCAGTTGTTGCCGCGCCAGCGGCCGGCGGCGACGTTGTCGTGCTGCCAGATCAGCCGGCGCGACACCGCCATCATCAGCAGCATCGCATGCTCCGCCACCGCGATGGCGTTGGCGCCGCCATTGTTGCAGATCGGCACGCGGGCGCGGCGGGCCGCCTCGATGTCGCAGCGGTCGTAGCCGGCGGAGAGAAGCTGCACCAGCTTCAGCTTCGACGCGGTCTTGTAGAATCCGTCGTTCATCGAGGGCACGCCGAAGCCCACCATGTATTCGGCATCGGGCAGCGCGGCGTTGAATTCCGGGGTGTCGGGGCGGGTGATGACCAGATCGAAGCCGGGTGGTGCCAGTTCACGCGCGATGTCGTTGTCGTTCATCGGGTTGTCGGCGACGATGATCTTGGGCGCCATGGATTGTTTCCCTCCGTCTGTGTGTTGCGATCCTGATCGGCGCCAGGATAGCGGGTGGGGTGCGATCAGCCCAGAGGGGGGCGGCAAGGGTGGTGACAAGGGCAGTGGAAAGGGGCCGCCGTGATGCAAATTGCTCCGCTGCCGTCCGGCCGCCGCCGGACCGGTCAGTGTGCTCCGGCCTGCGACGATCTTTGCCGCGCTTACCTTCGCGCCGGCAAAGAACCGCCCGACGCGCAACGCGTTCTCGCGGCTGCGGCCCAGCCCGAGCGGACAGACGGTCTTGCGCATTGCCGTCTGTTCGAGGATCGCACCGCCGCTTTATCGAGGCGCACAGCTCCGAACGTCCCAGGTGACCATTCCATGGCGGCTCCGGTTCGGCGGTTGCCGCCGGTCAGCGAATCGCACTCGAGTCGCGTCGGGCAAGCGGACAATGCCACGACGTTTCGATTACAGCATCACTTGGGTGCATGCGCTGGCGCGAATACGGGATGACGGGTGGTTACACACCCGGGTCGTGCGCATCGAGCAATTCGTCGGGCAGCATGGCGACCCGCGCGACGCGGGTCCAGACCAGCGCGCAACGCACCTCCCGACCGGGAAAGACGCCGCGCAGCACGGCGCGATAGGACGCCATCTGCCGCAGATACATCACCGGCGTGTCCTCCGGCCGGTCCGGCGCGAGGCGGTTGGTCTTGAAATCCACCACCAGCACGCGGTCGGGCAGTACCGCCAGCCGGTCCACCAGCCCGCCGACCACGGACTCACCGATCTGCCCGGTCAGCGGCACCTCGGCCCGGCTGCCGGGGGAAAAGGCCGGCGCCAGGTCGGGATGCGCCAGGATCGCCAACGCCTCCACGGCCAGCGTCGCGGCGGCGCCGGCGGGCAGGCCATTGCCGGGCC
Source organism: Acetobacteraceae bacterium (assembly GCA_035535035.1). Lineage (GTDB taxonomy): Bacteria > Pseudomonadota > Alphaproteobacteria > Acetobacterales > Acetobacteraceae > JASHVB01. The sequence goes on from DATLQW010000012.1 coordinate 22,122, forward strand.
GGTCCAGCCAGCGCCGCGCCGCGATTTCCCGATCTGCTTCCGGGAGATCCGGCAGATGCTGCAGCAGCGCGTGCAGCAGGCGCCCGCGACGGAACCGGTCGCCCGAAGCGGCGCGCTCGGCCAAGGGCGAGGCCGCGGCCGGCACGGTGCCGAGGTCCACCCCCTCCGGCCGGCTCGGCGCCAGCCGCGCTGGCCGCCCGGGCTCGGCCGGCGGCGGAGTGGAGCGCCAGCCCGGGGCGCCGCTGATCCAGGCAGGCAGCGACGCCGGTGGCCCGGACACCGCCTGGTCAGCCCCCTGAACCGCCGCACGTTGCGGTGCGCTCACCCGCGCCAGCGCGCCGTCCCAGATCTCGAATGTCTCACGCTCCGGCGACAGCCGATCGAAGCCGCGCGCCACTAGGTTGTACCAGCACATGTCCGGCAGCCCGCGCCCGGTCTGCCAGCCGCACACCACCAGCCGGTCCTCGGCGCGGGTCAGCGCGACATAGAGCAATCGGTTATGCTCCTCCAGGCGGCGGCGGGCGAGGTTGTCGCGGATGCGCTGCGCCGCGACGGGGCGAAAATCCTTGCGTGGCGAGAACAGCGGCACTGCGACGCGGGTCTGCGGATCGTCGGCCCAAAGGATCGGCCCCGCGTCGGGCGGGATCGCCGTGGTGTCGGGGAGAATGACCAGCGGCGCCTGCAATCCCTTGGCGCCGTGCACCGTCATCACCCGGACCTGGTTGCCGGCGGCCTCCGCCTCGCGCTTCACCTCGGCGCCGGAGCGGCGCAGCCAGTGCAGAAAACCCTGCAACGACGGTGGGTGCAGGCGCGCATAGACCAGGGCGGCGTTCAGCAACTCGTCCACCGGCTCGGCCGCCTCCGGCCCGAGCCGCGCGAACAGTCGCGCCCGGCCGCCGAGCGGCCCCAAAGCCTCGGCGAACAGGGCGTAGGGCGCGACGTAGTCCGCCCGGCCGAGCAGACTGGCGAAGAAGTCCCAGGCGCGCTGCCAGTGCGGGCGTTCATGGGCGCGCGCGCGCAGCACCTCGAACAAGGCGGCTTTGCCGCGCCCTACCGCCAGCGCCATCAGGTCGTCGTCGTCCAACCCGCCGAGCGGGCTGGTCAGCAGACAGGCGAAATTCAGGTCGTCCCCGGGCAGCAGCAGCGCATCGACCAGCGCCATCAGGTCCTGCACCGCCGGTTGCTCGGTCAGCACCAGCCGGTCCAGCCCGGCCACCGGCACGCCGCGCGCCTTCAGCGCCCGTACCAGCGCGCGGGCGAAGGCGTTGCGCCGCCGCACCAGCACCAGCACGTCGCCAGGGGCCAGAGGCCGTCCCCTGCTCTCCAGCATCACGCCGCCGGAAGTCTGCGCGCGGATCCAGTCGGCCAGCGTGTCGGCCAGTTGCTGCGGCGCGGAGAGCTGGTTGTGGTTGGCCTCCGCCACTTCCCAGGGCTCCGGCTCCGGCGCATCCGGCAGCGGCGCCAGCGGCCACAGCTCGACGGCGCCGGCATGCGCGGCGCGATCGGCATGGTGCATCAGGGTTTCGCCTGGCTCGACGACGCCGGCGGCGGCGACGGGATCGTCGAACACCGCATCCACCAGACTCAGCACCGGCTGGGTGGAGCGGAACGACACGTCGAGCGGCGTCCTGCGGAACACCAGCCCCGCGCCGGTCACGCGGCGTTCCAGCAGGTCGCGGGCGCGGTCGAACTCGTCGGTGTCGGCGCCCTGGAACGAGTAGATCGACTGCTTGCGGTCGCCGACCGCGAACACCGTGCGGTTATTTTCCCCCCGCGCGCCGGAGCCGGCGAAGAACTCGGCGGTCAGCGCATGGGCGATCCGCCATTGCGCCGGGGCGGTGTCCTGCACCTCGTCCAGCAGCAGGTGGTCCAACCCGCCGTCCAGCTTGTACAGCACCCACGCGGCGCCGGGATCGCGCATGAGGTCCGAAGTGCGGTCAACCAGATCATCGTAATCGACCAGGCCGCTGTCCTGCTTGTGCGCCGCATAGGCCTGCAGCACCGGCGCCGCCAGCACCAGCAAGGCGGCGGACAGCTCGGCCATCGCCAGTGCGCGGCAATCGTCGATCAGCGCCAGGACGCGCTCGGCCTCGGTCAGGAAGACCTGCGCCAGGTCTGGATGCTTCTCGGCCACCGCCTTGTTGACGAAACCGCCGGCCGCGCGCGCTCCGCCAGCAGCGGTGAGGAACTCGGTGCACCACTGGGGCCAGTTCTCGACGCGGGTTTCGCTGTCCAGGCCGAGCCATTCCAACATCCGCCCGGCCCGCTCGGCGCAGATCTTCGCGCCTAGCCGGTGTACGAGGCGCGCCGCCTCGCGCAGATCATGCTCGGCCGGCCAGTTGACGCCGGTGGTGAGGATGTCTGCCTCGCTGCCGCCGGCGATGCCGAGCGCGCGGCGCTGCGCCGCGGCCAGGTCGGGCAGTGCCAGTGCCAGTGCCAGACGCTGCCGGTCCGCCTGGAGGGCTTCCACGTGGCGGCCGAATTGCTCGGCCGACGCCAGGCCGGCGAGGGCGCGCAGGGCGGCGCGGCGGTCTTCGGTATTGGCGTCGGCCAGCATCGCCTCGCGCGCCTCGGTCAGGGCGTCGGCGGCGTCGCGCTCGTCCACGAGCTGGAAATGCGGCGACAGGGCGGCTTCCAGCGGGAAGCGACGCAGCAGCGACTGGCAGAAGGCGTGGATCGTGCCGATGCGCATCCCGCCGGGCAGGTCGAGCACCTGGGCGAACAGGGCGCGGGCGCGCCGGCGGAGGTCTGGCGCAGGCTCGATCGCGAGATCGCGCAGGGCCTGCTCCAGCCGGGCATCGTCCAGCGTCACCCAACTGCCGAGGGTGCGTTGCAGCCGCACCGCCATTTCCGCCGCGGCGGCCTTGGTGAAGGTCAGGCATTGGATGCGCTCGGGCTTTTCCCCGGCGAGCATCAGGCGGAGCAGGCGGTCGGTCAGCAGCTTGGTCTTGCCGGACCCGGCCGATGCGGCGACGAACGCCGATACGGCGGGGTCGGAGGCCGCCAATTGCTCGCGGTTGGCACGGTCGCGCGGGTTCTCCCCGTCCCCTTGTGGGCTTGGACCGCGAAGCGGACCAAGGTTGGGGGGAGGGGGAGTCTTTAGCCGCGGGACATCGCGGCCTCCCGAACTCATGTTTCCTCTCCGGCCGCGGCCCATTCGGCGACGCGCGCCAACTGCGTGTAGTCGGAGAAGCGCGGCGCGCGGGCCGGGTGCGGCTGCGACAGGTAGCAGCGGCCCGGCTGGTCGTAGGCGTCGATCAGCGCACCGAGGTTGTCCCGGGCTGCGGCGACGGCCCCGGCAATCGCCGCCGCGTCGCCCTTGAACAGCGAGCGGACCTCGCCGCGTTCGTAGCCGCCGGTCAGGTGCCAGTAGATCAGCTCGCCCGCCTGCCCTGCCAGCTCGGCACCGAACGCGCCGGCTTCCGCCATCGCCGCCTCCAGCAGAAGCTGCGGCGCCAGGCCGGCATCGACCTCCTTCTGGGTCGGCGGCGTGCCGGTCTTGAAGTCGAGGATGGCCAGCGCTCCGTCGGCGCGGCGCTCGATGCGGTCCGCACGGCCGACCAGGACGAACCGCCCGCCGTCGCGCGGCATCTCGTGGGTGCCGTCCACCTCGGCTTCGATGGCCGCGATGCGATGGACCGCGCGGCGGTCGGTCTCGATCTCCGCCACCCAGTCGGCAACGCGGTCCAGCCGCGGTGCCCACCACGCGGCCAACGCCTCGCGCAACCCGGCCTCCGCCAGTGCGCGCATCATCGCCCGGCGCAGGTGCTCCGCCGCGCCGGGTGGCCAGCGCATGCCATGCTCGTCGAGGAAATGCCGCATGCCGGCATGCACCAGACTGCCGTAGTCGGCCGCGTCGGTCGCCTCGTCGAGCGGCCTGAGCGCGTTCAGCTTCAGCACGCGGCGCGCATAGATCGCGTACGGGTCGCGCAGCCAGGTCTCGATCTCGGTGACGCTAAGGCGGCGCGGGCGCAGCTTGACCGGCGGGCAGGGTCGCGGCGGGGCGGCCGGGCGCGGCCGGTCCGCGGGCTGGTCCAGGCCGCGCGCCCAGGCGACCGCCGGATGCGGTGGCAGGCGCTGGCCGTGGCCGGCGAGGAACATTTCTGCCCGCGTGAGCCAGCGCGCGGGCACCGCCGGGGCGCCGTCGCGGCGTGCCGGACAGGACAGCACCACGCGCGGCGCGGCATTGGCGGCGGCGACAAAATCATACGCCGCCTGCCCCACCGCCTGCTCTGGCGAGGCGAGCCCGACCTTGGCGCGCATCGGCCGCGACAGCCACGGGCCGGGGTCGGTGGCCGGCGGCCAGACGCCCTCGGCCAATCCGCCCAGCACCAGCACGTCCGCGGTTTGCAGCCGTGCCTCCAGCAGGCCCCAGATGAACACGCGCGGGTGCTCCACCCCGCCGCGCCCGCGCAGGGCGCGACGGCTGCGCACGACCACGCCTTGCAGCACCGCATCCAGCAGGCCGGGCAGCACCGCTCGGCGCTGGTCCGGCAGGAGCGGCAGCGCCGCCTGCACCTCGGCGAGGGTGGTGGCGAGGGCGTCGCCTTCCTCGCCGGCCCAGAGCAGGGCGGGACCGGGGGTCGCGTCGGTGGCGGCGAGGTGCTCGGCGGCTTCGATCAGCGCGGCCAGGGCTTCGGCGGGTGCGACCTCGACCGCGGCGGCGATGCGCAGGGTGGGTTCCAGGCAGGATTCCAGCCGGCGCAGCAGGTCGGTGGCTTCCGGCGGTGCGGCGGTGCGGTCCAGCGCACGGCGCAAGCCTGCCACCCCGTGCGAGGGACGCGGCCCGCGCAGACAGGCCTGCTCCAGGGCGCGGGCGGCGGCGCGGCAGGCAACGGGAGACAACCCGGCGGCGGCCAGCGGGTGCTTCAGCAGCGCGAGCAAGGGGACCGGCGCCAGTTCCTCGGCGACGGCGCGGGTGAGCAGGCGCAGGAAGACGGCGGGTGGCGTCTCGGAGAGCGGCTCGCCGGCGCTGTCGTCCGCCACCACGCCGTGGCGCAGCAGCTCGGCGGCGACCCGGCCGGCCAGCTCGCGGTCGGGCGTCACCAGCGCGGCGCGGGCCCCGGGGGTTTCCAGGGCGTCGCGCAGCACCAGGGCGATGGCGGCGGCTTCCTCCTGCTGGTCGGCTGGGGCGAGGCGGGAGATGCCGTCCAGCGGCGGCGGCTTGTTGCCCCGCCAGGCGTGCAGCGCCGCGGCCGGCAGCAGGGCGCGGCCGAGCGTCGCGAAGCGTCCGGGCGGCACCGGCGATTGCGGCTGCACCGGCCAGGGGCGCAGGTCGCCGCGCGTCGCCCCGAGGCCGGCCAGCAGGCGGCGCAGGCCGGCTTGCGGGTGCGAGTCGTCGAGTTGGTTCCAGGTGTCCTCGTCCATCGCGGTGTCGATGGCGGGCAGCAGCACGCGCCCGTTCGGCAGGCGGGCGACCACGCGCAGCAGGCGGGCGACGGCCTGGATGCCGGCGGTGGTGCCCGCGACCAGGATTTCCTGCGCGGGAGGGGTGCGGTCCCAGGCGGCGGCCTGCGCGTTCAGCAGGGCCACCTGGCGGGCGGCGGGATTCATCAGGCCGTTCTCGGCCAGGTATGCCGGCCAGGCGGCGGTGACGATGTGCAGGAATTGCAGCGTCCGCGCCCAATGCGCGGCGTAGGCGGGGTCGGCCGCGTCCGGCAGCCGGGCGGCAAGGTCGATTTCCTCGCGTTCCGCCTCGTCCATCAGCAGGGCCAGTTCGCCGGCCAGCAGCCAGGCGCGGTCGGCGGTGCGCGGGGCACCGTCGGCGCCGCGCCTGGCCAGGATCAGCCGGGCGAGCGCGGCGAGGCGTTGGGCTGGCTCCACGGCGGGTGGCAGGTCGAGTGTGCCGGCGAGCGCCAGCGGCGCCTCGTCCAGCGCACCCAGGGCGGTGATGCGGGGGAGCAGCAGGGGGTGGCCGCCGGATGCGCGGAGGAAGGCTTCGGCCAGGGCGCGGGCGGCGCGGCGCGTGGGCAGCAGGATCAGCCCGTGCGCGCGTTGCAGCGGGTCGGGCGTGCGACGCAGCCAGTCGATCGCGATGGCGTCGAGCAGGGGGACGTGCGGCGGCAGGGCGAACAGGTTCATGGGTGGGGTGAGGACGATTCAGTGAGGTGGGGAGGATTCATGGGTGAGGTGAGGAAGAAAAGGCAAGGCACGGCGCGGTAGTGGGCCGGTCTGAATGCGGGTCTCGACCCGAAGCAACTGTAGCCGAGTGGCTTGGCCTAACCGGCCGGATTCGACCCGACCGCGCCGCTCTTGAACCCGGAAGAGTTCCCCGAAAGGGGACATTCGCCTGCGCTGGACGGCGTGGCGGGCGCAACGATCTGACGACTCAGGGATTGCCAGACGCAACATGGTTATGGGGCGATACTTGATAGATGCGAGCATTTGGCCGATCCTGTCGGCGAGAGCGTTTTCCGGAAGTGCTGCCCGCACCCGCCACAATCTGCGGGCCAAAACAGGAGGAGCCAGATCATGAGCGCTGCCGCATCGAGGATACCCACAGATTCTATGGAGATTGCGAAGGTCAAGGAGCACATCGGCGCAATTGTGACCGGTATCGACCTTGCGCATCCCATCGACGACGCGACGCAGACGAAGCTCTACAACGCTGTCGTCGACAATGTGGTTCTTGTGATTCGTGGGCAAGAGCATCTCAGCCCAGGCCAGTTGCAAGCCGCTGCGGAAATCTTCGGCGAGCTGATGGAGGACCAGAACAGGCGTTACCTGGTTGACGGATTCCCGTTGATCAGTGTGCTCGACAACCGTCACAAAGACAGCAAGGGTCAGCCCGCGAAAGTTGGCGCCAACGCTACGTGGCACACCGACCACACAAACCAGGAGTTGCCGCCCAAGTTCACCATACTTTATGCGGTTGCAGTGCCGGATAAGGGTGGCGCGACATCGGTTTGCAACGCGCGTGCGGCCTACGAAGCGCTGCCGGACGACGTGAAACAGCAGATCGCCGACGCGAAAACCGAGAATACGCTGATCAGCAGCGCGCGGATGAAGATCGGCAATCCGGATATCGTGAAGGCCCAGCTCGAGGCGACAAAACCGCCGACCGTGCATCCCTTGGTCCGCACCCATCCGGATACCGGCACCAAGGCCGTCTGGTTTCATAAGGGCAAGACCGAGACTGTCACGGGCATGTCACCCGAAGAAGCCCAGGATTTTTTGCAGGACCTAACCGATAAGATCACGCAGCCACAATTTTGCTATGCGCACGAGTATGAAAAGGGCGACCTGCTGATCATCGATGACCGCGCCTCACTGCATAAAGCCGGCTTCGATTACGATCACAGCCAGCATCGCCGCCTGTATCGGATGCTTGTGCGTGGCGACCGTCCCTACTGAGCGCCGCGCACTGCGGCCGGATGCGAACGAAGCGGCTTCTGTTTCAGATTTCCGGCGAGAACTGATCGCGGCCACGCTGCAAGGTGAATGGGGCGTCCGAGGCAGGGCAAGGAAACGACGATGACCACGACGATCGAGACACGCATCGTGCGGACAGCGCCGGGGATGGAATTCGACGTCTCGGTCGCCGGCGATCCCGGCCGACCGCTGGCGTTGATGCTGCACGGCTTCTGCGTCTCCCGCCATTATTGGGAATCGCAGGTGGTTGCGCTTGCCGAGGCCGGCTATTTTGCGGCCGCCCCTAATCAGCGCGGCTACGCACCCGGTGCACGGCCGGACCCGGCAGAGCATGCCAACTATCTCATTGACGTGTTGATCGGCGACGCCATGGCCATCGTCGCCGGGCTCGGGCATGGCGAGCGCCGCTTTCACCTCGCCGGGCACGATTGGGGTGGCAGCCTTTCGTGGAACATCGCCGATCGCTGGCCCGAGCGGTTGGGCTCTCTCACCATGCTGTCGCGTCCGCACCCGCTCGCGTTCAACCGCGCCATGCGGGAGGATCCGGAGCAACCGACGCGCTCTGCTCATCACAAATGGCTGCTGGAGCCTGCGGCCGAGGACAAGGTGCTGGCGGACGACGCGCATTGGGTGCGTGCGCGGCTGCGCCGCAACGGGGTGCCGGAGGCGGCGATCGAAAAGCACATCTCGGTTATCGGCAACCGTCCGGCGATGGCGGCCGCGATCGGCTGGTACCGCGCCCGCGGCACGGCGCATGCGCCGGTGGGTCCCACGCGCGTACCGACGCTGCTGATCTGGGGCGATGCCGACGACACGGTCGGCCGCATGGCGGCCGAAGGCACCGCCGAGTTCATCGCGGCCCCCTACACGTTCGCGCCGCTCGCCGGCGTGGGCCATTACGCGGCGGACCAGGTCCCGGACCAGGTCGACGCCCTGATGCTGGCCCAGCTCGGGCGGCATCCGGTGTAGATCGCGACCCGTTGTTGGCGGGTTTCGACCCAAGCGGCCATAGTCAGATCCATTAGGCGATCCCGGAAGCGGACGTTCAGCACCGCCTGACGTCGGCAGTTTTGCGGCCCGTTCACGTCGTTCCTGGCGCTCATAACACTCCTCGGAACCCGACATTCGCCCATGCTATAGACGGGGGTGTGGATAACTCACGACGCCAGAGGGACCGGCGCCAAGCGCGCCGGAGAGCTGTGAGCGAAAGGAGAAGTGATGTTTATTCGGGCATTCGGGGTCTTCCCAGACGAGGGTGCCATCCTTGGAAGGCTCCTTACCGGCTACACTGACATCGAATACCAGATGTGCTTCTGTGCCGGCATGGGCGGTGGCGACGTTGCGAAGGCGATTACTGACATCTATTCCAAGCGAGGCGAGACGAGGCGAGTGAGCATTGCCGATAAGCTGGGTGGCGCAGGCTATTCCGCTGCTGGCCTTGGTGCGGAATTTGATGAGGCCATCGAGGACATGATTTTGTGCCTCAATACCCGCAATCAGTATGCACACTGCATTTGGCACGATCCCCGTGTTGGCAAACTGGCGTTTGCTCACATGGAGGAAATTGCATCACCAACTGGCCCGGGCGCAGACACAATCAATCTCACCTTCAAATTTGTTAATATGCCGTTGCTCAATCACCAGGAGCAGTTCTTCTTCTATACGAGAGATACTCTCAACTATCTCCACTACCGACGCAGGCAGATCGTCGGAGAAATCAACGCGGGTGCCACTATACGCACTCCAACTAAGGTAGCGAGACCACAGCTGCACCTGTGAGCCATTGTGGCGCGATCAGGGGTGGTCAGGTTCCGAAATTCTGCTCCGATGTTCGTCAAATAGGTGCCCCCTTAGGCGAATGGCCGCTTCCGACCTGCGTCACCCAGAAGCTGACCATCTCAAATCCACCCTTTGCAGACATTCAAATTGAGCCACTACCCACGGCAAGGCTCCCTCTCCCGATAAACCCGTCCCCTTTTCATCATGAACCTGCTCGCCTCATCGCGTCTCGCCCGTCAACCTGGCGTGCAGGTTGGTTTCCGCGTCGGCCAGGTCGGACGGGGTGGACAAATGGAACCACAGCCCGTCATGCACCACCGCCCGCAGCCGTCCGGCCGCTATTGCGCGGTCCCAGGCGCGGTTCATGCTGAACGGCCCCTCCGGCATGGCGTCCAGCAAGGCCGGGGCGATGAGCTGCACGCCGGCATAGACGTAGGGCACCACCTCGCGTTCCTCGCGCCGCCGCGGCGCGCCCCATTTGTCCACCGCGAAGTCGCCGAAGCCGACATCGGCATGGACCTGGAAGGTGCGGTGCACCAGCAGCACGCCGTCCACCGCCGGGTCGAAGCCGTCGGCGAGGCGCAGCAGGGCCGGGCGGGTGCCGTTCAGCCAGAACGCATCGCCGTTGACCACGTAGAATGGGTCCGGTCCCAGGCGACCGAGCGCCGCCCGCGTGCCGCCACCGGTATCCAGCAACGTCGTCTCGCGCTGGAGGATGGTATGCGGCGCTTGGCCGGCGGTGGCGCGGGCGGCGAGGCGGGCCGCCACTCGGTCGGCCTGCCAGAAGGCGTTGACCGCCACGGTTTCCACCCCGGCTTCGACCAGGCGGTCGAGCGCGTGGTCGAGCAATGCCTTGCCGCCGAGGGTCAGCAGGGGCTTGGCGGTATGCTCGGTGAGCGGGCGCATGCGCTGGCCGATGCCGGCGGCGAGCAGCATGGCGGTGCGCGGGTGGGTGCTCATGCGGTGAGGCCCTGCGGGTTGGCGCGTTTGGCGGGCGGTATCCAGCGGTCCATGGCGGCGGCGAGCGGCGCGGCGGCGGGGTGACGCAGCGCCGCCTGGAGCAGGCGCCAGGTGCGGGGTCCGTGCGCGAGGTAGTGCGGCCGATGGTCGCGGCGGGCAAGGCGCACCCATTGGCAGGCGACGCGAAGGTGCCGCTGTGCGGCGCAGACCGCATAGGCGGCATGGAAGGCGCCGGGGTCCAGGTCCGGCCGGGCGGCCAGGTAGCGGGCGACAGCACGGTCCGCGACCGGTTGCGGGATCTCGCGGCGCGCGTCCTGCAGCAGCGAGGCGAGGTCGTAGGCGGGGTGGCCCAGCGCGGCACTTTGGAAGTCGAGGATGCCGACACGGCGTAGGCCGGCACGGTCGGGCAGCCAGATCAGGTTGCCGGCGAAGAAATCGCGATGGACGAGGCAGCGTGGGCCGCCGGCGAGCGGGTGCAGCAAGGTGGCGAAGGCGGCGGTGAAGTCCGCGCGGACGGCTGGCGGGGCGGGGGCGGCGAACGCGGCGGGCCACCACCAATCCAGCAGCGTGCCGAGTGCCGCCTGCGCCATGGCGGTCGCGTCCCAGGTTGGCAGGCCGGATGGCGGGGCGGCACGCTGGATGGCGACCAGGGCGTCAACGGCCGAGTCGAACATGGGAAACAGAGTCTCCCCCTCCCCCCAACCTTGGTCCGCTTCGCGGCCCAAGCCCTCAAGGGGAGGGGGAGTCAACAGCGCGTCGCCGAGGTCTTCCTCCAGGACCAGGCCGCTCTCCGGATCCGCGGCGATAATCTCCGGGGCGGACAGGCCGATGCCGGCGAGGTGCGCGGCGATGCGCAGGAACGGGCGGACGTCTTCCGGCGGCGGGGCGTCCATCAGCACGGCGGGGCGTGGGCCTCCGGTTAAGCGCAGATAGCGGCGGAAGCTGGCGTCCTGCGCCAGGGGGGCGGCGCGGGCGGCGGCGTAGTTGTGGCGGGCGAGGAAGGCCGCGATGAGGGTTTCGCGGCTCATGCCAGATGGCCGATGCGGTCGGGCCAGCCGGACAGCGTGGCGTGGCGGGCGTCGGGGCCTGGGTTGGATGTCCGGAGTGTAGCGCAGGGCGGTTGCAAGGCGATGGTGAGCGCGTCGGGCGGGCGTAGGCTACCCAGGCGGTCGGGCCACTCCACCAGCACGATGTCGTCGCGCGCCTCGTCCCAGCCGAGTTCCGCCAGCGCGGCGGGGCCGTCCAGCCGCCACAGGTCGAAATGGTGAACGGTGCCGCGGGACGTCGCGTAGCTCTGCACCAGGGTGAAGGTCGGGCTGGGGACCTCCAGCGCCGGATCGCCGCTGGCGGCGCGGAGGAAGCCGCGGGCGAACGCGGTCTTGCCGGCGCCAAGCGGCCCCTGAAGCAGGATCGCGTCGCCGGGACGGGCCAGCGCGGCGACCGCGGCGGCGAGGCGCGCGGTGGCGGGCAGGTCGGGCAGCTCGATAAGGCGGGTGGTGCCGGGGGCGGACATCGGGGGCAATCTGCCCCAGCGGGCGAGTCGGGGACAACGCCCGAGCGGGGCTGTCGTGTTGCCAGCCGTGGCGGCAGCCCGTACGAGGGAGTTCCCAGGATCGGGAGCAAGTCATCGCATGGACAAGGACGCACTGACTGGCTGGGCGCTGGCGAACGGATGGCAGATGATCGCCGGCTGCCCGAGCCTGACCAAGCCGCGCTCGCCCAAGGAGGCCATCGTGCGGCTGGTGTTCAAAACGACGGTGGTGAACGTGGAGGTGAAGAAGCCGGCCGGGAAATGGGAGAAGGTCTCGGGCGAGGCGTATTCCAAGGTGGTGGCGGACCCGGATACCGGGGTGCCCGGGGGGCTCGGGCTGACCAGCATTCCGGGGTTCACCATGCTGATGCAGGACAACAAGGACCGGCTGATGATGGAGCGGCTGAGCGGGGGCGGAAAACGATAGCCAGGGGGGCGTGATGGCGCCGGCGGAGGGGGCGAACCCGTCCAATGTGCGGCGAGTCGTAACTGCCGATCGGCAAGCGGACTATTCCACCTCTACGTGCGGGCGGCATCGGGGCGCAAAGATCGAATCTCCAAGGAAGCTCCTCGTCATTCCGTCGGTCGTACTATGCAAAATCAAACTGACCCGGCACTCGGCATTGCGTGCATTGGGCCAGCGTGCGGGTCAGCGCGAACCGGCCAGCACGCCCCAGATACCGGCGGCGACCGTTGTGGCCGGCGGCCGGCGTTTCAGGATGCGTCCGCTTTGGTTGGATGAGGGGCCTGGCATGCCGCCTTGCCGTACATGGCCTCGATCAGCTCCCGGAAGACACTCGTCGCAAGGCCCCGGCGGAGCGCGCCAAGCGGGGTGAGTTCCGCGTCGCCGTACTGCAACCGGCGGTCGATGGCGCGGAAGGCCCGGATGGGGCTGGCACGCGCCACGCCGGCATTGACTCGGGCGACCTCGGCGCCGAGCACGGCGTGGAGCGTCTCGGCTTGTGCGAGATCGGCGAAGCTGGCGAACGGCACATGCGCCGCATGGGCCCAGCCTTCAACCGCCTCGGAGTCGAGCCGCAACAGGCAGCCGAGAAAGGGCCGCCCGTCGCCGACGACCAGCGCATCGGCGATATAGGGCGAAAGACAGAGTGCGCGTTCGATCGGTTCCGGATGGACCGGCGTGCCCGCCGGCGGCGTGATCATGTCGGCAAGGCCGCCCAGCACCGTTATCCGGCCTTCGGTCAGCACCCCGACATCGCCGGTTCGGTGCCACGCCTCCGCGCCGAGGGCCGGATCCTCCGGCGCTGCCGGACAGACCTTTGTCCTGCTGAGCTCGATCTCGCCCTCGGCCGAAATGCGGAGCTCGTCAGGCGCGATTGGGCAGCCGGCGTCACCCGGACGGACCGCTCCCGGCGCCGCGGCGGCGGCCAGCCCGGCGCTTTCGGCTGGGCCATAGACCTCGATCGGATCGATCCCGAGCGCCATGAACCAGAGGACCAGCTCCGGCGCCACCATCCCGCCACCGATCAGGCCCAGTCGCAGCCGCGACAGGCCGAGCTCGCGGCGGACATTGGCAAGCATCGGTCGCGCCAACAGGGCGGCGGCGGCGGTCCACGGCGCGGGGTGGCGGCCACCCGCCCGGTAACCGGCCGCCGCGGCACTGACGGCGAACGCGGCGCGGAACAGCATCCGCTGGGTCCAGGTGGCTGCTCCGGCGGCCAGCACGATGCGGTCACGGAACCGCTTCCACAGCCAGGGCGCGGCGAGCAGCACCGTGGGCTTCACCTCGCGCAGGTTTTCTTCGAGCGTGCCGGTGCTTTCGCCATAGTTGCTGATGCACCCGGTGTGCAGCGCCAAATAGAGGCCGAGCACCCGTTCGCTCACATGTGCCATCGGCATGACCGCGAGCCGCTCGTCCCCGGCGCGCGGGTCGAACAGGCGGGCGGCGGCTTCGATCACGGTGGCCAAATGGCGATGGCTGAGCCGGACGGGGCGGGCCGGGCCGGTGTTGCCTTCTGAGTAAACCAGCGCGGCCGGTGCGTCGGGATCGAGCGCGTCGATCGTTGCGTCCCACATATCGGGCGCCGCGGCACCGCGCTCGACGAAGGCGGCGAGGCCGGCGCACATCGGATCGTCGAGCTCGCGCAGCCCCTTCATGTCGAAAATCACAATCCGGCGCAGCGCCGGGCAGGTCGCGCGTGCCGCCAGCGCCTTGTCGAGTTGTTCCTCGTTCTCGACGAACAGCACGCTGGCGGCGGTCTCGCGCAACTGGGCGGCGATCTCCCCGGCGCCGGCGATGGGGGAGAGGCCGGCGCTGAGTCCGCCGGCCGCCTGCAGCGCGAGGTCGGCGAATACCCATTCCGGGCTTGTGTCGGCCAGCACGGCGCCGACCATGCCGGGGCCGAAACCGTCGGCGTGCAACGCCCGGGCGAGGCCGCGGATCGTGGCGCCGAGTTCGGCCCAGCGCACCGGCTTCCAGATGCCGCGGTCCTTGCGGCGCAGGATGATGTGTGCGCCGTCTGTTGCCATGCGGCGGCGGAGCAGGTCCGGCAGGGTGCTCATCGCCACAATTTCTTCCGTCGCCAGCGGTGCGCGCCGCGCACGCCCTCGGCCTTCTGGCCCAGGTAGAACTCCTTGATGTCCTCTTTCTCGATCAGCACCGCGCAACTGTCGTGCATGACGACGCGTCCGACTTCCAGGATGTGACCGTAATCCGCCGTCTTGAGCGCGATATGCGCGTTCTGCTCGACCAGCAGGATCGCCACCCCCTGCTCGCGATTGATCCGGCGGATGATGGCGAAGATCTGGGAAATCAGCAGCGGCGAAAGGCCGAGCGAGGGTTCGTCGAGCAGCAGCAGCCGCGGCCGGCCCATCAGCGCGCGGCTGATGGCCAGCATCTGCTGTTCGCCGCCCGAGAGCAGCCCGGCGCGCTGGTTGGCGCGTTCGGCGAGCACCGGGAAATATTCGTGGCACATTTGGAGGTCGCGGCCGATCTCTCCGTCGCGGCGGGAGAAGGCGCCCATCATCAGGTTCTCCCGCACGCTCAGCAGCGGGAAAATCTCGCGTCCTTCCGGCACGTGGCAGATGCCGAGCCGCATCACCCGGTCGGGCGTCAGGCCGGCGATGTCGCGGCCCTGGAAGCGGACCTGGCCGCGGGCCGGGTTCAGCACGCCGGAGATGGTGCGCAGCACGGTGGTCTTGCCGGCGCCGTTGGCGCCCAGCACGGTGACGATCTGCCCCGCCGCCACGTCCAGGCTGACGCCGCGGATCGCCTGGATCGGGCCGTAGTAGGTTTCGATGCCGGTGACGGACAGCAGCGGTTCGGCGGTCATGCGGGTGCTTCGCCACCGATATAGGCGCGGATCACTTCCGGGTGGGACTGCACTTCGGCCGGCGTGCCGAGGGCAAGCAGCCTGCCGAAATTCAGTGCCATCACCCGGTCGGAGACCTGGCGCACCAGATTCATGTCATGCTCGACCATGATGACGGTGATGCCGAGGTCCTTTTTGATGTCCTCGATCCAGAACCCCATCACCTCCGTCTCCTCGGTGTTGAGGCCGGAGGAGGGTTCGTCGAGCAGCAGCAATTTCGGTTCGGTGCAGAGCGCGCGGCCGAGTTCCACGACCTTGCGCACACCGTAGGGCAGGCCGGAAATCAGCGAGTCGCGGTAGCGCTGCAGGTCGAGGAAGGCGATGACGTCCTCGGCCTTCTCGCGATGGGCGATCTCGTCGCGCCGCGCGGACGGGGCGAACACGAGCTGCGCCAGGATCGAGGCGCGCACGTGGCAGTGACAGCCGATCAGCAGGTTCTGCAGCACGGTGGCGTTGGCGAACAGCTCGATGTTCTGGAACGTGCGGGCGATGCCGAGACCGGCGATGCGGTGCGGCGGGATCGCGGTGATGTCGCGGTCGCGAAAGATCATTCGCCCGGCGGTCGGCGTATAAAGCCGGCTGATCAGGTTGAAGATCGTGGTCTTGCCGGCGCCGTTGGGACCGATGATGGCGAACACCTCGCCTTCGGTTACTTCGAAGGAGACCTCGTCCACCGCACGGATGCCGCCGAAGCGCATGGCGAGGTTCTCGGCGCGGAACAGCGCCATCACGTCCGCTCCGACCTGGCATAGGTGCGCTGGCGGCGGAAGCCGCTGGCGCGATGCAGCGGGAAATCCTGGAACCAGGCTTTGGCGCGCAACCAGCCGCCGTAGATGCCGGTGGGCTGAAACAGGATGGTCAGCACGAGGAACAGCCCGAACAAGGAGGGTTCCAGCCCGGGCAGGTGGCCGATGTGGCCGGGCAGGTCGTCGCGGACCAGGGCGATGCCCTGCGGCAGCAGGCGCACGAACAGCGCGCCGTAGATCACCCCCTGCAACGAGCCGATGCCGCCCACGAAGACGATGGTGAGGAATTGCACCGAGAGCAGTACGTCGAACGAATCGGGGGCGAGGAAATTCACGTATTGCGCGAACAGCGCCCCGGCGAGGCCGGTCATGGCGGCCGCGACGGCGAAGGCGATCGTCTTGTAGAGCGCGACGTTGATGCCCATGCTGCGCGCCGACACCTCGCTGTCGCGGATCGCCACAAGCGCGCGGCCGAATGGCGTGCGCAGGATGTTGGCGGCGATCCACAGCACGGCGACCAGCAGGACCAGCGCGGTGTAGTACACCCCCGTGGCGCCCTGGATGGGGAAGCCGAAGATTTCCGGTATCGGCACCGGCAGCCCGTTGAACCCGTGCGTGACGGAATCCCATTTCTCCAGCACCGAGGCCACGATCTGGCCGAATGCCAGGGTGGCAATGGCGAGGTAGAGTCCGCTCATGCGCAAGGTGGGTATGCCGATCGCGACGCCGGCGATGGCAGCGAGCAAGGCGGAGGCGGGCAAGGTGAGCAGATAGGGCCAACCCGCGGTCAGCAGCACCGCGTTGGTATAGGCGCCGATGCCGAGGAAGGCCGCGTGGCCGAGATTCACCAGGCCGGTATAGCCCGTGAGCAGCATCAGCCCGACGCCGGCGATGGCGAAGATATACACCGCGCCAAGCTCGCCGATATAGAACTCGCCGAGCAACCGCGGCAGCGCGAGGAGCACGAGACCGAGCAGCCCGTACCACAGGATATCGCCCGGATGGCGCCAGATCCTGAGATCCTGCCGATAGCCGGTTTTGAACAGCGTTCGCATGGGATTGCCTCAGACCCGCTTGACGATTCTCTGGGAGAACAATCCGTGCGGCATCAGGATCAACGTGGCGAGCAGCACCACGTTGGCCGTCACGTCCTGGAATCCGGCCGGCAGGTAGAATCCGGCGAGTTGTTCCGCGATGCCGATGACCACGCCCCCCACCAGCGCGCCGGGGATGGAGCCGAATCCGCCCAGAACGGCGGCGGCGAACGCCTTGATGCCGAGGAATCCCATGTTCACATCGACCATGGAAACCGGGGTGAGCAGAATCGCCGCGACCCCGGAGACTCCGGCGCTGATTGCCCAGATCAACGAGAAGATCGTGCGGACCGGGATGCCCATGTAATAGGCGGCGAGCTGGTTCTGCGAGGCGGCCTGCATCGCCACGCCAAGGCGCGTGCGGCTGAAGAACAGATAGAGCACGGCGCACAGCAGCACGGTGCCGCCGATGATCGACAGGCTGTCGTAGCCGAGCACGAAATTGCCGAACTTGATGGTATGGTTGGTGAACGGCGTGTCGTAGCCGACCGAATCGTAGCCCCAGGCGATGCCGGCCACGGCACGAAAGATGAAGCCGAGTCCGAGGGTCAGCATGACCACCGCGAATTGCGGCTGGCCGATGACGCGGCGGATTACGATCACGTCGAGCAGGTAGCCAAAGGCGGCGGTGGTGAGCACCGCGAGGGCCGCCCCCACCCAGTAGTTCAGCCCGAGCCAGGTGATGAAGCTGAAGGCGGCGAAGCCGCCGAGCATCATGACGTCGCCCTGGGCGAAATTGATCACTTCGGTGGCTTTGTAGATGAGCACGAAGCCGAGCGCGATGAGGCCGTAGATACAGCCGCCGGCGGCGCCATTGACGATCAACTCAAGCAGCCGCAATGCGTCCGTCACAGGCCGGCGATCCCTCACCTATCGAGCGCCAGCCAGTCCGGCCAGTCCGCATCTTTTCATTGAAAACCAGCCTAGGCGGGACGATTTGGCGTTGTCAATCGCCGCCCGGGCAACAGTTGACCGGTCCGGCAGTGTGCCTGCCGGACCGGCCCGATCGGAGCTCAGTAGGCGAGTTGGTGCTCGGTGACCGGCACCCAGCGCCCATTCTTCACCACCGCCAGGAAGGCGGCGGTTTCCGCGTGGTGCTGGTGCGGACCCAGGCTGAGGGTGGTGCCGAAGATGTCGTGGTAGTCGTGGATGCTCTCCATCGCGTGGATGAAGCTGTCGGTGGTCAAGTGCGGCCCGGCCCGCTTGAGCGCCAGCAGCACGATATGCGCCGCGGTATAGCCCTGCTCGCCCAGGAAGTTGGGGTCGATCCCGAAGCGCTTTTTGTACTCGGCGGCGAATTTCTGCACGGCCGGGCGCGGATCGTCGGGATAGGCATAGATTGCGGGTGTCATCGAATAGAACCCGTTGGCGATGCCGCCCGGCGCCGTGGCGACCGCGGTATCGTAGGAGGCAATCTGGCCGACGAAATCCGGATGCCAGCCCATCTTGCCGGCCTGCGACAGGATATCGATCGTGTCGCGCACGATCGTCCCCAAACCGACGAAATCGCAGCCCGCGTCGCGCAGTTTGGCGAGCGTGGCGGTGAAGTCCGTGTCGGTCGGGTGGTCCGTCGCGGTGGCGACCACCGGCATGTTCAGCGCCTTTGCCTCGGCCGCGATGCCGGCATAGACGTCCTGGCCGAAGTCGGAGTCCTGATAGAGCGCGCAAATCTTCTTCACGTGCTTCTGCGCGACGAAATACTTCACGCCCGCGCGCATTTCGTCGTAGTACGATGCGAACTGGCCGAATTTCAGCCGGTTGTACGGTTCGAACATCGACCGCGCTCCGCTCAACGGGAACACGTTCGGCACGCCCTTGGCGAACTCCATCGGCATCTCGGCATCGTTCATCGGCGTGCCGCCGTCAGCGATGGTGAAGAACACGTGGTTGAGGTTGAGCAGCTTGTTGATTGCCTGCACCGCGCGCGGCACGGTGTATTGCGTGTCTTCCACGATGTAGCGGATCTTGCGCCCGTTCACCCCGCCCGCCTTGTTGGCGTCGTCGAACACCATGCGGATCGCGTCGGCATTGTTGACCCCCTGCACCGCGGTCACTCCCGACAGGTCGGTGGTGGTACCGATGGTGATCTGGGTCGCGGTGACGCCCTCGGTGGGGTTGGCGGCGAGCGCAGGAACGGCGAGCAGGAGGATTGCGGCTCCGGCAACGAGCTGGACGAACGGCGTCGGCGCGAATGGACATCTCATCAGTACTGTCTCCCTTGGGCGGACCGGGCGGCGCCCGGTCCTGCCTATTGCTTTCGTTAGCAGTCTTCGGTCCCGCCACCGGGCAAGGAACCGGGGGCGGACGCTACAACATCCGGCGCAGGGGACAAGGGGGCATATGTCGGCTGGTGCCCGCCGCCTTCGATTTTGCGGTCGATCCATGGATCCAGTCCATCCTGTTCACAGCATAGCGGGGATTCGCCGGCGGGCGCGCTGCAAACCTCCGAAACCGCGTAGAGATTGGGTGCTGACGCCGCTCTCGATGCCGGGACAGAATCTGCCACGCCCGCCACCGACGACGAGACGCTCCCCGCGCTCTCACTGCCAAGGATGTGCGAGAAGAAGGTCAGTGCGGCTTTAGACGCGGATTACGAGTCGTGGTGACGGCCATTATGGGCGGCGTAAGGCGATGGACTGGTGCGAGGAGCATGACGTCCAATACGATTTCGGTCTGCCCGGCAACGCGGTGCTGGATAATCCGGTCTTCGCGAAGACCGCCGCGGTGTGCGTCCCGCGCGCAACCGGCAGCCCGGATTGGAATCGCGCCATTTCACCCGCAATCGCATCAGGATAACGCGGTTGTTCGGACCCAGGCCCTGATCTCGATTTTCCGCCCTTTGCGGCAGCGGACGCGCTCGACACGCTCGATGATCGGGTCGCTCGTGGTTGCCCGTCATTGGCGGCCCCATTCTCCGCTGTCGCGTCCCGGCAGGACGGAACGGACCGGCGAGCGCGGCCTGCCGGACGGGGACGCATGCGGCTCTACCGCGACTCGATTCCATGACTGCGATGACATCGGCTCATCCCGCCGCCGCTACGCCAGGTCCACGTCTCGTCCCGCCCGTCCTGGCCACTTGGCTGGCGGTGTTCCGGCCATGCTTTACCGCGCCAGTGTGGAGCCGCGTTCTGATCCAGGTGGTCGGCGCCGTGCCGGCCCCGGGCAAGCACGACGTCACCCCGGTGCCGCGGGTGATGGGGCTGGCTCCGCCTTCGCTGGGGCAAGCCTTGAACCCGGCCGCGGCCGCCGTCATGAGCTACTGAACCGGGCGCACCGGGATGCGCGGGCGCGACGGCTGCTGGTCCACATCCTTGACCAGTTGTCATCGGCCGGACCGGGGGTGATCGGCATCGATGATGTCATCGAGCGTCGCAGCCGCGCACAGTGACTTTGGTCCCGATGATCGCCGGCACTATATTCCGCCGCGGGAGAGACCGATGGTCGTGCATCAGTTTTCCCCATCGAACGCCGCCGGACTCATTCCGGCCGGCGTTTCACAGTCCCAACCCCTACGCCGCGACCGGGATCGCCACGTCCTGCCTGCGGGCAAGTTCCGGCAGCAGCGGCAGCAGCGTGCCCAGGTCGCGCTCGGCCACGCAGACCAGGTAATGCTGGACCGCCGGCGTTTCGTCGGGCGATTCCGGCAGCGGCAATCCATCGGTTCCCAGCGGCAGCGCGGTCAGCCCGATATCGCCATAGACTTTCAGCAGGCCGGGACCGGCGCGCCAGAACGCCGGATCGAGTCCCTCCTGTTGCGCCAGGTCGCGCAGTCGCCAGATCACCGAGATGCAATCGGTTTCCGCGCCGCTGGGATCGCCTAATCCCAGCAGCACGCGGCCACAGCGGCGGAACGGGATGCCGGCACGTTCCGCCTCGCCCATAACCAGGCCGTCCGCGTGGCGCGGTGGCAGCACGCCCAACGCGGCCAGCCGCACGCGCGCGGTGGCGTTCCACGGCATCCACCGCACCCGCCCTGGGCGCAGCAGCCGCCAGATCGCGAGCAATCCCAGCACCATGGCGACCGCCACCGCGAAACGCAGCGAGTTCGGCACGTCGCGTGAGATGATCACCGCCCACCAGGCATTGTTGGCCAGCCCGTGCAGGTAGGGGCGGGTCACCGCCAGCGCCAGCACGCAGATCGCCAGCGCGAACAGCGAAAACGCACTGGACGGCTGCAACGGTCCGCTGAGCAGACTGGCATGGCGGTAGAAGCAGGCGCGGAACGGCGCCACCAGGATGGCGGTCAGGATCAGGACGCTCGCCACCCAGAGCCGGTCGTTCTGCGTGGCGGCGAAGGCCGCGCCGGCCACCAGCAGCACAAGTGTCAGCCCCCAGGCGAGGTTAACCCGATGCGATAACCCAATCGCCATCATCACCAGTCCGGCCCCGATCAGCGACGGCACGAATTGCCCGGCTTGACTGGCCAGGCCGGCGATATCCGGATCGAGCCAGGAGAAATCGGTCTGCGGCGCCAGCACGCCCAGGCACAGCAACAGCACGCCGCACAGCGCCACCGAGCCGGTGCTGCTGGCGACCACGAAATCCGGCTCGCTCCACCGTGCCAGCGCCTGCGCCGCCGGCAGGCTGGCCGCGCGCCGCCGCAACAGCAGCCCGCCGCGCAGCAGGATTTCGTTTCCGGAAAACAACAAACCCGCCAGGAACAACGGAATCACGTAGTAGTAAAGCCGAAACACCACCAGCGCGCCGACGATGCGTGGCGCGTCGATATAGGGGGAAAGCCCCAGCAGCATGGCGGTGTCGAACACACCGATGCCGCCGGGCAGGTTGGTCGCCAGCCCGGCGGTGTAGGATGCGACATAGACGCCCAGGAAGATCACCCAGGTCAGGTGCGGCGCCACCGGCAGCAACTGGTAGAAGATCGTCGCGGTGATCGCCACGTCCGCGGTGGCGAGCAACACCTGCAGCACCGCCATCCGCACGCCTGGCAGTTCGATGATCTGGCCGAACAGCCGTATTCGGCGCAGCACCCGGGCGAACGTGACATAGCCGGCCACGACGCCCCAAAGCAGCGCCCCCGCGGCATACATCGCGGCGGGCGGCAGGTGCGTGCCGAAAAACGGCACCGCGCGCGGTTCGAGGAACAGGATGCTGCCGCCCAGCACCATGCCGCCCAGGCCGAAGGTCAGGCTGCAGAACGCGACCGTCTTGGTGATCTGCGTCGGGGTCAGGCCCCATTGCGCATACAGCCGGTAGCGCACCGCCGCACCGGATACCGCGGCAAAGCCCAGATTGTGCGACAGCGCATAGGCGCAGAACGACGCGAAGGCGACGCGGCCGTAGGACACCTTGTGGCCGGCATAGATCGTGCCCAGCCGGTCGTAGAAGGTCAGCACGAAATACGACAGCACGGTCCAGCCGAATGACAAAACCAGGGAGCGCGGCGGGATCGCCTGCAGCGCCGCGCCGATGTCGCGCAGCCGCAATTGGCGGAACTCGCGTTGCACCACGTAGATCGCGCCGATCAGCAGCGCCACGCCGAGCAGGGCGGGCATTTGCCGGAGCCACGTCTTCATGGTCTCCGGAACGCCCGGACGCGGCAATGGATCAGCCGGCATCGGCCCGGCGGTTGAGCGCGTCGCGGATCAGCGCGATCGTCTCCTGGATCCCGTACAACGCGACGAAGCCGCCGAAGCGCGGGCCTTCCTGCTGGCCGAGCAACACCTGGTACAGGCAGGCGAACCAGTGGCGCAGCTCGGCGAACCGATGGCGCTTGCCGGCTTCGTAAACCACGTTCTGGATGGTTTCGGCGTCGGCGCCCCGCGGCAGCGCGGCCAGCGTGGCGGCAAGGTCCTCCAGCGCGGCGCGTTCCGTGGCGTCCGGCTGGCGGTAGTGCTTCGCCGGCCGCACGAAGTCCTGGTAGTAGGCGATCGCGTGGTCCACCAGTCGCGCCAGCAGCGGCTGCGTCTCGGCACTGGCATCGGGGTAGTAGCGGCGGATGAAGCCCCACAGGATCTCCGGCGTGTCCGCGTTCACCACGCTCGCCAGGTTGAGCAGCATGGCGAACGAGATCGGACTGCCGGCATGGTTCGGCAGTTTGCCGCCATGGATGTGCCAGGCGGCATTCGTCCGCTGCTCCGCCGCGTTTTGGCCCCGGGCGCGGTCGGCGTTGGCGACATATTCGTCCACCGCGCGCGGGATCACGTCGAAATACAGCCGCTTCGCCCGCTGCGGGGCGGTGAACATGAACTGGGAAAGCGATTCGGCCGGCGCGTAGCGCAGCCAGTCCTCCACCGACAACCCGTTGCCCTTCGATTTGCTGATCTTCTGCCCGTGCTCGTCCAGGAACAGCTCGTAGGTGAAGCCGGTGGGCGGCGTGCTGCCCAGGATGCGGCAGATCTTCCCGGACAGCTTCACGCTGTCGATCAGGTCCTTGCCGGACATCTCGTAATCCACGCCGAGCGCGTGCCAGCGCAGCGCCCAGTCGGCCTTCCACTGCATCTTGCACCGCCCGCCGGTCACTTCCGTCTCGTACCAGGCGCCGTCCTCCGGGTCCCGCCAGGCCACCGTGCCGGCGTCCACGTCCCGCCGCTCGATCTTCACCTGCATCACCCGGCCCGTTTTCGGATGGATCGGCAGGATGGGCGAATAGGTCGCGCGCCGGTCCGGCCCCAGCGTGGGCAGCACCACCTCCAGGATCGCGTCGTGCCGCTCCAGGACATATAACAAGGCGGCGTCGAACCGCCCATTTCTGTAATATGTCGTGGCGGAGGCGAATTCGTATTCGAATCCGAAGGAATCGAGGAAGGCGCACAGCCGCGCGTTGTTGTGCGCCCCGAAGCTCTCATGCGTGCCGAACGGGTCCGGCACGCGGGTCAGCGGCTGGCCCAGGTAGCCGGCCAGCATCTCCCGGTTCGGCACGTTGTCCGGCACCTTGCGCAGCCCGTCCATGTCGTCGCTGAAGGCGATCAGGCGGGAGGGCAGGCCGGTCATCACCGTGAAGGCGTGCCGCACCCAGCTTGTCCGCGCCACCTCCCCGAAGGTGCCGATATGCGGCAGGCCGGAGGGGCCGTAGCCGGTCTCGAACAACGCGTGCGTCTTGCCGGAGGCGGCGAGGCGGGCCGCGACTTTCGCGGCTTCCTCGAACGGCCAGGCTTTCGGGAGGGGCGTTGCCCCGGTCGTGGGTGCCGCGGACATGCGCCGCAAGCTAGGGAGCGGGCCCCCGCCGGTCAATCGGACAGCGCGCCGGTTTCCGCCTCCAGCGCCCCGCGGGCGAACACCGCGGCGATGAAAGCGAACAGCACCGAGGCGGAGGTGGAGATCAGCACGTTGTCGGTGATGGCGTGGCAGGCGAAGGCGAGGAACACCAGGCGCAGGATCGCCCGTTCGGGTGCCGGCAGCGGCGCGATATGCGCGGCGGCCCAGAGAATGAACAACGCCAGCAACAGGGCCTCTCCGATCCGGCCGCCTTCCACCGCGATGCGCAGATACTCGTTATGCGCCGCCCAGGTGTGCATGATCCGGACCACGCGGCTGGTTTGCGGGATCACCGCATTGCCCGCGCCCACCCCCCAGCCGACCCAGGGCGAGCCGGCGGCGGCGCGCTCGAAATAGGCCCAAATCTTCTCCCGCCCGCTGAGCCCGTCGGCGTTGTGGTCGAGGAGGTTGAACAGCCGGAACTCGGTCAGGCTGCCGGCGAGCGCGAGCGCCAGCGGGACCAGCGTCAGCGCGCCGAGCAGCAGACCCGTCCGTTCCCGCCGGGAGAAAGCCGGCGAGGGCACGAAACCGAGGGTGATCCCGGTCACCATCACGCCATACAGCAGAGGCGCGCGCGCGCCGGTCAGGACCAGGATCAGAAAATTGACCGCCAGCAGGCCGATCAGGGCGCGGTTGCCTTCCCGGTAGAGTTCGACCAGGCAGGCGTAGATCGCGGTCAGCGCAAAGCCGCCGAGAAAGGCCGGGTGACTCAGCGCGCCGAGCCGCAGCCCGCCCGAGACCACGAACAGCGGGCGGATGCCGGCCAGGTCCAGCAGCGCGCCGGCGGCCACCGAGAAGGACGGGATCAGCTTGGTGACGCGGATGATCGCGCGCGCCCATGCGCGCGAAAGGCGGCTGAACGAAAAGGCATAAGGGGCGACGGAGCCGATCAGGGAGCGCAGGCTCTCGGTGACCGTCAGCCCCGGATAGAGGCCGTGCGTCAGTCCCACGGCGAACATCGCCAGGAAGGCGAAGCCGGGGTTGAACCGGTCCGCCCGCGGCCCGAAGCGCAGCACCGCGATGGCGGCGAGCAGCAGGCCGGTGCCTTTCACCATCGCGATGATCGGCTGGTAGGACGCGGGACCGAGAATGTCGCCGAGCGACATTTCCAGCGTGCAGCCGACCCCGAGCAGCCACAGGGCGCTGGCGGCCACGGGATGACGAAGCATCAGCACCAGGATCGCGCCGCCCGCCGCGAGGGCGAGCAGCAGCCAGAACACTCCCGGCGCCAGGAACGCCGCGGCGGCGAGCATCGCCAGCGCCAGCAGGGCGATGCCAGACCGCGACGCCGTTGCTGCCCCGTGCATGGGGGGAGTGTGGCGACGAAGGGTTAGCGAAATCTCACCGCCGCAGCGAGATCTCACCGGGCACGCCGACCGGACCCCGCTTGCGCAGGCGGCAGCCGGGATCAGGCAGCGCGAAGCTCCGCGGCAGCGCGCGGGTAGGCCAACGTCTCGCCGATCCGCACTTCCAGCACCGCGCCGGCACAGGCGAACGGCAGCGCGGCG
>DATLQW010000013.1:0-5462 GCA_035535035.1 Acetobacteraceae bacterium
CGATCCGGCGCCGGGCGGGGTCAGGAAATACGTCGCATGACCCGCCCAATGCCCGAATGTAGTGTTACTCGGCGAAAATCTGCCGCACACATTGCTGATATTGCAGAAGTTTTTTTAGTGAGTGTCAAAGATGGGTTACGCACCTGCACCGCTCCCGCGGGAGAGCTTCTCCAGCAGCGCCAGCGTCCGCGTCGGCATGCCTGGGGCCTGCAGGAACCTGCGCAAATCCGCCGGATGATCGATGTCCAGCGCGATGCCCGGCAGCCGCACGATCGTCGGCTCGATGCCGCAACGGCGTGCCGCCGCCAGATGCGGGAAATAGCTGTCCTCGCCAAACCGCAACGGCACCACCCCCGGCGGCGCGCACAGCACCGCGTTGGACCCCTGCTCGTCATGCGCCGGCACGATGGTGAAGGACGGCGCCGGCCGGCACGACGACACCAGCGTGTCGATCTCCGCCGGCGTGACGCGCGGAATGTCGCCAGGCAGCGTCAGCATCGCCCGCCCTTCCGCCGCCAGCGCGCGCGCCATGCCGAGCACCGCGCCGGTGTGCCCGTCGCGCGCGCCGTCGGTCACCACGTACGCGCCGTAACGCTGCGCCAGCAGCACCGCGCGAGGCTCGGCCGTGTTGACCATGATGCCGCCCAGCCGGCGCGCGCCCGCCAGCGCGGCCAGCACGTCCTCCAGCATCGTCGCCGCCAGGAGCTCCCGCTGCGCCGGTGTCAGCATGGCCGCCAGTCGCTGCTTCGCGCCGGTGAACTCCTTCACCGGCACCGCGGCCCAGACTTTCATCCTTTGCGACGCCGCAACACGGCGGCGGCGTCCAGCACGGTCCTGGCCAGCAGCTCGCGATCCTCGATCGTCGTCATCAGCGTCTGTGCCAGAGTCACACGCGCATCGATCGACACCACCTCCGCCATGTCGGCGTGATCGATGACGTAGCCGTCGAGCAAATCGCTGTAGCGTTGCGCGACGGTGCCGGCGGTCGGGTCCAGGCCAAGTTCGGTCATCATCTTCGCCGTCGGCCCCTTCACCGCGCGTCCGGCGATGATCGGCGATACCGCGATCACCGGCGCGGCGCAGTGCGCCAGCGCGTCGCGCACGCCAGGCACCGCCAGGATCGGCTCGACGCTGATGAACGGGTTGGACGGGCAGATCACCACCGCTTCCAGTTTCGGGTCGGCCAGCGCGGCCATGAACGCCGGATGCGGTCGCGCGGTCTCGGCGCCATGGAAGCGCAGCTCGCGCACCACCGGCTCGCAGCGGTTGCGCACGAAATATTCCTGGAAATCCAGCCACCCCGTGTCAGTGAGCAAGCGCGTCCGCACCGGATCGTCGCTCATCGGCACCACGCGCGGCCCGACGCCCAGCCGCGCGCACAAATCGGCGGTGACCGCGGACAGGCTCTCCCCGGCGCGCAGCCGCCGCGTGCGCTCGATATGCATGGCAAGGTCGCGATCGCCCAGCCGGAACCAGGTCTCTCCCCCGATCGCCGCCAGCGTCTCCATGCAGGACCAGGTTTCGTCCGCCCGGCCCCAGCCGACCTCGCGATTCGCCAGCCCCGCCAGG
This sequence comes from Acetobacteraceae bacterium, assembly GCA_035535035.1. GTDB lineage: Bacteria > Pseudomonadota > Alphaproteobacteria > Acetobacterales > Acetobacteraceae > JASHVB01. Next base: position 1,570 of record DATLQW010000013.1, read on the forward strand.
GTATAAACCACCGTATCGATGTCCGGGGAGATCGCCAGGCCCAGGTGCTCGAAATCGTCACCGGTGTTGACCACGACAAGCAATTGCCCTTGCGGCAGGATGCGCGACAGGCCGAGTGCCAGCTTGGCACCGCCGACGCCGCCGGAGAGCGCGATGATCACCGGAACAGATCCTCCTCGGGTGGACGCACCAGTTCGTTAACCGGCGCGTCGGGCGCCGTCCAGGTGAGCCCGCGCACGATCACCACCGGCTGCGCCTCGGCCGCCTGGCCTTGCAGCAGCGACGCGGCGGCGGCGATCTCGTCGGCATAGCCGATGATGGTGACCTCCAGGGTGCGGCCGAACAGGTCCGGGTGGCCGCGCAGGTCGATCAGCGACGGCAGGCCGGCGGCGCCGATCGCCACCCCGGCGGTGCCGCGCCGCCAGGGCCGGCCGAAACTGTCGCTGATGATGACGCCCAGGCGGACGCCGAACCGGGCGGCCAGCGCGGCACGGAGGCGTTCCGCCGAACCGTCCGGATCGACCGGCAGCAGCAGCGCGCGGTCCACCCCGTCCACCGGCGCCACGTTGGAATGGTCCACGCCGGCATTGGCCATCACGAAGCCCAGCCGGTGCTGCATGATCAGCAGGTTCGGCCGCGACCGCACCACGCGGATGGATTCGCCGAGAATGACCTCGACCAGGCGCGGGTCCTTGCCGACGTCGCCAGCCAGTGCGACGGCGCGCGGGGACGGAACAACGGTGGCGAGGTCGATGCCGCGGCCTTCGGCCTTCGACACGACCTTTTGCGCCACCACGAGCACGTCGCGGTCGTGCAACGGGCCGATCCGGTCGGCGATCAGGCCGGCGAGATCGTCGCCCGGCTGGACCATGGGGAACCCGGGGACGGCGAGGAGTTCGAGGCGCTGGGGCATGGACAGGCACCTTAGCCCGCCCGTGCCGCGTGCGGGAGATGCGAGGCGGGTCTCGGGGCGAACCGATTGCCCGCGCCGCGATTTGATTGGCACGTCATTTGCTTGCCGCTTCCGGCACAGGGTCATAGTGTCGGACTCATGCAGCACATCGCGGTCCTTACAAGTGGTGGCGACGCCCCCGGCATGAATGCGGCCATCCGCGCCGTCACGCGCAGTGCGCTGGACCAGGGCATGACCGTCCACGGCGTGCGCCAGGGTTGGCAGGGCCTGGTGGACGGCCAGTTCCGCCAACTCAGTGCGCGCGACGTGGGCGGCATCATCCAGGTCGGCGGCACGTTCCTGGGCAGCGCCCGCTCCGCGGAATTCCGCGAGGAAAGCGGCCGGTCCAAGGCGCTGCGCAACCTCGCCCAACGCGGCATCGAGGGCGTGGTGGTGATCGGCGGCAACGGCTCCCAGACCGGCTCGCACAGGCTCAGCCAGCTCGGGGTCCACGTGGTCGGCGTCGCCTCCACCATCGACAACGACTTGCTCGGGACGGATGTCTCCATCGGCTGCGACACCGCCATCAACGTCACGCTGGAGGCGATCGACCACCTGCGCACCACCGGTTCCTCGCACAATCGTGCTTTCCTGGTGGAAACCATGGGACGGGACTGCGGCTATCTGGCGATGATGGCGGGCCTCGCCGGCGGCGCCGAAGTCATCTCGACGCCCGAGCATGAGGTGCCGGCAAGCGAGATCGCACAGCGGCTGCGCGCCGCCTATGAGCGCGGCAAGACCCATGCGATCGTGGTGATTGCCGAGGGCGTCAAGGAAAACACCGCCAGGATCCTGGCCTATTTCGACGCCGACAAGCAGCGGACGGGTTTTGAGCTGCGCGCCACCACGCTGGGACACGTGGTGCGCGGCGCGCCGCCCAGCGCGTTCGATCGCATGTTGGCGACGAGGCTGGGCGTCGGCGCCGTCAAGTCCCTGGGCGATGGCGAGACCGGCGTCCTGGTCGGCTGGCAGAAGAACGAGGTCACCCGAACGCCGCTCGCGGACATCGTCGGACGCACCAAGCCGGTGGATACGGAACTGGTCGAGCTCGCGCGTATTTTGGCGAAGTGATCGGGCGAGGCGCTTTGTGTGTCGGACGCCGCATTGGTAGTTCATGCGCCGCGATTAAGGGTGCCGGCGGCGGCGCGGCAATCAGGATTTTCGGAATCTCGGGTTTGCCATGCCGAGCCAGCTCCGTCTCAACCGCCGCCGGACGGAAATCGACCTCCATACGGATCTTGTGCCCCGCCGCCGGCCTGGAATTGTTCGGTCGGTGATAGAGCGCCTCGATACCCATGCGCCGCATCATCGTGGCGACCAACTTCCCGCCCGATCGCGATGCGCATGCCACGCAACAGCCCGGATGGCATCCGGCTGCCTGCGAACGGATAGCCCAGGCGGGCGCAAGCTGCGCCAATCCGCCGCGGTGTCCACGTCGTGCAGCGTGCGCAGCAACGCGACCTGGCGATGGGCAAAATTCGCCAATGTGTCGGTGAGCGCATGCCGCGTGGACCAGCGCACCGCGGCGAACGGGTGCGCGGGACGCCGCGGGCTCACGCCGGCCAGCCAGTAGCCGCCATCGGCCGCCGGCCCGAACACCGCGGCGGCGCGGCCGAGCGAACGGAATGCGGTGGCGACGTCGGCGGAAGTGGCATCCGGGATGTCGCAGCCGATGATGGCGACGCGGCAATGCGGGAAGCGCCGGAAGGCACGCTCCATGCGTTGGCCGAGGTTTCCCGCCCCCTGTGCGACGCGGGCGACGCTGTGCGGCATGCGCAGTGGCGCTCGATCCGGGGTGACGGCCAGCACGGTGCGGAAGCGGCGGTCGGCGGAAAGCCTGCGCAGCAGGCGGGTGAGCGTCGCGGTGTGGAAGCGCAGCGCGGCCCGGTCGCCGATCTCGGCGGCGAGCCGGCGCTTCACCGTGCCCAGCCGCGGTGCTCGGGCGAACACCACTATGGTGTCGCGGGGGTGGTGATGGCGGCGGGCAGCCTTCATCGACCGGCGATGCGCAGCGCTGGATGGTGATGCAACGACATGGCCTGCTGTCGTCATGCCCCGGTGGCTCCCCGCGTCATGGTTGGCCCGCGTCATGTCCCGAGGCTTCCCCACGCCGCGGCCGGCCCCAGGGGGCCAGGCGCCGGGGCATGGCTTGAGCCGGGCATCGATCGCGGCACCGTGCCGCGATCGATGCCCGGGTCAAGCCCCAGGCGCATCGGGACAGGTTGGGGTGGTGCACATTGTTTCCCGTGGATTGGGTCGGCTTCGCGGTCGGAGGGGTGCAATGGACGCGCCACGTCGGTTCCGCCAATACCGGCGCGGTGGCCGGTGCCAGCACCGCGGCCGGGCAGCGCTCGCCGAGATCGCGCTGGCGTGCACCGGAACTCGCAAGTCCGGAGTTCTGCCCCGATCCCGGCTCAGGACGCGAGCCGGAACGCCTGCATATGATCGCTGTCCTGCCGTTCGATGACGAAATTCGCGAAGCTGTTGCCTGATGCGGAATTCGGGAGAAATTCCGGCATGCTGTGGCGCAGGGCGTTGGCCACGACCAGCTCCGACGGCGGGATGCCGGGCCGGATGGTGCGCAGCCAGGAGCCGAAGGAGGCCCAGACGCGCTGCGGGAACGCGACAGCCAGGTACTGAAGCAGTCCCTGACAGACGACGGCCGCCTGGATGAAAACGTGATAGGCGTGCAGCTTGCGCCTGACGGCGTCGCGCTAGTCCGGCGACGCACGATGGAGGTGCTGGTTGCCGCTGCGGCGGCGCAGCGGCTTCATGTCGGACATCCAGAAGTGGTCGCTGAACGAGCCGATCAGCCGCACCGCCTGCTTGAACGTAGGCTCGCTCTTGAAGCGCAGGCCGTAGAGGCGAATGATCTCGACGGCCGCCAAGGAAGTGTCTGTGCACATCAGCAGGCAGGAGCCTCGCGTCGGATGGATCACCG
>DATLQW010000014.1:0-30609 GCA_035535035.1 Acetobacteraceae bacterium
AAAAGCCTGCGCCAACCACGACACGCCAGCCTCCGAAATCGCCGTCATCCCTTCCTCAAGACCGGCCGTCACCCCCGGCGGCCGCGCCGTCAGGCGACGCCCGCCGCCGCCTACGCGCGGATTCTCACCGCCGCTGACACACGACCAAAAAGATAGCCAATGGCGCGGGAACTGCGCCTCTTGGACGCTCCGATCCCCAGTCTTCGTCAACTGATCGCGGTCTCCGGAAGAGAAGATATGACCGGAACAGGCACCCATTCCAACGCCTTCATGGTGGTCCGGGCACCGAGAGGCCGGCCCTTCGAGGGAGCATCCACGCTGGGTCGGCAGGTGACATTCAAACCCGGATGCTACCCGTCCGGGGGGCAAGCCCAAGAGCAGGCGCCTCTCCGCGACTGCATGCGGCGCCTGCCGCAGCTCACGTCGGGGGCGACACTCAAGCCGGCCCACTATTGCGGCGGTGCCGGGGTGCGGCTGATGGCGTTTCCGGCGTTCAGGCGAAGATGTCGCACGGGCTGTCGGCGCGCAGGCTGGCGCCGAGTTCAGTACCCATCCGCGCCGCGTCCCGGGCGCCGCCGTGCAGGCTGCGTTTCAACAGGAACGACCCGTCCGCCCGAGCCACCAGCCCGGTCAAATGCAGCGCGCCGCCCTGCAGCAGCCGCGCGTGGCCGCCGATCGGCGTGCGGCAGGAACCGTCGAGTTCCGCCAGCATGGCGCGCTCGGCGGTGGACACCGCCTTGGCCTCGGGGTCCTCGATCGCCGCGAGCAATTCGTGCAGCTCGGTGTCGTCGGCGCGCACGGTGATGCCGATGATGCCCTGGCCGGCGGCCGGCACCATCGCGTCCGGGTCGAGCACCACCGAGGCCCGATCCTCCAGACCCAGCCGCCGCAGGCCCGCCAGCGCCAGCAGCGAGGCGGCACAGTCGCCCCCCGCAACCTTGTCCAGCCGCGTCTGCACGTTGCCGCGGATGGTGGCGACGCGCAGGTCCGGCCGGGCGTGCAGCAACTGCGCCTGGCGCCGCACCGATGCGGTGCCGACCACCGCGCCGTCCGGCAGGCAGCCGAACGGGTCGGACGGATCGGGGGCGTCGCAGTCCGGCCCCAGGATCAGTGCGTCGCGCGCGTCCTCGCGCTGCAGCGTGCAAGCAAGCACGATGCCGGGCGGCAGTTCGGTCTCCAGGTCCTTCAGGCTGTGCACGGCGAAATCGATGCGGCCGTCGGCCAGCGCCTCGTGGATCTCCTTGGCGAACAGCCCCTTGCCGCCAATGTCAGCCAGGCGGCGGTCCTGCACCGCGTCGCCGGTGGTGCGGATGGCATGTTCCTCGAACACGTCCAGCCCGCGCAACACCGGGCAGAAGGTGGTGAGGAGCTGCAAAAACAGCCGGGTCTGCAGCAACGCCAGGGGCGAGCCGCGGGTGCCGACGCGCAGCGGCAGCTCGCGGGTGTGCGGCTTCACCCGGGGGTGATGCAGGGGCCGGGCGGCGACGCTGCGGTCGGGGGGCGTGGCGGCGTTCATGCGTGCGTCGTATTACCGCATGCGGCCGAGGGAAAGATGGGAAATGTACTGACGCGACCGGTGCTCGGCATCGAGTCCTCGTGCGACGAGACCGCGGCGGCCGTGCTGGACCGTGATGGCCGCGTGCTGGCCGAGACCGTCGCCAGCCAGGAGGCCGCGCACGCACCCTATGGCGGCGTGGTCCCGGAGATCGCCGCACGGGCGCATCTGGCGTTGCTGCCAGACCTGGTGCGCGGGGTGATGGCGCGCGCCGGGCTGCGGTTCGAAGCGCTCGGCGGGGTGGCGGCGAGCGCCGGGCCGGGGCTGATCGGCGGGCTGATCGTCGGCAGCCAGGTGGCCAAGGGCATCGCGCTGGCGCAGCGCCTGCCCTACGTCGCGGTGAACCACCTGGAGGCCCACGCGCTGACCGCGCGGCTGCCCGGCCTGGTGGAGGGCGGCGCGCCGTTCCCCTACCTGCTGTTGCTGGTCTCCGGCGGCCACTGCCAGTGCGTCGCGGTGCAGGGCGTCGGGCGGCACGTCCGGCTGGGCGGCACGGTCGATGACGCGGCCGGCGAGGCGTTCGACAAAGTGGCGAAACTGCTGGGGCTGGGCTGGCCGGGCGGTCCGGCGCTGGAGATGCTGGCGGCGCGCGGCGATCCGACGCGCTACGCTTTCCCGCGGCCGATGCTGGGCCGGGCGGGGTGCGATTTCAGCTTCTCCGGGTTGAAGACAGCGGTGGCGCAGGCGGTCGCTCGGCTGGGGGACGGGGCGCTGCCGGCGGCCCTGGCGGCGGACGTCGCGGCCAGCTTCCAGCGCGCGGTGGCGGAGGTGCTGGCGGACCGCGCCGCGCATGCCATGGCGATGATGCGCGCGCGGTCGCCGGAGGCTCGGCTGCTGGTGGTGGCGGGCGGCGTGGCGGCGAACGGCACGGTCCGCACGGCGTTGCGGACGGCGGCAGAGCATGCGGGGTTTACGCTGGTGGCGCCGCCGGTGCGGCTGTGCACCGACAACGCGGTGATGGTGGCCTGGGCGGGGATCGAGCGGTTGCGGCTGGGATTGGCGGACGGGCTGGATGTTTCCCCGCGGCCGCGATGGCCGTTGGACGAACTGGTACCGCCGCTGCCCTGCGGCCGGATATCGTTGCTTGCTCCCTCCGGAAAATGAGTGCAATCGTACCATCATGATCCAGCAACGGCAGCCACTCGCCCGAATTGAGTCGATCAGGGTCGATAATTACCGTGCTCTGCGCTCCGTGGTACTACGCGATCTGACGCCGCTTACGGTTCTTATAGGGCCAAACGGGAGTGGCAAGTCCACCGTATTCGATGTGTTCAATTTCCTGTCTGAGTGCTTTCAATTGGGCCTGCGCTACGCCTGGGATCGCCGCGGGCGCGCGCGTGAGCTGAAGACGCGCGGTCAGGACCGGCCTGTCGTGATCGAGTTGGGCTACCGCGAGAACCCTGGCTCCCGGCTGATCACCTATCATTTGGCCATAGACGAGAGGAACGGAGCCCCCTTCGTCTCGGAGGAGTGGTTGAGATGGAAGCGGGGCAGCTACGGGCAGCCATTTCGTTTCCTTGATTACAAGAGTGGTCAAGGTCGGGTCATCAGCGGTGACGCGCCGGATGCCACTGCGGAACGTGTCGAGGTGCCGCTTCGGTCACCCGAACTGATTGCAGTAAATACGCTCGGACAACTGGCGGACCATCCACGGGTCGCCGCGCTGCGTGACTTCATTACTGATTGGTACGTGTCCTACCTCTCGATCGCGGATACACGTGGACAACCCGAAGCAGGACCCCAGGAGCGGCTCAGCAAGAGTGGCGATAATCTGGCAAATGTCATTCAGTACCTCGCCGAGCGGCACCCCAGACGCCTGGACGAGATCTTTCGCACTTTGAGCCAGCGCGTGCCGAGACTTGAGCGCGTCATTGCTGAAGAGATGTCGGATGGTCGTCTGTTGCTGCGTATCAAGGACGCTCCGTTCAAGGACCCGATCCTGTCACGCTTTGCATCGGATGGTACCCTGAAGATGCTCGCCTACCTTGTTGTGCTCTATGATCCCGAGCCTCCCCGGTTCATCGGCATCGAGGAGCCGGAGAATTTTCTGCACCCACGTTTGCTGGAACCACTCGGCGAAGAATGCCGCAAGGCCAGCGGGCGCGCGCAGCTCCTGGTGACAACCCATTCCCCGTTCTTCTTGAGTGCGATGCGGCCCGAGGAGGTCCGCATGCTGTACCGAGACGACAACGGCTATACGCAGGTGCGGCGCGCTTCCGATATTGTACGCATACGCGAGTTCATGCAAGAAGGTGCCTCGCTGGGTGACCTTTGGACGGAAGGTCAGTTCGGTGTTGGGGACCCCTTGGTTGCCGCCGGCAAGCCCACGTCACCGCCAGGTCAGTGATGCCTCTGACTCATGTGGAGGTCTTGGTTGAGGAAGCCTCTATGGAGGCGCTGTTGCGTGTGGTGATGCCGAGGGTCATAGGCACCGTGCACTGCAATTTCCAAAGGTTCGGTGGCAAACAGGCCCTGCTTCGCCAGTTGCCGCGACGCCTGCGTGCCTTGCGACGGATGGTTCACCCCGGCTGGCTGATATTGGTGGTCGTCGATCGCGACCGTGACGATTGCCGGCACCTCAAGGAACGTCTTGAAGCCGAAGCGCGAGCAGTGGGCTTGGCAACTCGTACGAGTCATCCTCCGGCGCGTGTCGCGATCATCAACCGGATTGTGATCGAAGAATTGGAGGCATGGTATTTTGGCGATTGGTCCGCAGTCACAGCCGCCTATCCTCGTGTTTCTACAAATATACCGACCCGAGCGGCCTACCGAATTCCGGACGCAATCACTGGCGGTACATGGGAAGCATTCCAGCGCATTATGAACGCGTCTGGCTATTATCCGACGGGCATTCCCAAGATCGAGGTCGCGCAGCGCATCGCCCCGCACATGGACCCCGCTCGCAATACCTCCCGCAGCTTCCGGGTGTTCCGTGACGCCCTGCTGGAAGCCGCCACGCCATGAACTACCGCCACGCCTTCCACGCCGGCAGTTTCGCCGACTGCATGAAGCACGCGCTGCTGGTCTGGCTGATCGACGCGCTGCAGGCCAAGCCCACGCCGGTCTTCGTGCTGGACACCCATGCCGGCGCCGGCCGCTACGACCTCGACTCCGGCCCGGCCCAGCGCACCGGCGAATGGCGCCAGGGCATCGGCCGCTTGCTCGACACCCCGCCGCCGCCGCTCGCCCGCTATCTCGGCTTCATCCGCACCCTGGGCCTCTACCCCGGCTCCCCCGCGCTGATCCGCGCCATGCTGCGGCCGGACGACCGCCTGGCCTGCTGCGAACTGCACCCGGACGACCTGATCCAACTGCGCCGGCACTTCGCCCGCGATCCCCAGGTGGCGGTGCACCAGCGCGATGGCTGGGAGGCGCTCGGCGCCCTGCTGCCGCCGAAGCAGCGCCGCGGCCTGGTGCTGATCGACCCCCCCTACGAGAACCCGGACGAATTTTCCGACGTTGCAGTCGGCCTCGTCACCGCCCACGCCCGCTTCCGCACAGGCCTGCTCGCCGCCTGGTACCCGATCAAGCACCGCGCGCCGGTGCGCGCCTTCTTCATCGCCCTGCGACAGACCGGCATCCGCGACATCGTCACCGCCGAACTCTGCCTGCGCGAGCCGGTGCTGCCGGACCGGCTGAACGGATGCGGCCTGCTGGTGGTCAACCCGCCGTTCCGCTTCGAGCGCGATGTCCCGACCATCCTGCAAGCCCTGCTGGAGCGAGTCGGCCGCAACGAAAGCGGTGCCACCGCGGCGGTGACGCGGATCGCCGATGAATGACGTCACCGTGATCGGCGCCGGCGCCTGGGGCACTACCCTGGCCATCCAGGCGGTGCGGGCCGGCGCCCGTGTCCAACTATGGGCGCGCGACCCGGCCCGGGCGGCCGAACTCGCCCGGCAGCGCGCAAACCCCCGCCTGCCCAACGCGCGCCTGCCCGATGCGGTGACCGTGATCGACGACCTGTCGCGCGTCACCGGCATCGCGCTGCTGGCCGTCCCGGTGCAGCACCAGCGAGCCATCCTGGCGCGCCTGCCGCCGGGACTCGCACCGCTCGTCGCCTGCGCCAAGGGCGTGGAGGCCGCCTCGCATCTCCTGCCGCTCGAGGTCGTCGAATCGGTGCATCCCGGCACCCCGGCCGCCGTTCTCACCGGACCGAACTTCGCGCACGAGATCGCCGCTGGCCTGCCCGCCGCCGCGGTCGTCGCCGCCACACAGGCCACCCTGCGCAACCAAATCATCGCCGCGCTCTCCACCCCGGCCTTCCGGCTCTACGGCAACGACGATCCGGTCGGCGCCCAGGTCGGCGGCGCCGCCAAGAACGTCATCGCCATCGCCGCCGGCACGGTGATCGGCGCCGGCCTGGGCGAGAACGCCCGCGCCGCCCTGATCACCCGCGGCCTGGCGGAGCTGGCGCGCCTCGCCGTGGCACTCGGCGGCAGGGCGGAAACCGTGATGGGCCTGTCCGGCCTGGGCGACCTGCTGCTGACCTGCACCGGACCCGCCAGCCGCAACTACAGCCTGGGTCTCGCGCTCGGCCGGGGCGAAAAACTGGCCGACCTGCTCGCCGCAAGCGGCGCGGTGATCGAGGGCGTCGCCACCGCGCCCGCCCTGATCGCCCGCGCCGCCGCCTCCGGATCCCCGGATCAACTCCGGCGCCGGTCCGGTACCGGCGTCGATGTGCCGATCTGCACCGCCGTCGCCGCCCTGCTCGACGGCCGCACCACCCTGCAACAAGCCGTGGCGGATTTGCTCGCAAGGCCGCTGCGCGACGAGTGATGCCAACCGTCCGAAACCCACACCCAGACCCGTCCGTCACCCTCGCGAAAGCTGTCGCCGTGGCGACGCCCGAGGCCGCCTCCGCGCCGCGCGCGGCGCTACAGCAGCCCCTCCTGGCGGAAGCTCAGCCAGCGCGACCGGGCGATGATGACGTGGTCGTGCAGCATGATCCGCAGCGCCTCGGCCGCGGCTTTGATCTCGCGGGTCGTGGCGATGTCCTCGCGGGAGGGCGTGGGGTCGCCGCTCGGGTGGTTGTGCGCCAGGATCAAGGCCGTGGCGTGCAGTTCCAGCGCGCGCTTGACCACCTCGCGCGGATAGAGCGGCGTGTGGTTGACCGTGCCGCGACCCTGCACCTCGTCCGCCAGAACCCGGTTCCGGCCGTCCAGATACAGCACCAGCACCTGCTCCACTTGCTCATGCGCCAGTGTGACGGTCAGGTAGGCGAGCAGCTTTGGCCAGTTGCTCAGGACCGGCCGGTCCAGCACTTCCGCCCGGGCCAGCCGCAGGGCGGCGGCCTGCACGGTCTTGAGCGCGGCCGCGCCGGCCTCGCCGATCCCGTCGATCGCCAGCAGATCGGGAACCGGTGCGGCGATGGCTCCGGCGAAACTGCGAAAGCGGGTGAGCAGGGCGCGGGCGAGCGGCTTGGTGTCGCGACGGGGAAGCGCCAGGAACAATACCATTTCCAGCATTTCATGGTCGGCCAGCGCCTCCGGACCGGCTTTCAGCAGCCGCGCGCGCATGCGGTCGCGATGACCCTCGGTGCCGGACGCGACGGAGGCCGCCGCTTGCGTCATCGGCGCCAGCAGGTCGAAGTTGTCGCCGAGTGCCGGCGGAGGGCGCCGCGTCCGGGTCATGCGGACGCAGGATTGCAGGGGTGGGTTAACGGAATCCTGTACGCCTCTCCCGCGCAGTGGAAGAGATTGATAAGGTCGGCGCATGCCTGAACGCCTGACCACCCGTATCGGCCGCCTCGTCCTGGTCAACCCGCTGATCTGCGGCTCCGGCGAACCGGTGATGACCGAGGCCGGGATTCGCGCCGCGCTTGCCGCGGGCGCGGCCGGCGTGATCGCGAAATCGGTGAACGAGCGGCCGGACGCCGCACGTCAGCTCGACCGCGCCGACTACGCTCAGATCGACTCCGCGAATGCGTCGGTGCCGCATGGCAATTCTGTGCTTTGCCGCTCCGGCCTGGCACAGCGCGATCCGGCGGAATGGTTCGCGGGGCTCGCCGCGATCGACCGCGATGCCACCCGCAACGGACGCTTCGTCGCCGCCAGCCTGGTGCTGGCCGGCGCGGATGGCGCGGTCGCCATCGCCGCACTGGCGCGGCGCGCCGGGTTGCGCGTGTTCGAGCTGAATGTCGGTGCACCACATGCCTCCGAGGCAACGCCCGGCGCGATCGTGCAGGAGACCGATCCGGCGCGGCTCGGCGAATTGGTGGCGCGGGTGCGGGCCGCGACAAACGGGATGGCGTTGTGGGTGAAGCTCACCGGATTGTCGGCGAACCTGCCGGCGCTGGCGCTGGCGGCATCCCAGGCGGGCGCCGACGCGGTGTGCATGATGGGACGATTCATGGCGATGGTGCCGGACCTGGAGACCTTCGCGCCGGTGCTCGGCACCTCGGCGGCGTATGGTGGCGGCTGGGCGCTGCCGATCGTCTGCCGCTTCCTGGCACTGAGCCGCCGGGCGGTGGGACCGGATTTTCCGTTGCTTGGCACCAATGGCGTGCGTAGCGGCGGCGACGTGGCGCGCATGGCACTGGCCGGTGCCTCGGCGGTGGAGGCGCTGTCGGTGGTGATGCACGATGGCTTCGGCAGCCTGACGCGGATTATCGCCGAGCTGGACGCATTGCTCACTGCGCGCGGGCTGCGCTTCAGCGAACTGGTGGGCCGCGCCGCGGACGCGCTGCAAGCCTATGGCGCGCAGGAAGAGCGGCCGGGACGGTGGCAGCAATTCGTGCCGCCCGAGACGCTTGCATAACCCCATACACCCTCTCGCCCGGAGCCCGTGGATCTGTGTCGGATCGTGCCCCCTGCTGACAACTCGGCGCATGCGGTTTGGTCCTTTGCGGAGGCACTCGACCTGAGCGAATTGCTCGCGGCGATCAAGGCCGGTGCGCGCGAGCCAGGCCGGCCGCCGGCCGGCCGGAAGATCCCGCAGCGGGTACGGCGCGGCAGCATGATCTCTTCCGTCGCGCGTGGGAGGCCGGCGGACGGTTCCACTGGCCGGGCGACCCGTCGTCCTGCCACACTGCCGGTCGATGCGTGGCCTCACCGCACTGCTGCTTCTCCTGCTTGCCGGCCTGGCCGGCTGTGCCGCGCCGGAATCCTGTGCGCTGGTGCCGCTCGCGGCAATGCCGCTGGACACGCGGCAGAACCTGATGTTCGTCACCGCCGGCATCGGCGGCCAGCCGGTGCGCCTGCTGGTGGATACCGGCGCCGAGCGCACCGTCCTGACCGAGGCCGCCGTCGCGCGGCTCGGCCTGGCGCACGACGCGCGGTACATCACCCGCAGCTTCGGCATCGGCGGGTCGAGCGCCAATTGGGACGCGGACATCCCCGGCATCGTGCTCGGCCAGACCCGGTTTCCGGTGCGGCGGGTCGCGGTCGGTGATTTCGCTATGGATCACGTGGGCGGTCCGCCGGCCGACGGGCTGCTCGGCGCCGACATCCTGCTGGCCTTCGACATCGACATCGACGAGCCGGCGCACCGCCTGACCCTCTACCGGGTTCGCCGCTGTCCGCACGCCGTACCGCCGTGGCGCCAACCCGCCATCCGGATCGACGGCCTGGAAGCGCGGCGCGACCGGCTGCTGGTGCCGATCGCATTGGACGGCGTGGCCGGCATGGCGATCCTGGACACCGGCGCGCAGGCAACGACGATCGGCATGGCGATGGCCCGCCGGCTCGGCCTCTCGGCCGCATCGCTGGCGACCGACCGCACGATCATCGCGCACGGCGCGGGACCGCGGCCGCTGGCGGTGCACGTGCACCGGTTTCGCGAGCTGCAGGTCGGCAACGCGCGCATCGAGGCCCCAACCCTCGCGGTGGTGCCGAATGACCGCGCGGTCGGCGACGCTTTGCTGGGCGGAGATTTCCTGCGTGGCCGGCGGGTCTGGCTGTCCTTCGCCACGCGGCGCCTGTTCGTCAGCAGCGGCGGCGTGCCGCAAATCGCGGTGAACCGGCGATGAGGTCACACGCGCCGTCCCTGACGTGCCGCGCCGTTCCCCGGTGTGACCGGGAGCGGCCCGCGACAGCTTCGCCCGCGGGCTTACGCCCGGCGAGGACCGGGCGTAAGCTCCCGCAACACCGTCTTCAAGGGAGCGTCCGAGAATGAGCAATGGTGCCGAGACTTGCCTGACAGGCATGAAGGTTCTTGACCTCACCCAGTTCGAGGCAGGCCCGTCCTGCACCGAGGCGCTTGCCTGGATGGGCGCCGAGGTGGTGAAGGTGGAAAACCCCAAAATCGGCGATCCCGGCCGCACCGCCGGCGGCAAGCCAGGCCAGGATGCGTTCTATTTCCTGCAATACAACGCCAACAAGAGGTCGGTCGCCATCAACCTGAAAGACCAGCGCGGCGTCGATCTGGTGAAGCAACTGGCGCAACAGGCCGACGTGTTCTGCGAGAACTTCGCGCCCGGTGCGATCGAGCGCCTCGGGCTCGGCCCGGACGTGATCCGCGCCATCAACCCCGGCATCATCTACTGCCAGACCAAGGGCTTCGGCGAAGGCAGCCCGTTCGAGAAGAACCTGGCGTTCGACATGATTGCCCAGGCCGCCGGCGGCCTGATGAGCATCACTGGCGAGGAAGACGGACCGCCATGCAAGCCCGGCGCAACCATCGGCGACACCGGCACCGGGATGCTGATGGCGATCTCGGTGCTGGGCGCCTATGTGCGCAAGCTGCGCACCGGCCAGGGCGAGCATCTGCAACTGGCGATGCAGGATTCCATCCTGCACTACATCCGCAACGCCTTCACCTTCATGGAGCGCACCGGCAAGCCGGCGCCGCGCGCGGGCTCGAAGACGGTGGGCGGCGGCAATCCGCCGATCGGCGTCTATCCCAGCAAGGGCGGCGGCCCGAACGACTACGTCTATATCTACACCAGCCGCGCCAATCCCGAGCACTGGACACGCCTGTTGAAAGTGATGGGCCGCGAGGACCTGATCGGCGATCCGAACTACGCCACCCCCGAAGCCCGCACCGAACGGCGTGAGGAGGTCGATGCGATCGTCTCGGCCTGGACCCGCCAGCACGACAAGCACGAGGCAATGCGCCTGGTCGGTGGCGCCACAATCCCCGCCGGCGCGGTGATGGACACGATGGAACTGGCGAACGACAAGACCTTCGAGACCCGCGGCATCCGCCAGACCATGCAGCACCCCAAGATCGGCGCGTACACCATGAGCGGCTGGCCCGTCCGTTATTCCGGCCGCACCCTCCCCATCTCCGCCGCCCCCCTGCTCGGCCAGCACAGCGACGAAGTCCTGGCGGAGTGGCTCGGTTTGGATCGCGACGCGCTCGGCGCGCTGCGCACCGACGCGGTGATCGGTGGCTGACAGACTGATTGATTACCTGATTCTCCCCCTCACCTTGAGGGGGGATTGGGGGGAGGGGTCGCGCGCATGACCCGCCACTGCTGCATCGTGCAGGACGAGGCCCATCTCCGCGCGGTCATCCTGATCCGTCCGGAGGCCCTGAACGCGCACATGGCACGAAGCCCCGCCGGGCGCGTGGGTGGCGAACGGTTGGAGCGATCGCCCTGGCGGCTGGGACTGCGACCGTTTGCGTTTATCAAACTAACGCACCATCATAGAGGATCCCGCTCTTCGACTCTCATAGACTGCTGCAATGTCAGATGTGGTTTGGACCCTCAGCGGACTTGCCGATCGCACCGTGCTACCGGCCCTGTCGTCGGCAATGCCTGACTCGGTCTCGGCGTCGCCGGAATTCCGGGCCGGCGGAACCCCAACACCCGAACGCCCCGCCGCCTCCGCACGGCCTGTCCCTCGCCGACCGGGCACTGGCCAATCTGCCGGGCAATCCCGCCCGCGTTACGCTGATCCCCTGAACAAGCCGCCGCGCATCCCCCTCCCGCGACTCGTCCCCACCCTGCTACCCTCCCGCCCATGCCGAACTTCGCGCTGGAGAAGGCCGCCGGGGGCCGCGTCGCCGGGGTGGATGAGGTGGGCCGAGGTCCCCTCGCCGGCCCCGTGGTCGCCGCCGCCGTCGTCTTCCCCGCCGGCGTCCCTCGCAAGCTCGCTGCCTTGCTGGACGACTCCAAGCAGCTCACCCCCCACCAACGCCTCGCCGCATTCACCGCCCTGCGCGAGTCGGGGCGGGCGGAGATCGCCGTCGCCGCCGCCTCCGTCGCCGAGATCGACCGCCTCAACATCCTCCGCGCCGCCCTGCTCGCCATGTGCCGCGCCGTGGCCCGGCTCCCCACCCCGCCCGACCTCGCCCTGGTGGACGGCAACGTGCCGCCCGCGCTGGCCTGCCCAATCCGCTGCGTGATCGGCGGAGACGCGCGCTGCCTGTCCATCGCCGCCGCCTCGATCGTCGCCAAGGTGGTGCGCGACCGCGCCATGGCCCGGCTCGCGCTACGCTGGCCCGGCTATGGCTGGGAGACCAATGCCGGCTACGCCACCGAATTCCACCGGGCGGCGCTGCTGCGCCTCGGCCCCACCCGCCACCACCGCCCGTCCTTCGCCGGCGTGGCGCAACTGGTCATGGACCTCGACGAGCGCTGAGTTGGCAACCGTCACCCGGATTGCGAAGGTGAGCCGGCGTTTCGGGCCAGGCTCCGGTGTCGTCGTCGTACCCTCGCTGGTTCTGCGCCGCTTCCGTCGGACCGACGCTCGGCGCGGGCGGCGCCACGGCGGCGTATTGGGGTCGCCAGGCAGGCTTCCGGGACATGCGCCGCACGCCAGAGGGCGCAACGTCCGCCCTGCCCGGAGGTCAACCAACGACAGGACCGGCCGACGACGCGGGTCGGCGCGGCGGCAACCATGCGCTCGGGCGCCGGAGCAACAGCACCGCATGCACCGTGACGAACACCGCATGACGAACACCGCGATACGATCCGGCGTCACGCCACCGCCGCGGCTACCTGCGGCGAATCGCTGCGGCAAGCGGCTTCATCGCGGGCCGCACTCTGCCGCGATCGCCCCCGGCCGCGACCCCCGCGCCAAAACCCATGCACCTGAACCGACGGCCGTTCGGCCGCCACCACGCCGGCGTGACTCCGCCGGCGTGCCGGACACACTCCATGCCAGGCTGCCCCCGCCTCCCCGCGAAGGAACTGACCGATAACCGTGCGGGGCAATCGCACTCGGCGAGGGGTGGGACATTGCCCGGCCGCCCGCATCGTCATGCCGGCGCAGAGCTTGCCCCGGGCGCTTGACCCGTGGACCCACCATGACGGCAAAACGCGCCGGCGGCTCCGTTCTCTAACGATTGAAGTTAATATAACGAACGTCCACTTCCATGCCGCCCTGCCTCCACCGGAACCCGCACCGCATGGACACAATCGCAAGCCTGCCGTCCTCCGCCGCCACGAACTCTTCGCCGGTCTCTTCGCGACTCTGCCGCTATGGCGGCGCCCGGAAACAGGCGAATCACATGACTCGGGTCATGATTCTGCGTCATCCGCGAGAAAGCGGGGACCCAGGCGGCACAGGTCCCCGCTGTCGCGGGAATGACGGGAGTCGCGTCCCCCCTGACAACCAGCTCACTTATTTCCGGGCGTCGCCTATCGGTCGCCGGCACCGCGGAGGCGGGATCGGCGGCGATAGGGTGGTGACAGCCTGATGGGACTGTCCCGGACCAAGCACCAGTGCCGCATGAAACGGGATTACGAGACAACGATAAGAACGCTGGCGCATCCAGCCACCGGGCTATTCCTGGCCGGCAAGCACGTGAAAGAGGTTCAGGCCTTCGCCCATCGCGCCACGCGGGTTCTGCGGCCAGGTGCGATTGCCCTGGATAACCGTGCGATCCGGATTGACGCGGCTTCCGCCGGCCGGTCACGATACACTTGTCGTCGGGCCCCACCCCGGGGCAAAGCGAAGCCTCGACCACCCCCACCCCCGGAGAGCCGTGGAAATCGTCCGCGAACTGCCGCTGGATCAGGTCCTGCTGGGCGACTGCGTGAAGCTGATGCGCATGCTGCCGCCGGCCTCGGTGCACTGCGTGTTCGCCGACCCCCCGTACAACCTGCAGCTCCGCGGCGAGTTGCGCCGCCCGGACGACAGCGTGGTGGACGGGGTGGACGAGGAGTGGGACCGCTTCATCGATTTTCCCGCCTACGACGCCTTCACCCGCGAGTGGCTCATCGAATGCCGCCGGCTGCTCCGGAAGGACGGCACGCTTTGGGTGATCGGCGCCTACCACAACATCTTCCGCATCGGCGCCATCCTGCAGGATCTGGGGTTCTGGATCCTCAACGACGTGGTCTGGCGCAAGGCCAACCCGATGCCGAATTTTCGCGGGAGGCGCTTCACCAACGCACACGAGACGCTGATCTGGGCGGCCCGTCAGCGCGATTCCCGCCACCGTTTCAACTACCAGGCGATGAAGGCGCTGAACGACGACATCCAGATG
The DNA here is from genome assembly GCA_035535035.1 of Acetobacteraceae bacterium. GTDB lineage: Bacteria > Pseudomonadota > Alphaproteobacteria > Acetobacterales > Acetobacteraceae > JASHVB01. The sequence goes on from DATLQW010000014.1 coordinate 13,934, forward strand.
CGCAGCGACTGGTTCATCCCGCTGTGCACCGGCGCCGAGCGGCTGCGCAACCAGCACGGCCTGAAGCTGCACCCGACGCAGAAGCCCGAAGCGCTGCTGCACCGCGTATTGCTCGCCTCCACGTCGCCGGGGGAGATCGTGCTGGACCCGTTCCTCGGCACCGGCACCAGCGCGGTGGTGGCCAAGCGCCTGCACCGGCACTTCATCGGTCTGGAGCGCCACCCGGCCTATGCCGAGGCGGCGATCGGCCGCATCCGCCACACCAGGCCCGCGCCGCTCGACGGCGTGGGCACCACGATGTCCCGCCGGGAAATCCCGCGCGTCCCGTTCGGCAGCCTGGTGGAGCGTGGCCTGTTGCCGCCCGGTACGCACCTGCACGACCGGCAGCGCCGGGTGACCGCGGTGGTGGCGGCGGATGGCACGCTGCTGGCGGGCGAACTGCGCGGCTCGATCCACAAGGTGGGTGCGATGGTGACGAACGCCCCGTCCTGCAACGGCTGGACGTTCTGGCATTTCGAGCGCGACGGCACGCTGCACCCGCTGGACGTGCTGCGGACGGCGCCGCTGGAGTGAACCGCAACCGGGGACGGCGCCGCGGAATGGCCGGTCTCTGGTGCATGGGGATCTCTGGTGCATGGGGAGATTGGGCCGTCGGCGCTGTCGGTGGGCAGGATTGGGCTCCATCGCAAGACCAGTGCGGCTAGGGGCCAGCGTCGTCTCGCCGGCGTCTCGTTTCGCCCCAGCGGAGACGGCGCTGCGTGGCGTGAGAAGGCGACCGTGCTTGTCTCTCTGTTGTCTCGTTCCTCTGAGCGTGAGACGACGGCTCACGGCGCGGGAGGGAGCACGTCGCGGAGCAATGTCGCGCCCGCGACCGGAGCGACCGGGCGCCCTCGCGGGCGGAGTGCGGCGCGCGATGAAGCAAGCAAGACAAGGAAGCTTCGACGCAGATGCAGGCGGATGCACGCTGATGCACGCGGATGGGACAGGGGCCACCGCATCGGCGCGACTCCCCGGGTACGGTTGTGCGAGGTCTGCCGTGAAGGATCCTGCCGGACTCAGGCCCATCCGCGCGCTTTGCGTGCATCGGGTCTTCATCTGCGTTGAGTCTTGCTTGCTTGGCCGCATGCCGCACCGTGCCGCCCGGGAGGGGCGCGGTGTGGGACGGCCCCTTGCCATGGCGCGATGTGCCTCACGGTGCATGGGGTATTGCCGCGGCTGGAGCGGGCGGTGGGCCGAGCGATGGTGTCGGCGCGCAGGTGCAAGGGGTTTTGCCGCCGCGGCGCGGCAACGGCACGAATCGGAACGGCGGGGCCAGCTATGCTTTGGCCCCGTGCATCAGGCTGCGATCGTGCGGGTGAAGCGTTCAGGGCGGCCCGGTGGCAACCGCCGCGACAGGCATACAGGGTGCCGCCGCCATGGCTCCGCCTGCCGGGGCTGGACGGAACGGATCCACCGGCGGTTCGCCGATGGGGAACCCCAGCACCCGGCAGACACCCTCGCGGGTTTGCTCGGGCAAGGCCAGGTTCGGATGCCGCCAGTGCTCCTGGTCCAACTGCTTCTCCCGCCGGCGCATCTCCAGCACGAGATTGCCGATGCTGCCGCGATAGGCGTGGATGGCCAGGAACAGCCGGTTCCAGAACGGTCCCGCGCACAGCGTGGGCGCGACGCCGAGATCGCGGCAGATGTCAACGATGGTGCGGCCGATCGGGCGGCGGCGGATTTCGGCTTCGAGCTGCGCCATGGCGGGCATTGTGTCGAGGGTGAGCGGCTCTTCGGGGCCGGGGCGGCTTGCGGGCGGCGCGGCTTGCGCGGGTGCGGCCGGGGGCGTCGCCGGGTCCGTGTCCGCTGTTAGAGCGGCTGGCGGTTGCGGCGGCGCTTCCGGTTGCGGCGGCGGTTCGCGGCGGGAACGATCGGGCCGCGCCAGCACCACCAGGTCGCGGCCGCGCGCGGCGCGTTGCGACAGCACGCGGTGCAGCGCGACGGCGCGCATGAGGCCGCGCTGGATGTAGGGCAGAATGCGCGGGATGGTGGCGGTGCCGAAGAACTGCGCGATGGTGGCGAAGCCGCGCCAGATGGCGCGGTGCTCGATGGTGGCGGCGAGGTGGCGGCCGTATTCGGCGAGGATGCCGGCGATGGCGAGGATTTCCGCGATGCGCTCGGGCACGGGCTTGGCGGGCCGATCCGGTTGGGGATCGGGCGGGGAGGCAAGACCGGCGGCGTTGGTTGCGGCTTCCATCGTTTGGTAAACTAACACGGGTGGGGGCGGGAGTCAAACGTTTTTTGGCGGAGCGTGGGGCGGTCGGGCGGTGACGCTCGCTTCCCGGCCGATGGCGAAAGGGCAGGCAAGGCAACCACAGACGCGACCGTGTTGTGGCGGCTTGATCAGCAGGCCAGATGTAGCTACAATGGGCCTACGCAAGTTGCAGGACGGCCATGACCGCCGATACCATTGTCCGCTCCCGGATCGATACCGCCACGAAGGAACGCGCCGCCGCCGCGCTGGCGGCGATGGGCCTCACCATCTCCGACGCCATCCGCTTGTTGCTGGTGCGGGTGGCCGATGAAAAGCGCCTGCCATTCGAGGTGAAGGTGCCGAACGCCAGGAGCCGCCAGGCCATGCAGGAATTGGTGGAGGGAAAGGGCAAACGTTCCGCCTCGGCCGAGGCGTTGTTCAAGGATCTGGGGATTTGAAATGCTCTCGCCGGTCAGGCCCGGCCGGTTCAAACGCGACGTGCGGCGAGCAGAGAAGCGCGGCAAGGACATGGACAAGCTCAAGGCGGTCCTGTCGCTGTTGATGGAGCAAACAGCACTTCCGGCCAGCTACAACGATCACCCGCTGAAGGGCGACTGGAAGGGCTTTCGCGATCTTCACATCGAGCCGGATTGGTTGTTGTTGTACCGCATCGAGGACGACGAGCTACAGCTCGCCCGCACCGGGACGCATGCGGATTTGTTCGACGAATGATGCAGACAAGCTGCGTCTTCGCCACACGCATTGTCACGGCAGGGCGCGTTGCGGCGGGTCGTGACTGGCGGGTCGGCGCGGCCTTGGAGCGGTGTGCCGATCTGCGCCCGGCACGCCGGAAACGGCCGCGCCGGCGGGCATGGGGATGTTGCCCCGCGCAAGCCGTGGTCACCCGGGGCGACAGCGTTCGGATGGCGGGAGGGAAGCAAATGGAACCGCAGATGCACGCAGATTCACGCGGATGCACTGTGCGGCGCGGCGGGTGACATCTGTATCGGTAATCTACAAAAGGCTGTCGCAGAATCGGCTTTATGGTAAGTCAGCGCGAGGCAGTGTCGGATGGAAATGTCGCGGGTAAGGTCGCGCTCAAACTCCACCTTATGTGGTGCACCGCATCATCGGCAAGGGTGGCGAAGATATTGTGCTATAATATTGGTCTCACCGGAGGTTGTCGTGCCCGGCTCTGTTCCCAAACAGAAGGAGGCCGAAATTGTCAAGCGCGAAACCTGAAGCCGCTATAAATTGGCCGTTTGCAGCAGGTTTCACGGTAGTCTATCTGCTTGGGACATGGTTCGGCTTTTACCATTGGCCTTTATTGTTTTTGGGCTGCTCGCTGGGATGGATTTTCATGGTGATAGGAGTCCTTACGGAAGTCTTTAAGGATCGAGGAAAAAAGTCATGAAGCGGGGGAGCCGATCAGGTCAGCCTGCCCCTCGCGGGTAACTCGGACAGTGCCCGGGAGATTCACATCTAGCCATCAAGCTCCTCTAAAATCTTCAGCCCGATTTCTTCGATCGTATTGAAGTCAGCCAACATCTGGGCGTGAAACGCCACATGATGTGCTTTTTCCTCGAAGGAATGCGTCATCGATGGCCAAAACACACCCAGCGCCGCTTGCTCAGCCGATAAGCGGTCGTGATCAGCGAAATCCCGGCGCGCGATTGCCTCGCTTTTGCGATCTTCGAGATCTCTGTATGTCGCTTCGTTGGCCTGAAGGATCACAAAAGGCGCAACATAGAGCGGTATCCTGTGGGCAAGAGCGTGACGGAAGTTTTCTAGATTATCAAACCAGTTGTCCAGGTCAGACAAGTATGCCTGAAACCCGTCGGAGAATGAGCGGCGAACGGCTTTGTTCTTCTTGCCCAGCCCAACCCACATGTCCGGGATCGGCGAACCATTTTCTTGTGTGAAAATGAGATTCTTTTCGCTCACCCATATCCAAGCTAGATTGTCTATACTTCCGAACGCATTGAAAACGAACGCTTGAATATTGATGATAGCATCGGACAGCAATTTCGGCGGCGGTGGTTCCACCAGGTCTGGCGGAAGTGATTCAAAGACATTTTCTATGCATCGAGCCAGCGTGTTCACGCGTCGCAGAAATCCATTCCATACATACTCGCGCGCTCGCGTATTCGTAAACTCTCGCTCCGAAAACCCCAATAGTAATTTAACGCGCTTGTCAGGCAATGCTCGGCACGCTTCCCAGAGCTGTTCGATCACTTCTGCTGTAAAGCGCACTTTACTTCTTCCTCTCGCCAAGGCTGACGGCCTAGATCATGCCGTAGTGACGCAACGCCGCCTCAATCGCCACGACCTTGGTCGAAGGGCACGGCACCGCACGGCGATCCGCACGCTGCCGATTATGGGCAAGCCTGGTCGTCAAGCCATGCCGCGCCTTCACGTCGGCAATCCAACATGGGTGGTGGATTTTCTCCTGACATTCCCACCATGCATACTCTGCGATCTGCTTATAGGTTGCCACGCTGCACCTCACGGTCCTAACCTCGAAATCGTCGCCGGACTGACGTTGTAGCTGCGTGCGATCTCCGTCAGTAGCTCCCCGCCCTCGCGTCGCGCAAGCGCTTCCTTCCTCTGGTGCGGGGTCATCTTGAACGGTCGGCCAAGGCTCTTGCCGCGCGCCTTGGCACGGGCACGGCCTTCGCCTGTGCGGGCGCGGATTAGCTCGCGCTCGAACTCCGCCAGCCCGCCGAGCACGGTCACCATGAGCCGCCCGTGTGAGGTCGTGGTATCCGCCCAAGCGTCGCCCAAAGAGCGGAAACCGGCCTTTCGGTCGGTGATCGTGGCGAGGGTGTTCAACAGGTCGCGGGTCGAGCAGGCCAGGCGGTCGAGCCGCGTCACCATGAACACGTCACCCGCCTCAAGCTGGTCGAGCGCGCGCCGTAGTTGGCTGCGGTCGGTCTTGGCTCCGCTCGCCACCTCGCGCAACACCTTCTTGCACCCGGCCTGGTTGAGTTGACGCACCTGGGCGTCCACGGTTTGCCCGTCCGTCGATACCCTGGCGTAGCCGCAGGTCATGACGTCAAGCTATAGCATCGAGGCCCTTGACGCGCGCCAGCACCAGCAGCTTGAGCGACGGCCCGCTGGGGTGCTTGACGCCGCGTTCCCAATCGCTGACCAGCTTGGTGCCGACATTGAGATGCCGCGCCAGAATGGCTTGACTGATGCCCTCACGCTCGCGCAGTTTCTGGATGTCGTCGCCGCTGATATTGCCAACCGGGGTCAGGCAGAAGGCGTCAAGGTCGCGCATCGTCGCTTTGTCGAGCGCACCGACGCGATGCAGCGCTGCCCCGGTCTTGTGCAGCGCCTCCAGCCGTCGGGTTCGATAAGTCGCCTTAGCCATTGTCCACCTCCATGATCTCGCGGAGTGCTGTCATCGTCTGCCACTGCGCCGCATCCATCTCCAGAAAGCCGCGTGCCACGCGCCGCCAGAAATCCAATTCGTCTGGTCCGATATTGTCGCGCTCGCTCTTGGCGAAGCCGTAGAGAAAAACGGTCTGCCGTCCGACCTTAAAAGCCATCAGACTGCGATACCCGCCGCGACGGCCCTCCCCCTGCCGGGCCACGCGCTGCTTGATGAGGCCGCCGCCAAGATCGGCATCCACCAAACCGCGCTCGGCACGTTCGGCAGCTTCGCGAAGCCTCGCATCGCGGATGCCCTCGCGCCGCGCAAAGCGCGCAAATTCCTTGGTTTTAAAAATGCGCAACCATTTCCCTTGTGGCTGTTCTATCCTACCCAGTGGGACAGCTCAAGGGCGGTGTCGTGCAATGAACTTCCGCAAAAGAATCATTTTCGGGGCAGCCCCGGCAAAGGCGGGCCGCAGGCCAAGAACCGTGCACCCTGCGGATGCCCGTTTCCGAACGGAGCAGGCCCGCAGCACCGGCGCCAAGCGTCAGATTCTGATCCCCTTGTGCGGTCGCCGATGGCCCAGCGGAAATATCCGGATTACCATAGCTGCGTCCAACGTCGGCATCCGAAGCCGTCGCGGATCACATGGTCGTTGCGCTATGCTGAGAATTCCGCGGCGGGCAGACCGCCGCCGAATCCTGCTCGCCCGCCGCGCCGGGGATCGCCATTCCTGAACATAGGCACGTGGGTTGCGCCGTTCCGCCGATCGCACGACTTTCACGCAAACGCACGGCAACGATTTCGCACAACTACCACGGGTTGGGCGAGCAACGCCTCAACCCGGTCGGTCAGGATGATGGGCCTGGCAGACGGTATTCCTCCCCCGAGCCCCGGCTACCAAGAGGATTGCCATCGATGACCGCAGTTCCGCGGGTGAGTGGCATGCTGGTGCAGAACGCGCCGTCCTGCGACGGCTGGACCTTCTGGCATTTCGAGCGCGACGGCACGCTGCAGCTGCTGGACGTGTTGCGGGCGGCGGCGGTGGAGAATCCAGCGTAGAGGACGCTGCGCCTATGCCGCCTGTTTCACCCGGTACGCCTGGACCAGAATATCGGCCGGCAGATCGAGCAAGCGGCTTAACGCGCGGATCATCGGCAAGGTCAGGGCGCGCCGGCGGTTGAGGATCTCCGCGACGCGCGCCCGGCTGCCGATCGCGGGCTCCAGATCGTGCCGTGTCAGGCCCTTTTGCTCCATCATGAACAGGATGGCGGCGATCGGGTCGGGCGACCGGATCGGCACGTGGCGTGCCTCCCATGCCTCGACCAGCGTCACCAGGACGTCCAGCCGATCGCCCTCCTGGGTGCCCTTGCGCGCGTGCATCAGGCGCTCGATTACGGCGAGCGCCGCCCGATGGTCGGCAGCGGACCGGATAGGGCGGACTGTTACACCGTCGCCCGCCTCAGATGGTCTGCGCGTCGATCGCGTCGTATCGACGGTGGGTACCGATGAAGCGGACATAAACGACTCCGTAATCGAAATTGATCCAGGCGACCAGCCGGTATTTGTCGCCCGCAATGTCGAACACAACGCGACCGTCACGCGGGACGTCCGCACTGTTGAACATACGCTTGACCGCCGGAGGGTTGCGCCAGTCCGCTGCTCGTACCACCTTCACCCACGCGCGCAGCGGTTGCTCTGCATCGCGGTGCGCAGGCTGCTCCCAGAAAGCCTTCAGTCGGCCCACCGAGATGATGCGCATGGAACCGAATAGCACGCTCCCAGCCTGGGAGCAACCGAAGAAACTCTCGTTGATTCGAGGGATCGACTGAATGACCGCAATTCCGCGGGTGAGTGGCGTGCTGGAAACCTCGCTCTATGTCGAGGACGTGAACCGTTCGCGCGGCTTCTACCGACGCCTGTTCGGCTTCGAGCAATTCATGTGCGACAGCCGGATGCGCGCGCTGGGCGAGCAGGTGCTGCTGCTGTTCCGGCACGGGATGACAGAGAAGCCGGCGCCGGCGGGGGGCGGCTTCATCCCGCCGCATCACGGGCACGGTGCGCTGCATCTGTGCTTCGCTATCCCCTACGGCGAACCGGCCGCATGGGAGTCGCACCTCGCGTGCTCGGGTATCGACATCGAAGGCAAGCTGTGCTGACCGCATGGCGGCACCGGCCTGTATTTTCGCGATCCCGACGGTCATTCGCTGGAGGTCGCCACGCCGGGCCTGTGGCCGAACCGTTGACGATGCCGGCGGGGCTTGGCTCCCGCTCGCCTTGTGGGAGGGGGATGGGGGGAGGGGTTGACCGGTGCCAACCCCGGATCGACCCCTCCCCCCAACTCCCTCCCACAAGGCGAGGGGGAGAGCGGAACTGATGCGTGGCACAGCCAGCCTCGTTGCGGTCGCCATCCTGCTGCTGCTCGCCGCGATCGCGGCCCTGGCGCCGTGGCTGATGCCAGACCAGGACGGCACCGCGGTCCGCATCGCCGCCGCCGCCATCTTCGTCGCCAGCTATGCGGCGCTGGCGATCGGCAAGGTGCCGGGCCTGTCGATCGATCGCGCCGGCGTGGCGTTGGTCGGCGCCTGCCTGATGGTCGCCTCGGGAGCGATGCCGCTGGCCGACGCCTACAAGGCGGTCGATTTCGACACCATCACGCTGTTGCTCGGCATGATGATCGTCGTGGCGAATCTGCGCCTCTCGGGTTTCTTCGCGCTGGCCACCGCCTGGGTGGCGCGGCGCGCGCACCGGCCGCCGGTGCTGCTGGCAGCGATCGTCGCGGTGTCCGGCCTGTTCTCCGCCTTCCTGGTGAACGACGCGATCTGCCTGGTGCTGGCGCCGCTGGTCGTGGAGCTCACCGTGGGGCTGCGGCGCAATCCGCTGCCGTACCTGCTGGCGGTGGCGATGGCGTCGAATGTCGGCTCGACCGCCACCATCACCGGCAATCCGCAGAACATCATGATCGGCAGCTTTTCCCACATTCCGTACGCCGCTTTCGCGGCCGCGCTGGCGCCGGTGGCGCTGGCCGGCCTGGTGCTGACGGTCGTCCTGCTTATGTTGCTATACAGGAGCGAGTTTCGCGGCGGCGATCGGCTGGAACCCCGCCTGCCGCGCGTGCGCGCCAACCGCGTGCTGGTGCTGCGCGCGCTCGCCGCCACCGCGGTGCTGGTGGCGCTGTTCTTCGCCGGCCAGCCCCCCGCCAAGGCGGCGATCGTCATCGGCGCGCTGCTGCTGCTGACGCGCCGGGTGAAGAGCGCGCGTGTCTATGCCGAAATCGACTGGTCCCTGCTGCTGATGTTCACCGGCCTGTTCATCATCGTCGCCGGCGCCGAACGGGTGCTGCTGACGTCCGCGACGGTGCAGGATGTCGGGCACTGGCACCTGGCGTCCGTCCCGGTGCTGAGTCTGCTCACCGCGGCCCTATCGAACCTGGTGAGCAACGTGCCGGCCGTGCTGCTGCTGAAACCGTTCGTCGCGGCGCTGCCCGACACCGCGACGGCGTGGAAGGTGGTGGCGATGGCCTCCACGCTGGCGGGCAATTTCACCATGCTCGGCTCGATCGCCAACCTGATCGTGGTGGAGAAAGCGGCGCGGCGCGGCATCGTCATCGGCTTCTGGGACTATTTCCGCGTCGGAGCGCCGCTGACCGTGCTGACCATCCTGCTCGGCACGCTGTGGCTCATGCGCTGAGCCGCAGGAGCCGAAACACCTCGGCCGGGCGTGGAATCGGTGCCACCGCGCCGTAGCCGGTGCATTTCAGCGCCGCTGCCACGTTGGCGTAGCGCACCGCTTGGTCGGGTGAGTCGCCGGCAAGCGTGCGGGCGAGGAACGCGCCGCAGAATGTGTCGCCCGCCCCGGTCGCATCCACCGATCGCACCGCCTGCGCGGCGATGCGCACCCGGTGCGCCCGGTCCGCGAGATACGCCCCGGACTCGCCCATCTTCAACCCGACAACAGGGCAGCCGAGCGCCAGGTAAAAGTCCAGGATCGCGTCCGGATCGGACAACCCGGTCAGCACCAGCGCGTCCTCCATCCCGGGGAAGACGTAATCCGCCTGGGCGATCGCCGCGTGCATCACCGCCGCGGCGCGTGCCGGCGGCCACAGAAGCGGCCGGTAGTTGGTGTCATAGGCAACCTTCACCCCGTGTCCCCGCGCAACGTCGATCGCCGCGAACACCGCGTCGGCCGCCGAGTTGGAAATGCCCTGGCTGATGCCCGACACGAACAACATCTTCGCTGCCGCGATCGCCGCGAGCGGCAGGTCCGCCGCCGCATACAGCGCCGCCGGCGAATCTTTCCGGTAGTGCAGGAAGTGGTGGCCGCCCGAATCGTGGGTGACGAAATACACGCCGGTCTGCGCGCGGCCGGTGCGGATCACGGTCGTGCTGTTGACGCCCTCGCGCGCCCACATCGCCATGAAGCTGTCGCCCGGCCCGTCCTGGCCGATCGCGGTGATGTAGCCCACGGACGCGCCGTGCCGTGCCGCCGCGACCGCCGCGTTGGAGGTGTCGCCGCCATGGCCTTCGAGATAGTGCATGGTGCCGTCCGGTTGCGGCGGAAGCTGGTTGAATTCCAGCATCGGCTCCCCCATGCACAGCAGATCGGCCATCACACTGCTCCCAGCCTGTGATACCTGCCACGGCGAGGCGTCTAGGTCAGGCCCCCAATACCTGCCGCGCCGCGGCCTCGATCGCCGCGCGGTCGCCCGACGCGACGCGCTTCTCGTCCACCAGCGCGCCGCCGATGCCGACGAACGCCGCGCCCGCCGCCAGATACGCCGCGACATCGCCGGGCTCGACGCCGCCGGTCGGGCAGAACGCCACGTCCGGAAACACGCTGCGCAGCGCCCGGAGATGCGGCGGACCGCCAACCGACGCGGCGGGAAACACCTTCACCACATCGGCGCCGGCGGCGCGCGCCGCGCGCACTTCGGTGGGGGTGAGCGCGCCCAGCATCAGCACCGCGCCGGCTGCACGACAAGGCTCGGCCAATGCCGGATCGACCCAGGGGGCGACGATGAAGCGTGCGCCGGCCGCGAGACAGGCCTCCGCCGTCACGCGATCGGGCACGGTGCCCGCGCCGATCAGCAGCGCCGGGTCTGATGCCAATTCGCGGATCAGCGCCGACGCGTCGGGCACCGTCATGGTGATCTCGAAGATGCGCAGCCCGGCGTCGCGCAGCCATTGGACGGCCGTCGCCGCGTGCCGAGCGTCGCGAGTGCGGACCACGGGGACCACGCGTGCCTGGCGGAAAGCATCGAGCAGATCGTAGGAGGGGGTCATGCTGGCCTTGCCGGAGATGGTGGTGGGGCCGGGACGGACACACAACGACCCGCAACGGAGCAATCCGGTTGCCCGCGGGCCGGACACGGAAACCATCGTGAAGGGGATGCGATGGTACCCGACAGGTGCGCCGGAACGAAGCCGACGGCAATACCTACGGGAAGTGGAATAAAATCGCTGCAGCCAGCCGGTTGGCGGGCAACCGGCGTGGCCGGGACGCGGATCGGTCTGACGCACGCCAATGTGAAGGATGATCCTTTGCCCGTCTCTCTCGAACCCATCAGCGTGCCTGCCGCCGGCGATCGGGGCGATGTGGTTCCCGCCCGGAGCGAGCCGCGCGGCCGGACTTCCATCCTGCGCGATCCTGCCGCATTCCTCACGGGATGCGAAGGGATAGTCCGATACCGCGAGACCATATTCCGTGCCACCGCGGTACTCGCCACGACGTTCTTTGTCGTGCGGGCATCCTATGCCGTCGCCGCCAATCCCTGGCGCGTCACGCTTGTTCTGATTCTTCTGTCGGAATGTCTCGCGACTGCTCTGCTGCTGCTGTCGACTCCGCCGAAGAACCGGGATCTGCACCCGGTCGCGGTGATCTGCGCCTTCTGGTCCTACATCTATGTCGGGTTTCTTGCCACGGCACCCGGCTACGGCTGGCTTAATCAGGGCGTCGGCGTCGTGCTGTGCAGCGCCGGCATCCTGCTGACGATCTCCGGCCTGTTGGCGATCGGCACCTCGTTCGGCCTGCTGCCGGCAACCCGGGAGATCGTCCGGTCCGGACCGTACCGGTTCATCCGGCACCCCATTTATGTCGGCTATTTCATCACCCATGTCGGGTTCATCCTCACCGGCCTGTCGGTGCAGAACGTCGCCGTCCTCGCGTCGCTCTACATCTGTCAGTTCGTGCGCGTCACGCGCGAGGAGAAGCTGCTTCGCCAGGGCGCGGCGTACCGGTCGTATTGCCGTGACGTGCCGTACCGGTTCGTTTACCGGCTCATCTGACAAACCTGCGGCGCCCGGTTCCTGCCTTCCGGCCGCCTGACGCCGGCAGCTTGACAGCCATGGCACGGAGGCACGCGGTTGCTCCCTGCGCGAGCAACAGGGAGTCCAACAATGCCGGAAGGAATGACGGCCATCGCTACGAAACGTCTGCTGGCGGACGGCCTGGAACACGCACGAGGCGGTGGCTCCGGACAGCGATCCTGCCGGGCGTATTCATGAAGCCGAACCATGTCGCGGCGGGTCAGCAAATCTTTACCGCCAAGGATCCAGGCTGACGAATCAGGACAGCGCCAGGGGTGCAGGCACGCCGTGGGAATATTCACGCGGGTTGCCAGCGGCGCGCAGGATCGGCCCTCAGCTTTGCTCGGTCGCCAATACTGCGTCGGCCCACTGCTCCAGCGCCACCGCCTGGCCGTTCAGCGCGCCCACCTGTCCGTCCAGCCGGGCCAGGCCGTCGCGGTAGCGGCCCAGGCTCGCGCCGAGCCCGTTCATCGTCTCGCCCAACTGCGCCAGCGATTCGCGCCAGTCCGCGACCGCCGCACGCTGGCTCGTCACGGCAGCATCCAGCGCCGCGAGGGCCCGTCGCAGCCGGTCCTCGCCGGAGGGTTCCGGAGCGGCAACCGGCCGCGTGGGGAACGGGATGATCTCGGCGGACATGCGGCGCGGCCTCCTCGTTCAAACGCACCTTACCAAACCATGAATCGACGTAGAAATCCAGAGATTTGTTTCATAGTACGATTGTCTGTCCGAGTAATCGCAACGTGAGCACCGTCGTCAGCATCGCCACGGCTACGATCGTGAAGCCCCAACGCAACCAGAGATAGCGTGGCGGAAGCGTCACTCGCGTACTAAAGTGGTGTTCCGCGGCCAGCGTGGCGATGAAGGTCGCGATCAGCAGCAGCAGTCCCAGCCAGGGGGCGACGACCAGCGGCAGCAGCAGTGCCACCCAGCCGAGGATCAGCGGCAGCACCGCCAGCCCGATCCGCGCGTGCCGCATGGTTCCCGGCGCGGGCGATCCCGGCGGCCCGGTCTCGGACTGGCGCAGCTCCAGGCCCCAGTGCAGGCCGCCGGTGAAGGCCAGCACCAGCGCGCCCCAGGCGATCAGTGCGGTCAGCATGCGGTCGGCCGTGACCGGGTTGGAGCCAAGCGCCGCCAGTCCGCAGCCGACGAACGGAGCCAGGCCGAGGATGCTGAGCAGGATCGCGGATGCGGGCATGGGATTGTCCTGCCGGGGTTGTCCAGAGCCTCCGCTTGAGCGAGGGGCAGGAAACGGTTTCGGACCGCCTCGACTGTATGCGCCCGTCACTCCCGCCTCCGCCCCGAAAAGGGAGTGGGAGGTTACGATGAGCGCGTCGCAGCGCGCTGGCAACGCGCCTCGTCCGGCATGCGCCTGGCCTGGATGGGCGTGCTATGACCGTTCCGTACGATGGAAGCCGGGGGTGGAAGCGCACGCACGCCATGGGAATCGGTCTGGAAATCCTGATCATCCTGCTGCTGATCCTGCTGAACGGGGTGTTCGCCATGAGCGAGCTGGCCCTGGTCTCGGCGCGTCGCGCCCGCCTCGCGGTGCTGGAGCGCAAGGGCGTGGCGGGCGCGGCGACGGCGCGCCGGCTGGCCGAGGACCCGCAGCGCTTCCTGCCCACCGTGCAGATCGGCATCACCCTGGTGAGCGTGTTCACCGGCGTGTTCGGCGGCGCGCGGATCGCCTCGCACCTGGAATCGTGGCTGGAGCGGTTTCCCTCCGTGGCGCCGATGGCGGGGACGCTGTCGCTCGCCGTCGTCGTGGTGGTGACCACCTATCTGGCCCTGGTGCTGGGCGAGTTGGTTCCGAAGCACCTTGCACTGCGGCGTCCGGAGCAGATTGCGGCCTGGGTTGCGGGGCCGATCGCCTGGCTGGCGCGCGCCGGGGGACCGGTCGTCTGGGTGCTCGGCATGTCCTCGGCGCTGGTGCTGCGGCTGTTCGGCCTGCAGCGCGCCGCCCCCCAGGTGGTGACCGAGGAGGAGCTGAAGGCACTGGTCGCCGAGGGCGCGCAGGCGGGAGTGCTGGAGACCGAGGAGCGCGACATGATCGAGCGCGTGCTGCGCCTGGCCGATAAGCCGGTGCGCGCCATCATGACGCCGCGCACCGAGCTGGTCTGGATCGATCGGACCGACCCGGCGGCGGAGGTCGTCGCCACCCTGAAGGCCGCGCCCTATTCGCGTTTCGTGGTGTGCGACGGGTCGGTGGACAACGTCGTCGGCGTGGTGCAGGCGAAGGACCTGCTGGACCGCATCCTGGACGGCGGCGAGTTGTCGGTGGCGGCGGTATTGCGCCAGGCGATGGTGATGCCGGACACGGTGACCGCGCTGGACGCGCTGGAGCGGCTGCGGTCGGACCCGCTCGGCATGGCGCTGGTGCTGGACGAGTACGGCAGCCTGGAAGGCGTGGTGACCGCGGCCGACGTGCTGGAGGCGATCGTCGGCGAGCCGACCGACGTGGCGGAGCAAGCCGGGGATGGCGGCGCGGCGGGGGAGGGCGCGCTGGTGCTCGACGGGTTCATGCCGGTGGACGAGGCGAAGGCGCGCCTGGCGCTGCCCGACCTGCCGGCCGAGGGCACTTACCACACCCTGGCGGGCCTGCTGCTGGCGCTGCTGCGCCGGGTGCCGCACGCCGGCGACCGCATCGTGTTCGCGGGTTGGCGCTTCGAGGTGCTGGAGATGGACGGCCGCCGGGTGGCCAAGGTGCGGGCCAGCCGCGAGGTGGCGGCGGAGGGGTAGGTTCGGCCCGGCCGTTGCCGCGGCACCGGATGGCGAGAGCATGAGGATTCCTGGGGTGTCCGGCGACGAGTGGGCTGGGAGGCGGTAATCTGGCCGGCGGGATGAAGCAGCAGCTGAAGCCCTCCGTCGCCGGACACCCCAGGAATCCTCATGCTCTCGTGCCGCGCTTACAGGATCACCCCTCTCTCGCGCTGAGAGAGGGGAGCGCCGCAGGTGCCGTTCGACTCACGCCGGGACTAGGGCGAGCTCGCCGAGCGCCGCCTTGTTCGCGGCCATCCAGGCGTCCTCGTTGCCGGGACGCGGCATGATAAGGCCCGCCTCCATGATGGTCTCGGCGTCGGCCTCCTCCACCCTGAGGAGGAGCTTATTCTCCGGTTGCCCGGTGAGGCGCGACCAGGCGGCCGACAGCGACTTCAACAATGCCTGGCGGGTCTCCAGCGGCCGTCCGGCGCGGACGATGCCGTTGATCAGCGTGCCGTTCTCGCGGACGGCGCCGCCCAGATAGTGCGAGCCATACGGCAGGTCGTCGAACACAATATTGACGAAGGGCTCGGGCGCGGCGGTGAAGTCGCGATGGATGCGGGTGAACTCCTTGGCGATGGCCGCCTTGAGTTCGGGGCTCAGGGCCAGCGGCGTAGAGCATTGATAGACGGGCATGGTACTCTCCTGTTGGTTGGACTTCCGAGCTCGTGCCCGGTAAGTTGGCAACGACAACTTTATGGGCCATGAAGTTGGCGGTGTCAACATCCTTGGGAGTTTTTTTTGTGGTCGAGACTTCTCGCGGCAGTGCCCCTCACCCCTATCACCACGGCAATCTTGGCCCGGCGCTGGTCGAGGCGGCGCTGGCATTGCTTCACGAGACGCAGGATTGGGCCTTCTCGCTGCGCGAGGTCGCACGGCGTGCCGGCGTCAGTCACAACGCGCCGTACAAGCACTTCCCGGAGAAGCGCGACCTGTTGGCTGCGGTCGCCGCGCGTGGCTTCGAGGCACTGGCCGAGCGCACGCTTGCCGCGCTCGAAGGGCTGACCGACGCACGGGCGCGCCTCCTCGCTTGCGGTCGGGCCTTCGTTGCGCTCGGCATTGCCAATCCGGCGCTCTACCGCCTCATGTTCAGTGCGGTGCTGACCAGTCCCGACGCAGGTCGCCCGCCGATCGAGAAGGCAGCGGCCGCCAAGGCGCGGGCGATCGTTGACGCCACGCTTGCCGACGCCGTCCAGTCGGGAGCGTTGCCAGCCAGCATGGCAAATCCGAGCGAACGCGGCGCAGCGTCCCTCGCCATGTGGTCCTTGATGCACGGTCTCACCATGCTGGCGATCGACGATTTCGTCGGCCCGCCCAAAGACGTCGAGACTTTGGTCGATCCGATGTTAGGCGCGCTCCTCAACGGAATCGCGTCACATCCGCCGGCGCTCCCCGCAAACATCTGGATGGCGCCGCGGCTCTCGCAGCGTCACGCTGATGACCCGGTGACGCAGACAAGCTAACGCAGATTCTTCCAGCATTGCCCGATGAAGCCGCGTGCGTCGACGTCCCGTACGGGGTAGGTTGAGAATACGTGTAAAAAGCGGTCACAAGGGCATCGCTGGACAAAGCTCTAGTTGGCACCAGCAGCTTTCACCTGGGCCCGCGCTGTGACCACTTTTTACACGTATTCTCAACCTACCCCTCCCACGCGGCTCCAGCCGCACGGTTGGTCCGCGGCAGTGTGCAACTTGAGTTGCAGAGAATGTGGGCGCAGCGGCGATGATTGTGATCTCAGTTGCAATGATCTCGGGTTGATGAGGTGGCGAGTGTTGCAATCAGTGTGGCACGCCCCGTCATTTATTGCCTCGTCAAAAGAATCCTCGAGAGCGCCGAGTTCTCGGTTAGCTTCTGACGGTTCGTGACCGCTCATAGTCCTCGCGCCACGGTTCGATGCGCCGGTCGAGTTCCTCGAGCTGGCGCTCGGAGCAGGATTCCGGCACACAGCTTTCGAGCCAACCCAGCACGTGAGTTTCGATCAGCTCGCAAGCTACCCCCGGAT
>DATLQW010000015.1:0-22890 GCA_035535035.1 Acetobacteraceae bacterium
GATATCCCGCTGGCAGCCCGATGCCTCGCCAAAGGAGCGAAGGCCGTGTCCCCGGTGGGAAAGCACTGGACCGGAGACAATATCGGCACGGCGCTCGCCGGCCGCGCGATCGCGCAATATCGACGGGAGATCGGGGCGAACACGGGCGGCCCTCCGCCGCTCACCCGTGCCGACCGGTCGCGCTTCCTGAGTGCGCTGGACGCCGCCATTCAGGCCGCCCGGCGTGGTGCCACGAAAACTGCGCCATAGGCTGTTCCGGTACCTGAACGGCCGGCTGCGTTGGCGCGAGCGCCTCGGTATGGCAGAGTGAAAAGCCTTGAGGGACGCTGCCTTTTGCCGGGATTGCTGTCGGATACCGGCCATGGTCTTTCCGAATCCGAACAGGTCCGGCAACATCGGCGCGCCATCGTTCGTGGAGGTGGGGTCAAGCTTGGACGCCAGGACACACTCGTGCAGCAGGCCAACAGCAGTGATCGGCGCCTCGCCCCGCGCGGGCGGCATCTTCCACGCGTTCGGCCACGGGCATGTCGGTCTGACCCAGGCGACGACGGGGCGGCTGATCGCCGACCTGGTCGTCGGCCGCGCCCCCCATATCGATATCGGACCGTTCGCGATCGATCGCTTCCGGTCTGCAAACGGAGGCTGAACCGCCATGAGCCGACATCGCTTCTTCTGCATCGATGCCCATACCTGCGGCAACCCGGTCCGCATGGTGGTCGGCGGCGCACCGCTGCTGCCGCACGTGCCGATGGCCGAGAAGCGCATCATCTTCCAGCGCGAGCACGACTGGGTGCGCCGTGCGCTCATGTTCGAGCCGCGCGGCCATGACGCGATGTCCGGCACGATCCTCTATCCTTCGACCCGCACCGATTGCGAGATCGGCGTGCTGTATATCGAGGTCAGCGGCTGCCTGCCGATGTGCGGGCACGGCACGATCGGAACGGTGACGGCCGCGATCGAGGAGGGGCTGGTCGTGCCGCGCGAGGAAGGGCGGCTCGGGATCGAGACGCCGGCCGGACGGGTCGCCGTCGAGTTCCGGCGCGAGGGCGGCTTCGTCGAGCAGGTCCGGCTGTTCAACGTGCCGGCCTACCTGCACGCGGCGGACGTCGCGCTGGACATCCCGGGCCTCGGCGCGCTGCGGGTCGATGTCGCTTACGGCGGAAACTATTACGCGATCGTCGAGCCGCAGCCGGGCTGGCGCGGCCTCGATACCTGCACCATCGGCGACATTCAGCGACTCAGCCCGCTGGTCCGCGCGGCGGCCCAGGCGGCAGTCGCGCCGGTGCATCCGGAAGACGGGCGGATCGCCGGCGTCACCCATGTGATGTGGGGCGACCGGCCGAAGGGCGATCGCGCGCATGCGCGCAACGTGGTGTTCTACGGCGCCAGGGGCATCGACCGCTCGCCCTGCGGCACTGGTTCGTGCGCACGCATGGCGCAGCGCGTCGCCAAGGGGCAGCTCGCGGTCGGCGCGGACTTCATCCACCAGAGCATCATCGGCACCATGTTCGACTGCCGGGTCGAAGGCCGCGCGGCGGTCGGTGCCTACGAGGGCATCCGGCCGAGTGTCGCCGGCTGGGCGCGCGTGACCGGCTACAACACCATCCTGGTCGATAGCCGCGACCCGCTCGCGCACGGCTTCGAGCTGTAGAAACGGCGTACATCTCCGGCTTCCACGCCGCAATCGGCGTACCGCGCTCGCTGCGCAACGCTGTCCGCTACCATTCCCTCCACCAGATGCCATTTACGCTGCGACTCCATCGCGCTCCGGCTCCGCAAGGAGCCGCTCATGGCCGTCACGCGTGACCCATTGATCCGTCTCGTGTCGGGAACCGATCGACTGCCAACACCGCCTCGCGCGCAGCCCCGGGACGGAACGCGGTGCAGCCCTTCAGGCCAAGCGCATAGGCCTGGGCATAGACTCCGGCGAATGCTGCGAAATCCACCGCCGCCGGCAGGTTGATGGTCTTGGAGATGGCGTTGTCCACATAGGGCTGCAGCGCGGCCTGCATGGCCAGGTGGGCCGCCGGCGACACGTCCGCCGCGCTCATCATCGCCGGCGGCACGGCGCGCCCAGGACCGGTCGGCTGCCCGGCGCGCCACAGCCGCACCGCGGCGTCGGTTACCGTGAACTGCCGCGGCGCGCCGCGCGCGTCCAGGACCGTGCGGCTGGCCTCGGCGGCAAAAATCGGCTCGATGCCGCTCGAGACATTACCGGCCAGCAGGCTGATGGTGCCGGTGGGCGCGATCGCAAGCAGGTGGCTGTTGCGGATGCCATCGCGTGCGATACCATCACGGATGTCGTCGGGCAGCGCGCGGATGAACGGCGCCGCCAGATAGGCGTCGCGGACGAACCCCGGGAAGGCCCCCTTCTCGGCGGCAAGCGCGATGGAGGCGCGATAGGCGGCATGGCAGACCGCGCGCATCGCCTCCGCCGCGACGTCCCGCGCGGCCGGCTGGTCATAACGCAGCCCCAGCATCAGCAATGCATCCGCCAGGCCGGTGACGCCAAGGCCAATCCGCCGTGCCCGGCGCACGGCCACGCGTTGCTGCGGCAACGGAAAGATCGATGCGTCGATCACGTTATCCAGCAGCCGCACCGCGATCCCCGCAAGGGCCACGGCGCGCTCGGTCTCCAATCGTGCCCCTGGCGTGAACGGATCGCGCACCAGCCGGGCCAGGTTGATCGAGCCGAGATCGCACGCCCCATACGGCGGCAACGGCACTTCGCCGCAGGGGTTGGTGGCGCTGATGCGCTCGCAATAGCCGAGATTGTTCATCCGGTTGATCCGGTCGATGAACAGCACCCCCGGCTCCCCGCTGGCGTAACTGGCCTGCAGCAGCCGCTCCCACAGCAGGCGTGCCGGCAGGGTGCGGAGCACACGGCAGGCGACCGGACCGGCGGCGCCGGGCCAGTCGCGCATCACCGCCTCGCCGGCACCGCGCAAAGATGCAGCAGGAAACACGAGCTGCCACGGTGCATCGGCGGCCACCGCCTGCATGAACGCATCGGTCACCTGCACGGAAAGATTGAAGCGACGCAGCCGCTCGGGCCGGCGCTTGGCGTCGATGAAGCCGATGATGTCGGGATGGTCGCAGCACAAAGTCGCCATCATCGCGCCGCGCCGCGCACCGGTCGACTGGATGGTGGCGCACATCGCGTCCCACACATCCATGAAGGAAACCGGGCCCGAGGCGATAGTGCCCGAGGTCTCCGCCCGCGTACCGTGCGGGCGCAGGGTGGAGAAGTCGTAGCCGACCCCGCCGCCCTGCTGCATGGTGATCGCGCCTTCCTCCAGCGCGCGGAAAATGCCGGGCACGGAATCCTCGATCGTGCCCATGACGAAGCAATT
Organism: Acetobacteraceae bacterium; assembly: GCA_035535035.1. Lineage (GTDB taxonomy): Bacteria > Pseudomonadota > Alphaproteobacteria > Acetobacterales > Acetobacteraceae > JASHVB01. The sequence goes on from DATLQW010000015.1 coordinate 3,354, forward strand.
GAACAGAGTGGCCCGCTTCCCGGTGCCGGCACCGGCGAGGATTCGTCCGCCGGGCAGGAAGGCGAAGTCCTGCAGCAGCGCGTCGAACCGCGCCTGCCAGCCCGCCTGGTCGGCGGGCTCGACCGCGGCCAGCGCGCCGGCGACCCGGCGCCAGGTCGCCTGCACCGAGGCCTCGTTCGCGCCGCCGTGGCGGTAGCGTTCCTCCCAGACATGCCGCGCGATCGGAACCAGGGCGGGGTCGCTCATGGGACACCCAGTTGCTCGCGCACCGCGAGCGCACCCAGCACGTCGCGCAAACCCAGCACGCCGACCAGCCGGTTGTCGTGCAGCACCAGCAGTCGTTCGCCGCCGGCGCCCCGCATCCGGCGCAGGGCCGTCAGCGCATCGGTCTCCGGTGCGACCGTTGTCTCCGGCGTCAGCGGTTTCAGGATGCTGGCGAGCGGAGTACTCGACCAGCGCGCGCGATCCACGGCAGCCACTTCCCGCGTGCCGACGGTGCCGATCAATGCGGTCCCCTCGACCACCGGGAACCAGGCATCGTGATGCGGATAGACATAGTCCGCGACGAAGGACGCGACCGAAATCTCCGCCGGCGCCACCACCGGCGCGGCACGCATGATCTGCCCCACGGTGACGCTCGCAAGCAGGTGGCCGGCCAAAGTATGGCGATAGCTTTCGATCGCAGCGCTGCGCAGGAACAGGCCGATCAGGAAACTCCAGACCCCGCCCACCACATCGCCGCCCAGCACGCGGAAGATGCCGAACACGACCAGCAGCAGCCCGAAGCCGCGCCCGATCGCTGCCGCGATCCGCGTCGCCTGCAGCAGGTCGCCGCGCCACAGCCACAACCCGGCGCGCAGCACCCGTCCGCCGTCCAGCGGAAAGGCCGGCACCAGGTTGAACAGCGCCAGCACGAGGTTGATCAGGCCGAGATAGTCCAATGCGGCACCGACCGGCCCGGCCCCTGCCGTCGCGGCCGCGAGCCAAAGGGCTACGACGAGCAGCAGGCTGGCGAGCGGCCCGGCCAGCGCCATCAGCAGCTCGGCGCGTGCGGACTCCGGCTCTGCCTGCATCTCGGCGACGCCGCCGAAGATGAACAGGGTGATGCCGCTGATCGGAATGCCGAAGCGCCGCGCGACCAGCGCATGGGCGGTTTCGTGGAACACGATCGAGCCGAGCAGCCCGAGCGCCGTCGCCAGCCCCATGATCCAATAGATGCCCGGCGCGAAGCCCGGGTAGAGCGCGGGGAACACCGAAGCCGCCAGGCTCCAGACCACGAGCGTCGCCAGCACCAGCCAGGAGGCATCGATGCTGACCGCGAAACCGAACAGCGAGAACAGCCGTATGCGATAAAGCAGCAAGGTGAGACTCCGCCGCCGTGGCGCGGGAAACTACCATGCCGTGACGCGCGGCTCTTGATGCAGATCAATGCCGTTCGGCGGCGCGGCGCCGTATGCACGGGCCCGGTCACGCGCGGAGAGCCCATCATGCGGCCGAGATTGCTTGTCCTGGGCACGATCCTGCTGGCGCTTTCGTTGCCGACGCTTGCGGCCGTGCCCCCGTCGCCCGGCGCGGCCGACCAGGTGCCGCCCGGGACCAATCCGGAAACCGGCGCCCGACGCGGCAACGAGATCGGCACCGGCAGTTCGTTGCCGCGATCGGATCGGGCGAGCCACATTCTTCCGGGCGCAGCCTCGACGATCGCGCCGAATCTGCCTGCGCCGCCGGTCGGTGAAAACGCCTCGTCGCACGACTTCCTGGTGGCGGCGCGCGGCGCGCTCGCCGCCGGCCGCACCGGGGAAGCGCAGCAGGCGCTTGAGATGGCAGAGACGCGACGGCTCGACCGGTCCGTGCCGTTGTTCCAGACCACGGCCCCGATCAGCGATCCGCTGGCGGCAACGATCGAAAATGCCTTGCACGCACTTGCCGCCGGCGATCGCGACGGCGCCATGCGGCTGATCGAACAGGCGATCGTGATGGCGACACCTGGCGCGTCACCCCCGCCGCAGTAGCCCCCGCAGCGCCTCCAGCGGCCGGGCGTTCAGCACGTCCCCGGCCTCCAGCCAGCCACGCCGTGCCTGATCAACGCCGAAGCGCAGGAATCCGAGTTCAACGGTGGCGTGCGCATCGGTCGAGATCGCCAGTTTGAGACCGAGCTCCTTCGCGAGCCGGCAGTGGCTGGCAGTCAGATCGAGCCGTTCCGGCTGTGCGTTGACTTCCAGGAAGCAGCCGCGCTCCAGCGCTCCGCGCATCACCCGTTCCATATCGAGCGCGTAGGACGGCCGCTGGTTGATCAGCCGCCCGGTCGGGTGTGCCAGGATCGTCACGTAGCGGTTGTCCATCGCCCGCAGCACGCGCTCGGTCTGCCTGGCGGCCGGAAGCTCGAACTGCGAGTGGATCGCTGCCACCACGAGGTCGAGTCGGCGCAGGATGCTGTCGGGGAGATCGAGCGAACCGTCCGCCAGGATGTCCACCTCGCTCGCCGCCAGCACCGTGAAGCCGTGCAGGCCGGCGTTCAGCCGCGCGATGGCGTCGATCTGCCGGCCGAGCCGGGCCGCGTCCAGCCCGTGCGCCATGCTGACCCGCCGGCTGTGATCGGTGATGGCGATGTATTCATGCCCAAGCGCTTGCGCTGCGGCCGTCATGTCGGCGAGGCTGGCGCGGCCGTCGCTGGCATCCGTGTGGACATGCAGGTCGCCGTGCAGATCGGTGAGCGCGACGAGCTCCGGCAGCCGTCTGGTGCGCGCCGCTTCGATCTCGCCCTCGCCTTCGCGCAGCTCGGGCGGGATCAGCGGCAGGCCGAGATGGCGGTACACCTCGGTCTCCGTGCGTCCGCCCAGGCGTCGGGCTCCTTTGAACAGCCCGTATTCGTTGAGTCTGCACTCATGATCGACCGCGATCTGGCGCAGCGCGATGTTGTGGGATTTGGAGCCGGTGAAATAGAGCAGGGCAGCGCCATAGCTCGCGGTCGTCACTACGCGCAGATCGACCTGCATCCCGCCGCGCAGCACCACAGTCGCGCGGGTCGGCCCGCGCGCAAGCACGCGGGCGACGTCCTCGTAACGGGTGAAGCGGTCCATCACCTCCGCGGCGGCGTCGGTCGCCACGACGATGTCGAGGTCGCCGACCGTCTCGCGCCGGCGACGGAAACTGCCGGCGATCTCCGCCCGGTCGACATCCGGGCCGGCACGCAGCCACGCGAGCAAGGGGGCGGCAAGCTGTTCGGCGACGGCGAGCCGGGTGCGTGCCGGCTCGCCGGCCCCGGCGGCAAGGGCGCGCAGGATGGTCGCCTCGATGCCGGGTCCGAACCCGGGCACCTTACGCAGCTTGCCGGCCTTGGCAGCGCTTGCAAGCGCATCGAGCGAATCGATGCCGAGCGCCGCGTGCAACGCATGCACCCGCTTGGGGCCAAGACCGGGCAAGGCAAGCAGCGCCACGACGCCGGCGGGCAGTTCCCGCTCCAGCCCCCGCAACATCGGGAGATCCTCGCCGCGCGCCAGGGTCGTGATCTTGCCGGCAAGATCCGCGCCGATGCCAGGCAGCGCATCGAGGTCCTCGCCGGCCGCGACCATCTCGGTCACATTCCGCGGCAGATCCTGCACCAGCCGCGCGGCCCGGCGGTACGCGCGCACCCGGAACGGGTTGGCTCCCTGGATATCCAGCAGATCGGCCAACCGATCGAGCTGAGCCGCGACTTCGGCATTGACCACCGGCATCAGGCTCTCCACCCATCGCCTGGCTCTTTTCTGGCCCGGCCCACGGCACGGCGCCTTGACATGGGTCAACACGCCGACGGGTCCGCTCCGCTGTTCGGGGATCCGCGGATCAGGGCGACTGTCCGTCAACTGCCGGATCGTCGCCTTTGTGCCGAAATGCATCGCGAGCGCGGCCGGCGGATCAAGCTCGATGAGCAAGTGCTTGCCGTGACGGCGGAAGGCTTGCAGCCGTGCGCCGTTCAGGCGGCGCTACAGGACCAAGCCGGGCCGCCTGCGACGCTGCCGGGATCGCTGATCACAACCTGGGCAATCACCCGGCCAAGACAGTTTCGTTCGGCTTCCCGGCGAAAAATCTCGACATCGGGCACTTCCGGCATGTCAGCCCGGCCCCACCACCAGCGTCGTGTCGTCCTGGGCGGCGATTGCGACACCCCATCCGGCGCTTTCCCGCGCCAAGGTCGCGCGCAGCCACGCGGCTTCCGCCGCGGGGGCGCGGCGCAGGCGAAATCGCCTGGCCTGGAAGGGAACGAGCGTGAGCGCCGCCAGCGCGCCGCCGGCAGCATGGAGGCGAGCCAGGTACATCACCGAAAGGTCCGGACGGAACTGTTCATAGCCTGCGATGCCCTCGTAGTCGTTGATGAAATCGCCACAGCCGTAGAGGATCAGCTTGCCGTGGTAGAGTTCGATCCCCTTCGCGTGATGCGACGAATGCCCGTGCAGCAGATCGAAGCCGCCCTCCAGCAGGGCATGCGCGAAGCCGCGGTGCCGGGCGGGGACCTCCCAACCCCAGTTGCCGCCCCAATGCACCGAGGCCACCAGCAGATCGCCCGGCTGCCGGCCCGCGTCGGCCTCGGCGGCGATGCGCGCGGCCGTCGCTGCGGCCAGGTCGGGCAGCAGCGCAACGCCGGGCCGCGTCCCGGTCGCGGCCCACGCCCGCGGCACGCCGCTGTCCTGGGCGGCGAAGGCATGGACCAGCACACGCCCGCCGCCGGGCAGCGGCAGGGCGGCCGGCGCCGCGGCCGCGGCGGCGTCGCGGCCCGCCCCCGCGATCCGGATGCCGGCCTGGCGCAGGGTCGCGAGCGTCTCCAGCAGTCCTGCCTCGCCCCAATCGAGCACGTGGTTGTTCGCCAGCCCGCAGCAGTCGATCTCCGCGGCAGCCAGGCACGGGACATTGGCAGGGCTCATCCGGTAGTTGATGCCCTTCGGCCAGGGGTCGTCGCTGACCGTGACGCTGGTTTCGAGATTGACGATCCGCAGGTCCGGCCGCGCCACACGCAGCGCCGCGAGCGCGTCGCCCCAGACGTAGTCGAACCCGGCGTGGCGTGGAATCGGCCCGTGCGCCGCCTCCGCCAGGCGGACATAGAGTTCGGCGGACCGAGCGTGGCTCTCGTGCAGCGTCGGGTCCCCCGGGTGCGGCAAGATCCGGTCGATCCCGCGCCCCAGCATCACGTCCCCGCCCAGGAACAGGGTGACGACGCGCGCCGTCACATCCGTACGTCGAGCCGATTGACCACGCGGTCGATTCCGAACACGTACCAGGCGTCGTCCTCGGCGAGCTTGCGTTCGGCCTCGCGCGGCACGGTGCCGTCCAGATAGACCACGCCCCCGCGGGTGTTCACCACGATGCTTTCGGCGTCAACGAACGGGTCCTTCTCCAGAACCTGGCGCACCGCGTCGGTGACCGCGGCCTCGCTGTCGGCCTCCGGCGGGACAACGCCGATGCCGTTGATCACGTCGCGCGATCCCGGCACCCACCAGGCGATCACGCCGGCGAGCCGTTTCAGGCCGAGGCCCAGGACCTCCCCATCCAGGGTGACGATTCCGTCCTCCACGAATACATCGATCGTGCCGGACGGCTCTGCCGGCGCGCGGGCGATTTCGATCGTGCCTTTTACCCACACACGCACGCCGCATCGGGTCAGCGCCGGGTCCTCGAGCAGCCCGTCGCGCACCGCGTCGCGGAGTGCGCCGTCGCCCATCAGCGTGGCGGGACGCACGTGCAGGCGATCGGTGATGGTGACCACCCCCGGCACGCGCGCCGCGGCTTCGAGCGCCAGCTTCTTGCCGGCGACGTGATCCACCTCGCCTGAGATCGTCAGGTCGCCCTCGGCGAAGCCGAGGTGCAGCGGGCCGGCGGTAGGGCGCACGCGCGGCTCGCTGTGCAGCGCGCTGCGGACCTGGTCCAGGATCTCCCGTTCCTCGGGCATGGACGTGCGACCCCTTGGGTTCCACTGCCGGCGTGGATAGCGCCTTTGGCGTGGCCGCGTCTTGACATGGATCAATTGGCCGGAAGGCGAAGGCGTTCGGAATCCGCCTGAATTTTGATCAGGCGGCTGCTGGCACGCCACGTCCGCGCGCATGCCGCAGCGGCAGGATAGCCGTGCCTGGAAAACATTGTTTTGGGCAGGGTCTACAAGATACTCGTCCGCCACGACGTGAAGCCGCACAGAACAGCGCGACGAGGCGTTTTGGTTCGCGTGTCCTCGGCGATTGCGCTGCACCAACAGCCGCCGCAGGGTCTCACGTCCGGAGAACGGGGCCGTTCTGGACCGGATGGCCGCCGGTCGGACGGTCGTGTCCCCTCCCTCGGCATTTCGGGGTATCGCGGCGGCGACGGCAGCGACCACACGCCGCACGACGATCCTTCACGAAACTCCGGTTGCCAGCTACCGTTGCCATCCATTGGCGATGACCCGACCGGCTTTCCAAGGAAGACACGATGAAACATCTCCGGGCATGGCGAGAACCGACAGCGCGGACACTGCTGTGCGTGGCTGCGCTCGTCGCGGCCGGATCTCTTGCCAGGCCCGCCGAGGCTCAGTCATCGCCGGGAAGGGTGGCAGCGGGGCATCGGCTCGCTGAGACGTTCTGCGCTCAGTGTCACGTCATCATACGAGGCGGGCCGGCGGGTTGGACCGATGCACCGTCCTTTCCCGCCGTTGCCGATCGACCGGATATAACATCCGCATGGTTGCAGCGCTTCATCCAGAAGCCCCACGTGGACATGTTAAGTCTACCCCGGAACCAGTCGGCTGCTGCCGACCTTGCCGCCTATATCCTGAGCCTGAGGCAGCGGTAGTCTCGTTCCGTACTCATCCGGCGAGGCGGCAGCGAGACGGCAAACGGGGAAGACCGGCGGCGAGAGGGCCGCATCGCAGGTGGCGCCTGCACCCGAAGCAGGACGTAACGATCGGCCATGGCCACGCTTTCAGCCGCTCACGGCGATCACCCCGATGGCCACGAGGATGGCCGCGCCGGCCTTCCGGACCAGGTTTGCCGGCGACAGGTCTTCGCTCCCGAGCACCGGACGGACGAATGACAGGGCGACGCCGAACAGGAAGACGAACAGCGGTCCGGTGCCGCCCACCGCCTGAATTAGACTGAGCGGGGCGAGCAGCAGCGCATAGCGCTGTGCCAGGCTGCCGGCAAGGTTGATGGCTTCGTTCATGGCATTCACCGTGATCACCACGCCAGTGTTGCCGCCGAGTATCACCCGCAACCGATGCCGATTCGCCGCCCGCGCAAGCAACCCCAGGCCGAAGATGACCTGGCCGACACCGGTCCAGGCCATCGTCGCCCAGAATTCGTTCTCGATCGCAAACAGCTTGAAGACCGCCGTGCTGAGGCCGAGCATGAACGCCGACGCCAGCATCAATCCTGCAAGGCGGAGCTTGAATCGCTCGCCCGACGCGGCCCCGCCCAGTGACAGCAGCACGGTGCCCGCCATGATCGCCGCACCGCCGGCAATCTGCCTGGGCGAGAGGGTCTCACCGAGCAGGAGGTAGCCCAGCGCGTAGCCGAACAACGGGGCGGTCTGGAACCAGGGCACAACCGAGGATGCGGTCTCCGTCTGCAACGCATCGAGATAGAGCAGCAGCGCCTCCATGGAGAGCACGCCCGCCCCCACGATCAGCACGATGTTGCGCAGCGGCAGGGTGAACGAGCCAGGCTGCAGCAGCCACACCACCGGGGCGACCACCAGACCGGTCGCCGCAGTGAACACGAGCAGCACGGCGACGCTGCCGCGGTGGAAGTAGCGATCGACGAGATACTTGTCGATGTGGGTCGAGGCCGCCCACAACACCGGCGCCGCAAAGGCAAAAATCAGCCAGGACATACCGTGCGCCCGTCCGCCCTGGTCGGTCGTGGCGCAAGCCGGGAAACCTGGCCGTTCATTCCCCTCCCCTCCGCGTCTCGGCCGGCCCACATCGCTGATCCGCTCTCCTGTAGAATTGCCGCCCGGCAGTCTCATTGATCCAGATCAGTGCGCCCGCCGCTTGTCATCGTACAGTTTCAGCATCGTGCCAGCGGAATCGGCGCGGACAGTTTTCGGCACGAACCGCAGATGACAGGGGACCCGACAATGCCTCAGGCCACACAACGCGGCGCCGCCTCCGACACACCCGTCGCGGCGTCTCCCGGCGCCGTACGGGAAGCCTTGTCCCCGATCGAGCTGCCGGCGCCGCGGTCCGACTTCGGCGTTTCGCTGTCGGAAGCATTACGGGCACGACGGTCAATGCGCGAGCTCGATCCGTCCCGTAGCCTGCCGCCGCTCGTTCTTTCCGAGCTGCTCTGGTGCGCCTATGGCGTCAACCGGCCCGCAACGGGCGACCGTACCGCCCCATCCTGGCGGCATGCGCTCGAGACCGAGATCTTCGCGGCACTGCCGGCGGGCGTCTGGCGCTATGATCCGGTAGCACACCGACTGATCCCCCATCTTGCGGGCGACATTCGTGCCGAGACCGGTGTACAGGACTTCGTGGGCAGCGCCCCCCTCGACCTCATCTACGTGAGCAATGCCGAGCATCTCAGCGAGCTGACGCCGCAGGAGCGCTATCGTGTGGCAAGCGCGGATACGGGCTTCATCGGCCAGAATGTGTATCTCTATTGCGCGGCGGCGGGCCTGGCCACGGTCTTCCGCGGCTCGCTCGATACGACCCGCCTTGCCCGCGTCCTCGGGCTTGGACGATCCCAGTTCGTGACGTTCGCCCAATCGGTCGGCTACCCGAAGGGGTGAGCCGACGTCGGGACCACGGTGGTCCGGCGTTGTGGTGCGACCGCGGCCGACAGGCGCCCATGCGGGCAGAGGGCCGCCGTATGCCTCTTGCCCCCCTTGTACACATGTGTACAATGGGCGGAAGGAGAGGAACACGCCATGCGGTCGACCACCGCCACGCCCATCGATCGCTTCGAGCCGGCCCGGGCCAAGGCCAACCGCCTGTACGGCCGCCTGCATGAGGATATCCTCACCGGCCGTATCCGCCCCGGCGAGGCGCTGTCGGAGAACCTGCTCGCCGAGCAGCACGGCATCAGCCGCACCCCCGTGCGCGAAGTCTTCCAGCGGCTGATCAACGACGGCCTGCTCCGCGTCGTGCCGCAAATCGGCAGCTTCGTCGCCCCGATCAATCTCGTTGCCGTCGCCGACAGCCAGTTCATCCGTGAAGCACTGGAATGCCAGGCCGTACGCCGCGCCGCCGACGCGGTGACCGACGCGCAGGTCCAGGCCCTGCAAGGGCAGATCGCGGCCCAGCGCCAGCGCACCGAGGCCGGCGACCAGCACGGCTTCTTCGCGCTCGACGAGGCGATGCACCGCGCCATCCTGGCGATCGCCGGTCACGCCACCGTCTGGCAGGTCATCGCATCGGTGAAGGCCCAGCTCGACCGGGTGCGTCACCTGTCGCTCGAAGATGCCGACTGGCTGGCGATGATCTTCCGCCAGCACCAGGACATCGTCGACCGCATCGCCGCGCGTGACGGCGACGGCGCCGCCCAGGCGATGCAGCACCACCTGCGCACGGTCTTCGCCGCGGTCGAGCGCATTGCCGCCGCGCATGCCGCGTTTTTCGAATCCCCACGCGAGCCGCTGCCGCGGCGGCAGGAGAGCCCCTGATGGAACAGACCTGGCGCTGGTTCGGCCCCGACGATCCGGTACGCCTGCCCGAGATCCGCCAGGCCGGCGCCAGCGGAATCGTCACGGCGCTGCATCACATCCCCTACGGCGTGGTGTGGAGCCAGGACGAGATCGCCCGGCGCAAGGCCATGATCGAAGCCGATCCTGCTCTCGGCCTGCGCTGGAGTGTGGTCGAAAGCCTCCCGGTCGCGGAGGCGATCAAGCTGGGCGAAGGCGACCTCGGCCCTCTGTTCGACACTTACCGGCAGTCCCTGCGCAACCTCGCCGCGCTCGGCGTCACCACGGTCTGCTACAATTTCATGCCGGTACTGGATTGGACCCGCACCCGGCTCGCGGTTCCCCTGCCGGGCGGGGGCACGGCGCTGCGCTTCGAAGCCGCCGAATACGTGGCGTTCGACTGCTTCATCCTGGGCCGCCCCGGCGCCGAGGCCGATCATCCGCCGGCGCTTCTGGCGCGCGCCCGCGCCTGGTTCGACGGCGCTTCCGAAAGCGACAAGGACCGCCTGCTCGCCAACATCATGGCCGGCCTGCCGGGCGCCTACGACCGCTACGACGTGCCCGGCCTGCGCCGCGTGCTCGACCGCTACAAAGACACGACCCGCGACGGGCTGCGCGAGAACCTGGCGCGGTTCCTGCGCGAAGTCGTTCCCACCGCCGCGGAAGCCGGCATCCGTCTCGCCATCCACCCCGACGACCCGCCGCGTCCACTGTTCGGCCTGCCGCGGATCGTGTCCGACGCCGCCGATCTCGCGTTCATCACGGAGGCGGTGGACAGTCCCGCCAACGGCCTCACCCTCTGCACCGGCTCGCTCGGCGCCGGGGCGGCGAACGACCTGCCGGCGATCGCCACCCGCTTTGCCGACCGGATCCATTTCGTCCATCTGCGCAACGTCGCCAAGGAGCCGGACGGCTCCTTCGTCGAAGCCGACCATCTGGACGGCGATGTCGACATGGTCGCCGTCGTCGCCGCCATGCTGCGCGAACAGGCGCGCCGGCGCGATGCCGGCGCGGCCGACTGGCGCCTGCCGTTCCGTCCCGACCACGGGCACGAGTTGCTGGACGATGCGCGCCGCAAGACCCATCCCGGCTACCCGCTGATCGGGCGGCTGCGCGGCCTTGCCGAACTGCGCGGCGTCATGGTGGCGCTCGCTGCGGTGGAACACCTGCCGCTGTGACCCAGGTGCCGCGTTTGTCGCGCCGGACCCTGTCTGCGCTGCCGCCGGAGATCGGGCGCCCTGGTTTCGACCCGGCGTGCCTGACCCCGGGCCTCGTCCATCTCGGCATCGGCGCCTTCGCCCGTGCCCACCTCGCCGCCTACACCGCCCCCCTGCTCGCCGCCGATCCGACCTGGGGCATTCTGGGCGTCAGCCTGCGTCGCGCCGACACGCGCGAGGCGCTCGCTCCGCAGGACTGGCTCTATGCCTGCGCCGAGCGCGACGGCGCGGGCGAACGGATCGCCGTCATGGGGCCGCTGACCGGGATCATGGTCGTGCCCGAGGATCCCGTCGGCGTGTTCCGCCGCCTCGCCGATCCGACGACCCGCATCGTCACCCTGACCGTTACGGAGAAGGGGTATTGCCGGGATACGGCGAGCGGCGACCTCGACGAGAGCAACCCGGTCATCCGCCACGATCTCGCCCATCTCGCGACGCCGGCGAGCGCGCCCGGACTTCTGGCTGCCGCGCTCGGCGCCCGCCGCGCGGCCGGGATCCCTCCGTTCACCGTGCTGTCCTGCGACAACCTTGCCGCCAATGGCGACGTCGCGCGCCGGGTGGTCAGCCGCTTCGCCTGCTTGCGGGATCCGGACCTGGGCCGCTTCGTCGCCGAGCAGGTTGCCTTCCCCTCCTGCATGGTCGATCGCATCGTCCCTGCGACGACGGCGGCGGACCGCGTCCGCATCGATGCGGCGCTCGGTATGGCGGACGCCTGGCCGGTGCTGTGCGAACCGTTCCGCCAATGGGTGGTCGAGGACCGGTTTCCGCTCGGCCGTCCGGCCTGGGAGGAAACCGGCGCGGAACTGGTCGCCGACGTCCATCCCTACGAGGACATGAAACTTCGCCTGCTGAACGGCAGCCATTCGGCCATCGCCTATCTCGGCCAACTCGCCGGCTGGCCGACCGTCGCGGAGGCGATCGCCGAACCGGCGCTGCGCGACTTCGTCGCCGCCCTGATGACGGAAAGCGCCGCCACCCTGCGGATGCCGGCAGGGGTCGATCTCGAGACGTATCGCCGCGCGTTGCTCGACCGCTTCGCCAACCCGGCGCTGCACCATCGCACGGCGCAGATCGCCATGGACGGCTCGCAGAAACTGCCGCAGCGGCAGTTCGCCCCGGCGCTCGATCGGCTGCGCGCCGGCCGCCGCGCGCCGTGCATCGCGCTTGGCGTGGCCGCCTGGCTGCGTTTTCTGCGCGGCACCGCCGACGACGGCAGTGCGCTTGCGCTCGACGATCCGCAGGCAGCCCGGCTGCGTGCTGCCGCAGGGGCTGCCCACGACGACCGCGCCTTGCGCGATGCGATTTTCGCCATGCCCGATATCGTTCCGCCGGCGCTGGCTGCCTCCGCTTCGTTCAACGACGACGTGCTGGCCGCGCTTGCGGATCTCGCGAGCCACGGCGTCCGGCGCGTTCTCGCGCTCCGGCGCGATGGTGCTGCCGTGCCTTGATCCGCCGAACCTTGACCTGACCGACAATGGGAGGAATCGAACCGTGACCGCATTCAGGCGCATCCTTGCAGCCGCTGCGCTGCTCGCCTTGCTCAGCCCCCTGCCCGCCATGGCGCAAGCCGTACCGGCGCCCGGCACCAGCCCGCGCATCGATGCCATCCGCAAGGCGGGGGTGCTGCGCGTGGCCGTGCTGGCCAACGCCCCCTGGCTGGTCGAGAACACGACCGGCGCCGGCCAGCACTGGTCCGGCCCGGCCTGGGTGCTCGCCTCCGCGTATGCGAAGCGCCTCGGCGTGAAGCTGCAACCCGTGCTGGTATCGCACGAGACCAAGATTCCGGTGCTGGCGGCAAATCAGGTGGACATCTCCATCACACCGCTGGCGGAAACCCCGGACCGGGAACCGGTGGTCGATTTCGTGCTCTATTCCAACACCAGCGTCTGCATGTTCGGCCGCGCGAACGACCCGCGCTTCGCCCGGGCCAAGACGGTGGGCGATCTCAACCGTCCCGACGTCACGATCGCCTATTTCATCGGTGGCGCCGAGGAAGGCTGGGTGAAGCAGCGCTTCCCGAAGGCGAAGCTCCTCGGCGTGGCCGATTCCGGCGCCACCGCACCGCTGGAGGAGATCATGTCCGGCCGCGCCGACGCAGCCCCGATCAACCGCATCCCCTGGGTGCCGATGCACCACAAGGTGAAGGGGCTCGCGGTGCTGCCGCGCGCGAACGACTGCCAGGACAGCACGGAGAAGGCGCAGCCGGTGGGCGTGGCGATCGCCAAGCACCAGCCGGTGTTCCTCGCCTGGCTGCGGGCGGTGGAAAAGACGATCCACCCGCAACTGGCCGCCTCGGAAAAGCAGGTCGTGGAGGCCATGAAGTAGCATTCCGCGAGAACCGGTATTCTGGGGAAGCGCCGCGTGTCGCTCGATTTCTCGCCGGTCCTGCAGAGCTGGCAGTTCCTGTTGGGCGGTCTCGGCCTGACCCTGGGGCTGGCTGCGCTGACCGTCCTGTGCAGCCTGGTACTGGGCGGTGCGATCGGGCTGGCCCGCTGCTACGGGCCAGCCTGGTTGCGCCTGCCGCTGGTGTTCTACATCGACTCCATGCGGTCCGTGCCGGTGCTGGTGGTGCTGGTATGGACCTACTTCGCCCTGCCGATCGTCACCGGCGCCGTCCTGCCGCCGTTCTGGGCAGGGCTGATCGCCCTGACCGCGCAGATCGCCGCCTTCATGGCCGAGATCGTCCGCGCCGGTGTCGAGTCCGTGCGGCCGGGACAAACCCGTGCCGCCCTCGCACTTGGCATGTCACGCGTCCAGGCCGTGCGGCGGGTGGTCCTGCCGCAGGCGGTGGTGCGGATGCTGCCAGCCTTCGGCTCGATCATCTCGATCGCCATCAAGGATACCGCGATCGCCAGCGTGATCGCGGTGCCGGAATATCTGAACCGCTCGCAGACGGTGGCCGGAGAGAGTTTCAAGCCGATCGAGGTCTATCTGACGGCGATGGCGGTCTATTTCGTCATCCTGTTCCCGGTCACCCGCGCGGTGGACATCGCCTACGCACGGCTTGCACATCTGGGGCGGTCATGAACCTCGATTGGTCCGTGGTGTGGGACAATGCGGGCGCGCTGGCGCGCGGCACGGAGCTGACCGTGCTGCTCGCAGTGGTGACGATGGTGCTCGCGGTGCCGGGCGGCATCCTGCTTGCGCTCATGCGCCTGTCGCGCTCACGCCTGCTGTCCGGGGCGTCCGCGAGCTTCACCGAGCTGTTCCGCAACCTGCCGCTGCTGCTGGTGATCTATGCAGCCTACTACGTGCTGCCGCTTGCGCTTGGGGTCGCGTTCTCGCCGTTCGTCACCGCGCTGGTGGCGCTCGGACTCAACGTCTCGGCCTACAACGGCGAGACCTTCCGCGCGGGCATCGTCTCGATCCGCAAGGGGCAGTCGGAAGCGGCGCTCGCACTCGGCATGAGCCGCTGGCAGACGATGCGCATCGTGGTGCTGCCGCAGGCGGCGCGGCGGGTGCTGCCGGTGCTGGCCAGTACCTGGGTATCGCTGTTCAAGGACACCTCTCTGGTCTCCGTGATTTCGGTCGGCGAGCTTGCCTATACGGCGATGCTCATCCGCTCCCGGACCTTCCGCGTGCTGGAGATGCTGACCGCCATGGCCGTGATCTACTGGTCGCTGGGCTATCCACAGGCCAAGCTGGTCGATTGGCTGAATCGCCGCTTCGGAGTGAGCGAATGAGCAGGCAGGACAATGCGGCCGGTGCGGCGGTGGTGCTGGCCTATCGTGACGTACACAAGAAGTTCGGCGATTTCGTCGCACTCGCCGGCATCTCCATGGAGGTCCGCAAGATGGAGGTCGTGTGCCTGATCGGGCCATCCGGCTCCGGCAAGTCGACCTTGTTGCGATGCACAAATGGACTGGAATCCATCGACGGCGGCGAGATCACCCTGGACGGACGCGTGTTGCCGCGCGACGGGCGCGGCATGCGGGCAGTGCGCCAGCGCATGGGCATGGTGTTCCAGAACTTCGAGCTGTTTCCGCACATGACGGCGCTGGCCAACGTGGCAAGCGGGCCCCTGACGGTGCTCGGCCTGCCCCACCGGGAAGCCGAACGGCGCGCAAGCGCCTTGCTCGAGAAAGTGGGCCTCGCCGACAAGGCCGCGAGCTATCCGGCCAATCTCTCCGGCGGCCAGCAGCAACGGGTCGCCATCGCCCGCGCGCTGGCGATGCAGCCGGAAGTCATGCTGTTCGACGAACCGACCTCCGCGCTGGATCCGGAGACCATCGGCGAGGTCCTGAATGTAATGAAGGCGCTGGCCGAAGAGGGCATGACCATGCTGGTGGTGACCCACGAGATGAGCTTCGCGCGCCGCGTGGCCGATCACGTGGTGGTGTTCGAGCGCGGCAGCATCATCGAGCAGGGACCGCCGGCGCAGATTTTCGATGCGCCGCTGGTGGCGCGGACCCGTGATTTCCTGAGCCATCTCGGATGGGAGGGGTGAGGAAACGGCGCCTGCCGACCAGAACCGCGCACGAGCTGCGCTTGAGGCAGATCAATGACGCCCGGGAACCCGGCGCTATCCTGGCCGGGTTGTTCACGGAAGGTCCCGGGTCATGCCTGTCGCCGTCGCCATCAACGGGTTCGGACGCATCGGACGCCTCATTCTGCGTGCCATCGCGGAGAGCGGGCGGGACGACGTCGTCCCGCTCGCGATCAACGACCTCGGCAGCGTCGAGGCCAATGCGCACCTGCTGCGCTACGATACCGTGCATGGCCGCTTTCCCGGCGAGGTCGAGGTCGCGGGCGACAGCATCACCGTGCGCCACCGCGGCCGGACGCTGGGTCCCATCAAGGTCACCGCCGAGAAGGACCCCACCAGGCTGCGCTTGCAGGGGGTGGATGTCGCACTCGAATGCACCGGGCATCTGACCAAACGGGAGCAGGCGGCCCAGTTGCTGCAGGCAGGGGCGCGCAAGGTGCTGGTCTCCGCCCCGGCCGACGGCGCCGACGCGACGATCGTCTATGGCGTGAACCATGGCGTACTGACCGCGGAGTCCAGGATCGTCTCCAATGCCTCCTGCACCACCAACTGCCTCGCGCCGGTGGTGAAAGTGCTGCACGATACTTTCGGTATCGTGCGCGGCTACATGATGACGGTCCACTCCTACACCAGCGACCAGCGTACCATCGACACCTTGCACAAGGACCCGCATCGTGCCCGCGCAGCGGCGGCCAATATCATTCCGACGACCACCGGCGCCGCCCGGTCGGTGGGTCTCGTGTTGCCCGACCTGAAAGGCAAGCTGGACGGCACCGCCATCCGCGTGCCGACCCCGAACGTCTCGTTGATCTCGCTCGACGTGGTGCTGCAACGCCAGACCACGAGGGAGGGGATCAACGCGGCGATGAAAGCGGCCAGCGAGGGCGCGCTGCACGGTATTCTCGCCTACAACACCGAGCCGTTGGTCAGCTCCGACTTCAATCATACCGCCGTCTCCTCCACCTTCGATGCGTCGCAGACGGCGGTGGTGGACGGCGCGCTGTATCGCGTCATGGCCTGGTACGACAACGAATGGGGCTTTTCCAACCGCATGGTGGATACCGCTGCCCTGCTCGGTCGGTTGTGAGGCGCGGGCCATGGCATTGCGGACACTCGACGGGGTAGCGGTCGCGGGCAGGCGCGTGCTGCTGCGCGCCGACCTCAATGTGCCGGTGCACGACGGCAGGATCGCGGACCTCACACGCATCGAGCGGCTCCTGCCGATGATCCGCGAACTGTCGGGGAAAGGGGCCCGGGTGATCGTGCTGAGCCATTTCGACCGGCCGAAGGGGAAACCCGTGCCGTCGATGTCGCTGGCACCGGTGGCGGCAGCGCTGGGCGTCGCGCTCGGGCGCCCCGTGCGCTTTGCCGCGGACTGCATCGGCCCGCCGGCGCAGCAGGCGATCGCGGCGCTCGCGGATGGCGATGTGGCCGTCCTCGAGAACACGCGCTTCCATCCCGGCGAGGAGAAGAACGACCCGGACTTCGCCCAGCAGCTTGCCGGGCAGGGTGACATCTTCGTCAACGATGCATTCTCTGTCAGCCATCGCGCCCATGCCAGCACCGAAGGGATCGCCCATCTGCTGCCGAGCTATGCGGGACGGGCGATGCAGGCCGAGCTGGAGGCGCTGGCCGCCGTGCTGACCGCGCCGCAGCACCCCGTCGCCGCGATCATCGGTGGCGCGAAGGTGTCCACCAAACTCGCCCTGCTCGGCAATCTCGTGGGTCGGGTGGATATGCTCATGATCGGTGGTGCGATGGCCAATACGTTCCTCGCCGCCCAGGGACGGAACGTCGGCCGTTCCCTGCAGGAACCGGAGTGCCATCCGATCGCCCGCGAGGTTCTGCAACGGGCTGCGGCCGCCGGCTGCAAGGTGGTGCTGCCGAGCGATGCCGTGACGGCACCGGAACTGAAGGCGGGAATACAGACGCGTATCTTCCCGATCGAGGAGATCCCGCCGGATGCGATGATCCTGGACATCGGACCGCGCACGGTCTCTGCGCTGGTGGCCCAGATCACGACCCTCAGGACGCTGGTATGGAACGGCCCGCTTGGCGCATTCGAGACGCCTCCCTTCGACGCCGGCACCACCGCGGTTGCGCACGCGGTCGCGGCCGCCACCCGGGCAGGCCAGTTGCACAGCGTCGCCGGTGGCGGCGATACCGTATCCGCGTTGCACCACGCCGCAGTCCTTGGGCAGATCAGCTACGTCTCCACCGCGGGCGGCGCGTTCCTGGAGTGGCTCGAAGGCAGAACCCTGCCAGGGGTTGCGGTACTCGGCGGCTGAGAATTGCTCGACGTTGTCCGGTCCGTTCCCTCCGGGCGCCGAACCGAAACCACCGCGTCTCCGATCCTCCCCTCACGCAGCCGCGCCTGACGGAACCCGTCACAGGGTCACGCGTCCCTGTCCGTCACCATTATGGTACCGATATGAATGACCTGCGCTGCACCGCGCATCGTTGCTGCGGGGCGACCGCGATGCCCCGGCCGATGGATGCGCCATGACGGTCACGGGGCGCCGGCGCCAGGTTCGATCGCCGCCCCGACGGGTCCCGCAGCGTTGACCTGGATCAATGCACAGGCTGCGGGACGAGGCGCATGTTGCCCGTCAGCCTCACGCGCCGGCACATGCCGGTGTCGGGCGCCGGTGGATGAATCTCAACAGAAAAGAGCGAGACATGCTTGACCAGCCGCAGCGGCCCACGGCCGCGACGAGCCAGCTTCGTACCCGCTACGACAATTTCATCGGCGGCACCTGGCGGGCGCCGGTGAGCGGGCGCTACTTCACCGACAAGAGCCCGATCGATGGCAGCGTCCTGTGCGAGGTCGCGCGGTCGGACGCGGAGGACGTGGAACGCGCGCTCGATGCGGCGCACGCTGCCCGTGCCGGCTGGGGTCGCACCGCACCGGCGGAGCGCGCGCGTCTCCTGAACAAGATCGCCGATCGGATCGAGGCCAACCTCGAGCTGCTCGCCCATGTCGAGACCCGCGACAACGGCAAGCCGATCCGCGAGACGCTGAACGCGGACGTGCCGCTCGCGGCCGATCACTTCCGCTACTTCGCCGGCTGCATCCGCGCCGAGGAAGGCACCATCGCCGAGATCGACAATGATACCGTCGCTTATCATTTCCGCGAGCCGATGGGTGTCGTCGGCCAGATCATCCCATGGAACTTCCCGCTGCTGATGGCGGCATGGAAGCTGGCGCCGGCGCTCGTGGCCGGCAATTGCGTCGTCATCAAGCCGGCCTCCGATACGCCGATGAGCCTTGCGGTGCTGATGGACCTGATCGGCGACATCCTGCCGCCGGGCGTGCTCAACGTGGTGTTCGGCCACGGCTCCGAGGTCGGCGCGCCACTCGCGCGCAGCCCGCGGATCGCCAAGATCTCCTTCACCGGCGAGACGACCACCGGCCGGCAGATCATGCAGTACGCCGCCGAGACCATCATCCCGCAGACGATGGAGCTGGGCGGCAAGTCGCCCAACATCTTCTTCGCCGACGTGATGGATCAGGACGACGATTTCCTCGACAAGGCGCTGGAGGGCTTCGCCCTGTTCGCCTTCAACAAGGGCGAGGTCTGCACCTGCCCGTCGCGCGCGCTGGTGCAGGAGTCCATCTTCGACAAATTCCTGGAGAAGGCGGTGGCGCGAGTGGCGCGGATCAAGGTCGGCGACCCGCTCGACCCGGCGACGCAGATGGGCGCGCAGTGCTCGCGCGGCCAGATGGAGAAGATCCTGAGCTATATCGACATCGGCAAGCAGGAAGGCGCCACCTGCATGACCGGCGGCGAGCGCGCGCAGCTCGGCGGCCGGCTCGCCGAAGGCTTCTACGTCAAGCCCACGGTGTTCGTCGGCCACAACAAGATGCGCATCTTCCAGGAGGAGATTTTCGGCCCGGTCCTGTCGGTGACGAAGTTCCGCACCCTGGAGGAGGCGATCGAGATCGGCAACGACACGATCTACGGACTCGGCGCGGGCGTGTGGTCGCGCAACGTGAACAACACCTACCGGGTCGGCCGCGAGATCCAGGCCGGGCGCGTCTGGACCAACTGCTACCACGCCTATCCCGCCCATGCCGCCTTCGGCGGCTACAAGCAGTCCGGCTTCGGCCGCGAGACCCACAAGCTGATCCTGGACCACTACCAGCAGACCAAGAACCTGCTGGTCAGCTACAGCACGAAGGCGCTGGGATTGTTCTGAGCCCGGGAGC
>DATLQW010000016.1:0-32064 GCA_035535035.1 Acetobacteraceae bacterium
ATCCGGGGGTAGCTTGCGAGCTGATCGAAACTCACGTGCTGGGTTGGCTCGAAAGCTGTGTGCCGGAATCCTGCTCCGAGCGCCAGCTCGAGGAACTCGACCGGCGCATCGAACCGTGGCGCGAGGACTATGAGCGGTCACCAGCCGTCAGAAGCTAACCGAGAACTCGGCACTCTCGAGAACCTGGACATCGTGCGGAAAAACCCCGACCTCGAAGACAAGAGAAGCCAGGTCTTTGGCGGCAGGTTTGAAGCGGTTCGGTTTCGTGTGCCGGCGGATTGCACCCCACACTTTACCGAGGGGACGCCGCCGAAGGAGCGGATGCTGAAGGAGGTTGAGACAACGATGACGAACGAGTTGACGTCGTTCAACAAGCTCGCCGGAGCAGACTACCCGCATCAGCTTCGGATCGTGATCGCCAATTTCAGCGTGGATTATCCCCAGGCGCAGGTGTACATCCCGAGCACGAATGAGGTCTTTTACGTGCTTCTGCATGATCCCGACAATCCGCTGGTTGACGCATGCCTGAAGCACCGCGGGTATGCGGTGGGACAGCAATACAACAAGCGGGCGGTCAAGACGCTGAGGGACAGGATCGTCAAATACGGCAT
This sequence comes from Acetobacteraceae bacterium, assembly GCA_035535035.1. Classification (GTDB taxonomy): domain Bacteria; phylum Pseudomonadota; class Alphaproteobacteria; order Acetobacterales; family Acetobacteraceae; genus JASHVB01. Next base: position 612 of record DATLQW010000016.1, read on the forward strand.
CGCCCGTGAGATCACTCTCCGCGGCGGTTAAGGCTGCCGATCAGCGGCAATTGGGCGACTGCCGGTCTTATGACTCACATGACGCGGGTCGGTTCGACAGTCGCGGGCGCGTATCGAAGCAACATCAGGCTTCGTCTGTATCTCCGTGGGCGTTCTTGCGTGCAACCCATTTATTCCTGCCTGATCGCCAGAGCCGCCCGGAGGCAGTGTGCGATCGCTCCATCCGGGTCCGCGCAGCGGCAGCATCGGCGATCACCCCTCACCCAGCCCGGAAATGCCGCCGCAGCCGCGCCACTGCCTCGTCCAGCACTTCCATCCGCTTGCAGAACGCGAACCGCGCGTAATGGCTCGGCGCATCCGGAGCGTCATAGAACGCCGAGACCGGGATCGCCGTCACCCCCGCATGCTCGGTGATGTGCTTGCAGAACGCCACGTCGTCGCCGTTGAAGCCCAGCGGACGAAAGTCCGTCGTGATGAAGTAGCTGCCGTGCGTCGGCAGCACGCCCAGACCCAGCGCCGCCAGCCCCTCGGCCAGCCGGTCCCGCTTCGCCTGCAGCGCGCCCGACAGCCCGGCGAAATACGCGTCGTCCTTGCCTAACCCCACCGCCACCGCGCGTTGCAGGTTGGGCGCGGTAGTGAAGGTCAGGTTCTGGTGCGCCTTCGCGACATTCGCCGCCAGCGCCGCCGGCGCGGTCACGTAGCCCACCTTCCAGCCGGTCAGCGAGAATGTCTTGCCGGCGCTGCCGATCCGCATGCAGCGCTCGCGCATCCCCGGCCGCGTCATCAGGGGCACATGGCGCGCCCCGTCGAAAGTGAGGTGCTCATACACCTCGTCGCAAATCGCATAGGCGTCGTGCCGCAGCACCAGCTCGGCGACGAAGCCCAGTTCGTCGGCGGAAAACACCTTGCCGCACGGGTTCATCGGCGAGTTCAGCAGGATCGCCTTGGTGGCCGGCCCGAACGCGTCGGCCAGCGCGGCACGCGGCAGCGCCCAGTCCGGCGGCTCCAGCCGCACCAGGCGGGGGATCGCGCCCAGCATGCGCACCACGGGCAAATACGTGTCGTAGAGCGGCTCGATCAGCACCACCTCGTCGCCCGGGTTCAGCACCGCCATCAGGCAGGCGGTGATCGCCTCGGTGGCGCCGGAGGTCACCACGACCTCGCTCGCCCAGTCCACGTCCAGGCGGTAGAAGCGCTGATTCGCCAAGGCGACCGCCTGGCGCAGTTCCGGCACGCCCGGCATCGGCGGGTACTGGTTGCGGCCGTCCCATAGCGCGTCGGCGGCGGCCCGCACCACGTCCTCCGGGCCGTCGGTGTCGGGGAAGCCCTGGCCGAGGTTGATCGACTTGTGCTCGGTCGCGAGCGCCGACATCACGGTGAAGATCGTCGTACCGATGCCGGCCAGCAGGGAATTGGTGGGCTTCACCTTGACGGAGCCTCCTCGCGCGGATTGCCCCATGCGAGGGCGCACTCGGGCAACCCCTTGGGACGCGGCAGTATGGGCGGGCGCGAACGGGCCTTCAACCGCCGGCGCGCGACACCGGCGGCACGCCGGCCGGGGCGCCCCCACGTCTCCAAACGTTGCCCATTCGGTGGGCACATTGCCGCCGGATCACTCAGGCGGCTCCTGCCTGGCGTCCGGGCAACCCCGCCGTTCATGCCGGATTGAAGCTTGGCACGGCGCATGCAACCCTGCGTCGCTGCCGTGCGCGAGAGACGAAGCCGAGCAGCCTTGCAGGCAAGGGGGCCCGGTGCGCCCGGGGGTTAACGCTATGAAGAAGATCGAGGCCGTCATCAAGCCGTTCAAACTGGATGAGGTGAAGGAGGCGCTGCACGAGGTCGGGCTGCAAGGAATCACCGTCCTGGAAGCCAAGGGATTCGGCCGCCAGAAGGGTCACACCGAGTTGTACCGCGGGGCCGAGTATGTCGTGGACTTCCTGCCCAAGGTGAAGATCGAGGTGATCTGCGAGGATGGCGTGGTGGAGCGTGCGGTGGAGGCGATCATGGCCGCCGCCCGCACCGGGCGCATCGGCGACGGCAAGATCTTCATCTCCTCGGTGGAGGAGGTGATCCGCATTCGTACCGGCGAACGCGGCGAGGACGCGATATAAGCAGCCGCACGACGCAAAATCCGCTTCCGGCCGGCAGCGGGAACGAGTAGAGGGCCGGCCCACAGGGACCCGCGTGGTGCGGGTCCATCCACCCAGCCGCTTCCCGCTGCGCATAGCGGCGGGAGCCCATGGCGGCGATCTGAACAAAGGACGGGGAAAACAGGCATGGCTAGAAAGCCCGCAGGCGGCGCCAGTTCCGGCGTGGCAAAGGTGCTGGAGATGCTCACTGAGCATTCCGTGGAATACGTGGACCTCCGCTTCACCGATCCACGCGGCAAGTGGCAGCACACCGCCCAGCACGTCTCCACAATCGACGAGGACGTGTTTCGTGACGGCATCATGTTCGACGGCTCCTCGATCGCCGGCTGGAAGGCGATCAACGAGTCCGACATGATCCTGATGCTGGACCCCGAAACCGCGGTGATGGATCCGTTCTCCGCGAAGCCCAGCCTGATCATCGTGTGCGACATCGTAGAGCCGTCCACCGGCCAGGGCTACAACCGCGATCCGCGCTCCACTGCGAAGAAGGCCGAGGCCTACCTGAAGTCCACCGGCATCGGCGACACCGCGTTCTTCGGCCCTGAGGCCGAGTTCTTCGTGTTCGACAGCGTGAAATACGGCACCGGCGGCAATTACGGCATCTACCAGATCGACAGCCAGGAAGGCCCGCAGTCCAGCCTGAAGGACTATCCGGAAGGCAATATGGGCCACCGCCCGGCAATCAAGGGCGGCTATTTCCCGGTGCCGCCGGTCGATAGCGAAAGCGACCTGCGCGCTGAGATGCTGTCCACCATGGCCGAGATGGGCGTGATCGTCGAAAAGCACCACCACGAGGTGGCGCAGAGCCAGCACGAGCTGGGCATGAAGTTCGGCCCGCTGGTGAAGATGGCCGACAGCCTGCAGATCTACAAATACTGCATCCACAACGTGGCGCACAGCTACGGCAAGACCGCGACCTTCATGCCGAAGCCGATCTACGGCGACAACGGCTCCGGCATGCACGTGCACCAGTCGATCTGGAAGGGCGGCAAGCCGCTGTTCGCCGGCAACAGTTATGCCGACCTGTCGGAATCGTGCCTGTATTACATTGGCGGCATCATCAAGCACGCCAAGGCGCTGAACGCCTTCACGAACCCGCTGACCAACAGCTACAAGCGGCTGATCCCCGGGTTCGAGGCGCCGGTGCTGCTGGCCTATTCGGCACGCAACCGCTCGGCGTCCTGCCGTATCCCCTACGCGACCAACCCGAAGGCCAAGCGCGTGGAGGTGCGGTTCCCCGATCCGGGCGCCAATCCGTACCTGGCGTTCGCCGCGATGCTGATGGCCGGTCTGGACGGCATCCGCAACAAGATCCATCCGGGCGATCCGATGGACAAGGACCTGTACGACCTGCCCCCCGAAGAGCTGAAGGGCATCCCCACGGTCTGCGGCAGCCTGCGCGAAGCCATCGGCGCGCTCGAAGCCGACCACGAGTTTCTGCTCGCCGGCGACGTGTTCAGCCAGGACCAGATCGAGAGTTATCTCGAGCTGAAATGGACCGAGGTGTATCGCTTCGAACACACCCCGCACCCGGTCGAGTTCGAGATGTACTACTCGGTCTGATACCCGACACCGCTCGATCGCGCGTTCCAGCGCCCCGCCGTCGCACGACGGCGGGGCGTTTTGCGTTCAACAAGCCCTCGCTTGCGCCGGGTGCGGGAGAGGCCGGCCCGAAGCGCCGGTGCGCGTGATCGGGTCGCCCCGAAACAAGCACCGAGTGCCGCCCCGCGGCACCTTCTCACCCTCGCCGTTCCCGCAGCAAAGGTGAGCGCCAATCGGAGACGTGAGGGCAGTTCGGGCACATTGCCCAATCGATAGGCAATGATGCGGCACCGTCGCAAGGTCCGCCGGCAAATCCCTGACAACTCCGCCAGTTTCAGCGTTGGCACGATTGTTGATTCTACCTCCTCCACGATCGGCCGGTAATCCAGTGCGCCGGTATGGAGAGAGCCAGGACAGGGGCACGGAAATGCAGGACCGGACGTTACCCGATAGCAACCCGGAGGACGGCGCGACATGAAACTCATCGTGGCCATTATCAAGCCGTTCAAGCTGGACGACGTACGCGAGGCGCTGACGCCACTTGGTGTGCAGGGCCTCACGGTCACCGAGGTGAAGGGCTTTGGCCGGCAAAAGGGCCAGACCGAAATCTACCGTGGCGCGGAATATCACGTGAGCTTCCTGCCCAAGGTGAAGATCGAGGTCGTGGTTCCCGCCGATCTCGCCGACCAGGTGATCGAGGCAATCGCCAAGTCGGCACATACCGGGAAGATCGGCGACGGCAAGATTTTCGTGCTCGATATCGAGCGCGCCATGCGGATTCGCACCGGCGAGACGGATGCGGCCGCGCTGTGACCGGGAAATCAAGGAAACAAGCATGATTATGCGATCCCGCCTCCGCTGGGGACTGACCATGCTGCTGCCAGTCCTTGTGGGGGCAGTACCCGCGTTTGCCGCCGATGCCCCTGCGCTCATGAAGGTTCCCGCGGTCGATACCGGCGACACCGCCTGGATGCTCTGCAGCACCGCACTGGTGCTGATGATGACCGTGCCGGGCCTGGCACTGTTCTATGGCGGGATGGTGCGCAAGAAGAACCTCCTCGCCATGCTGATGCAGTGCTTCGCCATCACCTGCATCGTCACCATCGTCTGGACCGTTGCCGGCTACAGCCTGGCGTTCACCAATGGCACCGGCGCTCTCGCGCCGTATGTCGGCGACCTGTCGCGCTTCATGCTCAGCGGCATCTGGGACCACATCAGCAAGGGCGTGGATACCGGGTTCATCCTCGGCGCCGGCACCCCCGGCGCGTCGCCGCAGACGATCCCCGAGACCGTTTACATGATGTTCCAGATGACCTTCGCGATCATCACCCCGGCGCTGATCGTCGGCGCCTTCGCCGACCGCATGAAGTTCTCCGCGCTGTGCATCTTCATGACGCTGTGGTCGCTGCTGATCTACGCGCCGGTGGCGCACTGGATGTGGGCACCGACCGGCTGGGGCGCGATCAACGGCCAGCTCGACTTCGCCGGCGGCACCGTGGTGCACATCAATGCCGGCATCGCCGGTCTGGTGACCGCGATCGTGCTGGGCAAGCGGGTCGGCTACGGCACCGACAACATGGCGCCGTACAACCTGGCCTATACGGTAATCGGTGCCTCGCTGCTGTGGGTCGGCTGGTTCGGGTTCAACGCCGGTTCCGCGGTCGGTTCCAACGGCCGCGCCGGCATGGCGATGGCGGTGACGCAGATCGCCACCGCTGCGGCGGCGTTGGCCTGGATGTTCGCCGAGTGGATGGTCAAGGGCAAACCCTCCGTGCTGGGCTGCGTTTCCGGCGCGGTCGCGGGATTGGTGGCGATCACCCCGGCGTCAGGCTTCGTGCTGCCGGGCGCCTCCATCATCATCGGTGCCGCCGCCGGCGTGATCTGCTTCTGGTGCGCCACCTACGTAAAACACATGTTCGGCTATGACGACAGCTTGGACGTGTTCGGCGTGCACTGCACGGGCGGCATCGTCGGCGCCTTGCTGACCGGGGTGTTCTCCTACGGGCCGCTGTCGGCAACCGACGCCAGTCCGGACGGCAGCCCGGGCGGCCTGCACCAGCTTTGGATCCAGTGCCAGGGCGTCGCCGCCACCCTGCTCTACAGCGGCGTCGGCACGCTGATCCTGCTCTACGTCACCAAGGCGCTGGTCGGACTGCGCGTCAACGAGGAGGAGGAACGCGAGGGCCTCGATCTCGTGCTGCACGGCGAGCAGATCTTCTGATCGGCATCGGAACGGGGCGTCCGGGATCGGGTGCTCCGCTTTACCCGAGGCCCTGACTGGCCCCGGTTGTGCCAAAAACAAAATGAAGGAGACTCGATATGATTCAGGGGACCAAGCTTAAGTCAGGAATGTTGCGCGCAGTGCTGGGAGTCGGCACCGCGTTGTCGGCTGTGTCGGTGGCTGCGATCCCGGCGGCACATGCGTTCAATCCACCGTCGGCGATCAAGATCGACGGCGGCCCGCTCGGCACCCTGCAACTGAGCGGCGGCGCCGACGGCTATGGCTGGGCGCAGACCGGCACCGGATCCGCGGGAAGCTACGGCCTGCTCAACAGCAGCAAGAGCGTCGGCGTCGAGTTCATGAACGGGCTGGTCGAGGTGCAGAAGTCCGACGGCCTGATTCAGGGCACGATCGAGCTCGGATCAACCGCCAACTTCGTGCTCGGATATAAGCCCAACGCAACTTCGGTGCAGACCTTCTCCACTGGGCCACTCTATGCCGGCTACATCACCTTGGCGCCATCGCCCAATTTCAGCATCTCCGCCGGTCACCTTGCTTCGCTCGAGGGCTACGAATCGGGGATCGACTGGAACAACTTCAACGTGCTCACCACCGACATGTTCGAGGTGGAGAACTCCCAAAGCACCGGCGTCAGCGCGACCGGCACCGTCGGGCCGGTGTCGGGCACCATCACCTTCGGCGACGGGTTCGACACTCAGTTGTGGAATTACCTGCAACTGTCGGCGACCTATACGTTCAACAGTAACAACGTGCTGACCCTGTTCGGCTCGACCAACCTTGGTACCACTGGGGCCGGCGCCCATTTCTATGGTTCGGCCACGACGGCCTACAACTCGTCCTTCGTTGGCTCCGGACCGACCAGCGCCGCTCCGTTCGCCAACTCCTCGATAATCGGCGGCTACTACAGCTTCACCGCGGGCAACCTGAACATCGTGCCCGAGGTGCAATATGTCTGGGCGAAGAAGACGCCGTCCGTAGGTCTCACGGACTTCTCCAGCAACCTCGGTATCGGGGTGTTCGCCAACTACCAGTTCGGCACGTCGCCCTACTCGCTGGGCGGCTGGGTGCAGTATTTCACGTCGAACGGCGCGGATGCCTGGTTCCTCAATCCCGGGGCACAAGGTTACGGCATTTCGATCACACCGACCTGGCAGGGCAAGTACCTGTTCCTGCGCGGCGACGTCGGCTTGCTGCACCTGACCCAAATCAGCAATACCGGGGTTCCGTCGGGCTACAATTCGGATTTCAAGGGGCGTAACCAGGCCACCTTCCTGATCGAAGCCGGCCTCCTGTTCTAATTGCACGACCTCCACCCCCCGGTCCGCACCATCGGTCCGGGGGGGGGGAGCCACGGCAGACCTCTGCCGCCCCACAAAACGCACCCGCCCCGGTACAACCAGGTGCGGAGCAAGGGAGAGTCCCGGCTTGCGGCCGACCGGTATTCGGGAACGCGAGTATTTCCGCAAAGTCAGCCGGTGGCCGCGGCCACGGCTGAAAATGGCGTGCCGGAACGTGTCAACGACTTTGATACATCCGGGTTGGTCATTTAGGCTCGGCACTTCTGGCTTGGAGCCGGTTCCATAGGGTCCGGGAGTAAGCTGTTCCGGGCCCTTCGTGCGTGTCCTGAGCGAATAGATGTCGCCCCGTCTCGGACAAGGCGGGTCAGAACCTGCTCTCGCGGGGCACTCACCATAATAGTTTCAGCAGACAGACGCGGCATCGGGACCTCAGCGAATCGAGGGACGAACAGGCGATTCGCCATCCCACCTCCGCGGTACTTTTGACTCCCCCAATCGGGCACTCCGGGCCAAAGGGACTCAATTTCTCCCCAACCGTGGCAATCTGGACTCACTCCCCCCGCTATGGAGTCGCCACTTTCGGCGTGCGGCACTAGGATCATTCAGAACGCAGCAGGAACGCCAGCATTGCCATGATATTACCTCCAGGGTCCCGGAGCGAGTATCGCCCCGCTCCGTCGCCACCCTACAGCCCCCCGGTCACGTCGATCGTCAACCCCGTAACGAAATCGGCGTCCGACGAGGCGAGGAAGCAGATCACCTTCGCCTGGTCCGCCGCCTCTGCAACGCGCCGCAGTGGCGTGCGCGCGATCTCCGCCGCCTGGGCGTCCGGCGGGCGCTGGTTCCAGTGCGGTCGGATGCGCTCGGTCAGCGTCAGGCTGGGCGCGATCGCGTTGACGTTGATACCGAACGGCCCGAGCTCGAACGACAGCTTGCGGGTGAACGCGATGATGCCGCCCTTCGCCGCGCTGTACGCGCTGGACGACGTCTGCGACAGCCCGCGCCCGGCGATCGAGGCCAAATTGACGATCTTCCCCGATTGCTGTCGTTTCATCACCGGCACGACGGTATGGCAGAACAGGAACGTACCCTGGAGGTTGAACGCGATCACGCGCTGCCAGTCGTCCAGCGACAGCTCATCCACCGTGGCCGCCGGCTTCGCGATGATCGTGCTGCCGCCGACCGCGTTGACCAGGATGTCGATGCCGTAATGCTTCGCCGTCTCCTCGACGACCGCATCCACCTCCTGCGCGTTCAGCGCATCGATGCAGTGGCCGATGGCGCGGCCGCCGGTCATGTTCAGCGCCTCCACCGCCATGTCGAGCCGGCGCTGGTCGTTGTCCACCCCGATGATAAACGCGCCTTCGTTCGCCATGATGTCGGCGGTGGCGCGGCCGATGCCGCTGCCGCATGCGGTGATCAGTGCCGCCTTGTCCTTGAAGCGCATTTTTCCTCCCCCTTCGGTTCAGCGATTGAGTCGAGCCGCTTCGGCCATGATGTCGATCGCGGCTGGATCGCGGGCCCGAACAGTCAGTCCGGTGGCGCCGGATTCCTCCCACGCGTGGTAGCGTTGCCGGATGCGCGCCGGAGGCCCGACCAGCGATTTCAGGTCCACCCAGTCGTCCGGCACAGCCGCCGCGGCCGCGTCCTTGTGGCCGGCGAGGTAGAGTTCCTGCACGCGCTCCGCCGCGTCGCCGAAGCCGCGCCGCACCATCATGTCCTTGTGGAAATTCTTGTCGCGGTGGCCCATGCCGCCGACATACAACGCCACCTCCGGCTTCAGCGCAGCGAGCGCCTCACTCACGTCGTCGCTCACCCGCACGTGCACCGCGGTCTGGATGTCGAAATCGGCCAGAGCCTTGCCGTTGCCGGCGCGACGGAAGCCTGCTTCCAGCCACGGCAGGTATTCCGGCAGCGAGCCGGGCACGAACCCGTTGGGCAGCCAGCCGTCGGCGATCTCCGCCGTCAGCTTCACGGTGCTTTCGTTGCCGGTCGCCAAATAGATGGGAATGCTGGGGTTCATGTGCAGGATCGACTTCAACGGCTTGCCGACGCCGAGCGCACCCTCGCCAGTGTACGGCAGGCTGATCTCGCGGCCGGCATGCGTCACCGGCGCCTCGCGCCGGAAAATCTTGCGCATGATGGCGACGTAATCGCGCAGCCGGTAATATGGCCGGCCCCATGGCTCGCCATACCAGCCCTCGACGATCTGCGGCCCGGACACGCCGAGACCGGCGATGAAGCGCCCGCCGCCGGCCAGTGCGTCCACCGTGCCGGCGCACATCGCCGCGTTGGCCGCCGAACGCGCGGCCAACTGCATGATGCCGGTGCCGAGCCTGATGCGTTTGGTCACCGCCGCCAGATAGGCCAGCGGCGTCACCGCATCCGAGCCGTACGCTTCGGCGGTCCACACCGAATCGTAGCCGAGTTGTTCGGCGCGCTGCACCAGCGCCACCGGCACGTTGACATGCGCCCCGGAGTAGCCGATCGACAGGCCGAGCTTCATGCTACTTCATCGGCGAGAAGACGGCAGGCAACAGCAGAGTGGAATGCATTTCCACGATCGCGCCGGCGCCGGTGGCGACGAAGGCCAGCCAGTCGGAATCCTTGAACGCCGCCGCGCGCATGGACATGCGGGCGTTCAGGTCGGGATAATTCCACATATGCACCACTTCGTTCGGCTGCGGCGCCTCGCCGGTCCAGATGCCGACGTTCTGCGAGTATTTCTCGCGCACCGGCAGGATGTCGCGGAACGACTGCGCCCAGCCGCCGGCGGCGCCGGGATGCATGCGATAGATGCGCAGTTCATAGATGCCGCCTTGCGCCTTCGGCGGCGTGATGGCCTTCACCGGGTTGAGGAAGCGAATGTCCTGGCGCATCAGCAGCGGGCGCACGTTCGGCACGTATTCGGTCGTCCAGCGCTTGTTCTGCGCCAACGCGTCGCGCTGCTTCGCGCGATCGTCCAGGCTGGCATAGCTCCACAGGTGCCAGACCTGGTTGAGCTGGCCGAACTCGGCGGTCCAGTAGCCGTGGCACTTGCCGTAGTCGTCGCCGCGCACCGGGCGGCCGACCTTTTCCTGCAGCTCCAGATAGGCGGGCAGCTTGCCGGCGTGGAACGTGTAGGTACGGAGCTCATAGATCATGGCTTTCTCCATCACGGGTCATGCCCGGGCTTGACTAATCGCGCGCGGGATTGGAATTCCCAAGTTCTCCCGCAGCGTCGCGCTTGTGTAGTCCTTGTGGTACAGTCCACGCCGCTGCAATTCCGGCACCACCCATTGCACGAAATCGACATAGGTGCCTGGCACGTGCGTCGCGGCCAGCACGAAGCCGTCGGCGACCGGCGCGGTGAAGCGCTCCTCCAGCCCGTCCGCCACCTCCTTGGGGCCGCCGACGATCGGCTGGTTCGGCCGCGCGCGGCTGCTGTAGCGCACGAAGTCGCGCGGCGTCGGGTTGCTTATGCCGCTGGCGCGCAAGACGCGGTCGCGCATCGACTGCGTGCCGGAGATGCCGGCCAGCTCCTCATCGCTGAATGGTTCGTCCAGTCCCTTGCTGGCGAAATCGAAATTCATCGCCTCCGACAGCAGCGACAGCGCGTCTTCGTCGGTGGCCAGCTTGTCGATCAGCGCCATCTTGTCCTCGGCTTCCGCGCGGGTCGCGGCGGCGACGACATAGGTCGAGGGCGTGATCGCCACGTGGTCCGGATTGCGGCCCTCGCGCGCAATATCATCCTTCATCTCGCGATAGACCTGTTTGCCGTGTTCCATGCTGGTGTGCGTGGTGACGAAGACCAGCTCGCCCCAGCGGGCGGCAAACTGCTTGCCGCGCCCGCTCTGTCCTGCCTGGATCACCACCGGCTGGCCCTGCGGCGAGCGCGGCACGGTAAACGGTCCGCGCGAGCGGAACCATTTTCCCACGTGATCCAGCCGCCGCACCTTGTCTGGATCCGCGAACCGCCCGCTCCGCTTGTCCAGCACGATCGCGTCGTCGTCCCAGGAGTTCCAGTGCCCGACGACCACGTCCATGAATTCGTCGGCCCGGTCGTAGCGCGAATCATGCTCCATATGCCGGTCGAGGCCCATGTTCAGCGCTTCGCCGTCGTTCATCGACGTTACCACGTTCCATGCGGCGCGCCCGCCGGTCATCAAATCGAGCGTGGCGAACACCCGCGCGACATGGAACGGCTCGAAATACGTGGTGGAACACGTCGCCCCCAGGCCAAGCCGCGAGGTTGCCATGCCCATGACGGTGAGCACGGTGACCGGATCGAGCTTCACGCAGCGTATGCCATGCTCCACCGTGTGGCGGTGGTCGTTGCCGTAGCGGTCCGGCATCGCCAGGCGATCGTCGAAGAAGCCGACGTGGAATTTTCCCGCCTCCAGCACGCGGCCGATGGTCTGGTAGTAGTCGGCCGAGGTGGTGTCGTCGCGCGATTCCGGATGCCGCCAGGAGCTCACCAGGTTGGTGCAGTTCTGCGCCTGCAAAAAACCCACCATCACCATCTGCCGCATGTTTCCGCCCCTCGCCACGCGTTGCTTCACCCACTCGCGGTCATGCGTTCCTTCTCTGCCATGCGCTGCTTCAATTGCCCCGGCGTCAGGCGCACGATGTCTTCGTTCTGATGCGAGTACAGGTCGTACGGGTCGGTGTCGAGTTCCTCCAGCGCGATGCGGCCGGCCAGCACGTCCTGCTTCCACGCGTCCTGCGCCGGTTGACGGGCCTGAAATTCCGGCATCACCTCGCGCGCGAACAGGTCCAGGCTGGCGCAGATGTCTTCGTGCGTCGTCTTGCCGGCCTGATTCAACAGGATGACCTGATCGACATGCGCGGCCTCGAACAGGCGCAGCCGCCCGCGGATGGTTTCTGGTGAGCCGATCAGCCCGTTGCGCAGCGCCTGCCGCGCCTGTTCCGTCTGCCGCCAGGCTTGGTAGTCGCGCCACAGATCGCCGGCGCCCGGCGCATCGATGCCCTTCCGGCCATAATGCGACAGGGCAAAGATGAAAAAGGTCCAGCCGGAGGCTTTCTCCAGCGCCGCTTCATCCGTTGCGGCGCACATGAAGCCGTTGACGATGGCGATGTTGGGATTGGCCGCATACTCCGCCAAGGGCCGCGGATGGTGCAGCAGGGTGTTGTAGTAGCGATGCACCCAGGCGCGCGCCGCGTCGGGCGAGACGAAGCTGAAGCCCAGCGCGCCCATGCCCCAGCGTCCCGCGTCGCCGATCGTGCGGATGTTGGAGCATGCCACCCAGAGCGGCGGATGCGGCTTCTGGAACGGCTTCGGCACGACGTTGCGCGCCGGAAAATCGTAGTACTGACCGTGGAACTCCCAGGACTCGCGGGTGAACATCGGGATGATGGCGCGCACCGCCTCCTCCCACCGCTCGCGCTTGTCACGCACGCGCACGCCGAACGGGTGCAATTCCGCCGGGCCGGCGCCCTCGCCCATGCCGAAATCCACCCGGCCGCCGGACAGCAGATCGAGCGTGGCGACGCGTTCCGCCACGCGATGCGGCTGGTTGGTGGTAAGCTGCACGATGCCATGGCCCAGCCGGATCCGCTGCGTGCGCTGCGTCGCCGCCGCCAGGAAGACTTCGGGCGCGGAAGAATGCGAGTACTCTTCGAGGAAATGGTGCTCCACTTCCCAAACATAATCGTAGCCGAGCCGGTCGGCGAGTTCGATCTGTGCCAGGGATTGCTGGAACAGGTCGTATTCGCTCGTCGCGGTCCACGGGCGGGGAAGCTGATGTTCGTAAAAGATGCCGAATTTCATGCTGCACCTGGATTTCCGCGGAAAGCGTCGCAGAGCAGACGGCGAGGGTCAAGCGGTGGCTCGGTGAATGCGAGAAGGGTGGTGGCAAACCAATCTGCCGCGGTGGATTGCAGCGTCGCCGTGCTTCCCACAATGACAGGGGCACTGTCTTGCCGGGAAAACACCGCGTCCTTACGGTGATCCAAACGCATCGGAAAGACTTGCCATGACCCCCAACATCAAGCGCGTCTTCTACGTCAACCACGTCTCCGCTCCGATCTTCCTGGAACTGCTCGGCCAGCGGCCGGATATCCAGGTGGATAAACTGGTGAACGACACTCCGGACGACGATGTTGAGCCGATACTGGCGCGCGCCCACGCCTACCAGATCAGCTCCGCGCGTCAGGAGCTGGCACGCAAGTTCCACGGGACCACGGCGTTGCTGGCGCGCATGCCGAACGTGGTGATGCTGTCCACCACGGGCGCCGGCTACGACACGGTGAACCTGGAAGACTGCACCCGCGCGGGCGTGGCGGCGGTGAACCAGGCCGGCGGCAACAAGGAGGGCGTGGCCGAGCATGTCATGGCCATGATGCTGTCGCTGTCGAAACGCCTGATGCTGGCCGATCATTCCATGCGCAGCGGCGAGCAACTCCCGCGGCGCGAATTTATGGGCGATGACGTGGTGGGGCGGACGATCGGCATCATCGGCCTCGGCAATGTCGGCTCCCGCGTGGCGGAACTGTGCCGCGGACTGTTCCAGATGCGGGTGCTGGCCTACGATCCCTATCTGACCGAGGCACAGGCCGCCGCGCGTGGCGCCGAAAAGCTGGCAGTGCTGGACGACCTGCTGCGCCAGGCGGATTACGTGTCGGTCAACTGCCCGCACACCACGGAGACGCGCGGCATGGTCGGTGCGCGCGAATACGCGCTGATGCAGCCGCACGCCTATTTCATCACCACCGCGCGCGGCGGCATCCACGACGAGCTGGCGTTGGCCGACGCGTTGCACGCGAAGCAGATCGCCGGAGCCGGTCTGGACGTCTGGGAGGACGAGCCGCCGGCGACCGATCACCCGCTGCTGGCGTTCGACAACGTGCTGGTCAGTCCGCACATCGCCGGCATCACCCGGCAGTCGCGGCACAACATCGCGCGCATCGCGGCCGAGCAATTGCTGGGGATTCTGGACGGCAAGCGGCCGCCGCGGTTGCTGAATCCCGAGGTGTGGCCGGCCTATTGCGACCGTTTCGATCGCATCATGGGATTCCGGCCGGAGGCGTAGCGCGGAACCGGATGCCGCGCCGATAATGACGTGGTTGACGCGGGCCGGCCCGGCAGGTGATAAGACGGTCACTATCGTTCCGTAGGCGTCATCATGAACCGCGCGACTTCGGTCTACCTCGATGTGATTAGATTCACGGCGGCTCTGATTGTATTCCTTGGCCATGTCTCGGGTATGCACCTGACCGGTGGCCTGTTCTGGCAGTTCGGCCCCTACATGACGAGTGCGGTCGTCGTCTTCTTCGTTTTGTCGGGATTTGTGATCAGCTACGTGACCCAACGGAACGAGAGCGCGGCGAGCATCTACGCCATCAATCGTGCAGCCCGGGTTTATTCTGTTGCACTGCCTGCTCTAATCGTAACGTTCGCATTGGACACGGTCGGACGTACAATTGCGCCTGGCGCGTACAACATAACCTGGGGCTACGTTGCCACAGGCCGGCTGGGACAGTTCGCCAGCAGCGCATTCTTCACTGGAGAATTATGGAATCGTGATATCGTTCCTGGATCCTGCCTGCTATACTGGTCTCTCGACTATGAAATCTGGTACTATGTCATGTTCGGCTTGGCGCTGTTCGCACCGCGCCGCTGGTCGCCGCTGCTTCTGGCAGCAATCTGCATTGTTGCTGGACCGAAAATAGTCCTCGCGGCTCCCCTTTGGTTGCTCGGCGTGGGCTGCCAGCGGCTCGCGGCTGAGCGAATTCCCGGCCCCGCATCAGGCGCAATCCTCTGCTTCGGCAGTGTCGCCCTGCTCCTGGCCTACGAATTGTTCATCAGGAACACCTACTTGCCCAGGCTTTACCGACCCGACCTGATCAACGCTTACGTCGTCGGGGTACTGTTCGCGGCGCACCTGATTGGCTTCAGCAGCTTCGCCCCGACCTGCCGCATCCGGCTTGGCTGGCTAGTGCCGCCGATTCGCTGGTTCGCCGGGGCCACCTTCACCCTTTACCTGTTCCACGCGCCCATCGCGCATTTTCTGGCGGCCATTTCTCCATGGCCGATACCGTCATGGCGCAACCGGTTGCTGGTGTTCGGCGGTACCTTCCTGCTGGTGATGGCCGTTGCGCAGGTCACCGAGCGGAAGAAGGACGCATGGCGTCGAGCGATCACTGCCCTCGTCCGGCCACTGCTCGGCCAGCAGGCATAGTAGGGCGCCGATCGTCGCCGCCTCCAGTACCAACTCTGTCCCCTGCGCTTCCGGCCAGGCCGGGCCCGCTCCGATCGGAGAGTGGTGGGGAGCCGCTTACTGCGTGCCGTAACGTCCGGCCGAACTTCCCGCCAGCCGCCCGAACACCGAGCCGGACGCCAGTCCCGCGCCACCCAGGTAGTTCTGGTAGAAAATCCCGCCCACCAGCTCGCCCGCCGCGAACAGCCCCGGAATCACCCGGCCAGTGGTGTCCTCCACTTCGCCATCGGTGGTGATCTTCAGCCCGCCGAAGCTGAATGTGATGCCGCAGGTCACGACGAAGCCGTGATACGGCGGCTCGTCGATCGGCAGCGCCCAGTTCGACTTGGGCGGCGTGATGCCCGCGGTGCACTTGCCGTCGAGGATCGACGGATTATACGCGCCCGGCTGGCACGCGGCATTGAATTGCTGCACCGTGCGCACCAAACCCTCAACGCTGATCTCCAGCTTCCGCGCCAGTTCCTCGATCGTGTCGGCCTGCGCCTTGGTCACCTGGCGGATGCGGTACTCGTCGCGCACCATGTCGATGGTCTTCTTGTCGAAGATCTGCACCGCCATGCGCTGCGGCTGCTTCATCACCTCGCGGCCGTATTTGGCGTAGGTGTGGTTGCGGAAATCTGCGCCCTCATCGACGAAGCGCTCGCCGTTGGCGTTGACGATCATGCCGATCGGGTAGGAATGCTTCTGGTAGTTGTCCAGCACCACGCGGTCGCCGAACGGCGGGGAGCTGATGTCCCACTGCACCGCATGGCAGGTGGACCAGCCGCCAAACGCCGCGGCGCCGATCTCCAGCGCCGCCTTGATGCCCTCGCCGGTATTGTGCCGCGTGCCGCGCACCTTCGCCAACTCCCAGCCGGGGCCGTAGTAGCGCACCCGCATTTCTGGATCCGCCTCGAACCCGCCGCACGCCAGCACCACGGACCTGGTCTGGATGTCCTCGTAGCCATCCGGGCCGAACGCCGTGACGCCGGTAACGTCGCCCTTGCGGTTCTGGATCAACCGGCGCAGACCGGTGTTGTAGCGGACCACGATGCCGTGGCGCTCGGCCGACTTGAACAGGAAATCCACCAGGCCCCAGCCGCCGCCGACCGCTTCCACCGCCATGCCGCCGAAGAACTCGTTGATGCCGTTCACCAGATACGACTGGCGCTTCAGCATCGGAATCCAGCGCACGCCCTTCTCGCGCATCCACACCACGGTCGCGCGCGAGCGGTTGACCAGCAGGTCGGCCAGATACGGTTCCGACAAATTCTCGGTGACCCGCATCAGGTCGTCCATATAGATTTCCGCCGTCCAGGGCGGGATGTGCATGCTGCGGGCCTCGGCATCGGACAGATCGACCAGCACGTCCTTGCGCAGATCCTCGACGCCGTGGTGCACGAAGCGAAAGCCGCCGGCGGTAAACGTGGAGTTGCCGCCGCGGTCTTCCTCGCTCGCTTTCTCCAGAACCAGTACCCGGGCGCCTTGTTCCTGCGCGGACAGGGCAGCACACAGCGCGGCGTTGCCCGCGCCCACCACGATCACGTCATACGGGCCGGCGTCCGGCATGGGAGACCTCCTGCAAAATCGCATCCGCGCCCTCCTTACGGACGGTTGCCCGCCCGCGCAAGGCGTCGCAGACTTGCGTCCGAACCTGACGGGATCGCTGTGATGGATGAGGAAGCCCCGGACCGTGCCTGGCACCAGATCGTGCGCGACGTATTGCAGCGCCACGCCGTGTCGCTGGTCGTCTATGTGCCGGACAACGTGCTGCGCCCGCTGATCGAGGCGGTGCACGCCGACCCGTTCTTCACCGCCTTCGCCGTCGCGCGCGAGGAGGAAGGGCTGGGCATCCTGTCCGGCGCCTGGATGGGTGGCACGCGCGGTATCCTGCTGATGCAGACCAGCGGTTTCGCCACGCTGCCGAACGTCATCGCCTCGCTCGCCGTGCCGTTCCAGATTCCCGTGCTGATGATAGTGTCGGAACGCGGCACGCTGGGCGAATTCAACATCGGCCAGGCGCTGGTGGCGCGCACCATGCGCCCGGTGCTTGCAGCGCTGGCGGTCGAGCACCACACCATGACGCGGCTGGACGAGGTGGAGTTCATCATCGATCGCGGTATCACCCAGGCCGTCGCCACCCAGGCGCCGTGCTGTTTCATCCTGTCGCCCCTGCTGACGGGCGGCAAAGTGTTCGCGGCATAGGGGGACAGCATGGCATTCCCGGCAAACCATCCGACAGGCCGCGCCCAGGCCAAGGTGCTGAATCGTTTCGATGTCACGCAGCGCCTGGTGGCGCGGCTGAAGCACGACGAGGCGGTGGTCGGCGGCATTGGCTACACCAATTTCGACCTTTGGGGCAGCGGGCAACGGGCGCAGAATTTCTATATGCTGGGCAGCATGGGGCTGGCGGTGCCGATCGCGCTCGGAGTCGCGCTGGCGCAGCCGCGGCGCCGCGTGTTCGCCTTGGAAGGCGACGGCTCGATCCTGATGCAGCTTGGGTCCTTGGCCACCGTCGCGGCGCGGGCGCAAAAAAACCTGGCCATCGTCATCATGGACAACGGCACCTATCAGATCACCGGCGGGCAGCAGACCCTGACGGAACAGGGCGCCGACATCGTGGCGATCGCGCGCGGCGCGGGTCTGGCGCAAAGCGCCTGGGCGGCGGATGAAGCCGCGTTCGAGGAGCTGGCCGACCTCGCCTTGCGCGAGGACGGGCCCTGGCTGATCGGATGCCGCATCGATCGCGACAAGCCGAAACAGACGACGGAACGCGACCCAGCGCGCATCCGCGACCAGTTCATGCGCGGGCTGGGGGTGAAGTGATAGGCCCGCCCTCATTGCCTCCAGCGAACGAAGCCGATGCCGTTGCCCGGACACGGCGGTTGCGATTCGGCGACGGCAGGTCTTACGGATTTTTCATTCGCCCGCATCGCGCCGGCAAAGCCGCTGGGCAAACTATCGGCCGTCCATCCGATCTGCCGTGAGAGGTTGCCGATGACGACACTTCGCAATGCTTTGCTTGGCGCCTGCCTGGCGCTGCCCCTCGCCGCGCCGGGTGGACCGGCGCAGGCGGCCCGGCCGCAAGGCGGGCGGGTGATCTACGTGCCACCGGGCGCTACCGTGGTGATCCTGCCGGGCCCGGGCGCCGTTGCCGCCCCGAACATGGTGAGCGCCGGCATGGTGAGCGCCGGCGTGTCTCCGGCAACGCCGATGCTGCGGCTGATCGCCCAGCAAGCGGCGGCGATGCAGCGCGTGATCGCCAACATGAACGCGATGTTCCTGCCGCTGCCGGGGCCAGGCCAATTGCTGCGCGCGGCGTTCGGTTCCGGCGCGCCGCTCAACGTGTCGTTCGCGCCATTGGCCGGCGGCCCCGGCGTGTGCAGCCAGCGCATCAGCATCGTCGATCGCGGTGACGGCAGCGCGCCGGTCGTGACGACGTCGCAGTCCGGCGATGCCTGCGGCGCGCCGGATGCCGGCAAGCCGCGCGGCGTTAACCAGATCGGACCCGCGGCGCTGCCGCACGGGCCGAAGCTGCTGGAGATCGGCGATCCGCCGCGTCCTGTGTCCAACGGGACTCCGCCGCGTACCTGACCGATCCGGGACAGGTCCAGCGGGTTCCCGTGGGCGACCCGCAGCAGTAGCCGGTCCACCATAGAATCAAACGCGGGCCTTCGGCCTGCCTGTGGCGTCGGCACCGGGATGCGTGCGGCTGCAAGCGCCGCAGCATGCGGTTGCCTCATTGTGGTGCCGGATGCGGCAAGCGGCGCGGCGCGGTATGGGTTGCGGCCGGGCGTGGCGCAACCGCCCGCGGGAGAGCAGACCGATGGACGACGCAGACCGGGTGAGCGTGCGGCAGGACGCGCGCGGCGTGGCGTGGGTGACGATCGAGAACGCCGCGAAGCTCAACACGCTGAACCGCGCGGCGATGGCGGCGCTGATTGCGGCAGTGGAGCGGCTGGCGGAGGACGCGGCGCTGCGCGCCGTCGTGCTGAGCGGCGCCGGCACGCAGGCGTTCATCGGTGGCGCCGATATCGGTGAGATGGCGGTGTTGGACGCCGCGTCGGCGCGCGACTTCATCACGCTGGTGCATCGCAGTTGCGACGTGCTCCGCCGGTTGCCGGTGCCGGCGATCGCCTGCATCCAGGGCTGGACGCTGGGCGCCGGGCTGGAGGTCGCCGCCGCCTGCGACCTGCGCGTCGCCGGCAGCGCCGCGCGGTTCGGCATGCCGGAGGTACGCGTCGGCGTGCCTTCGGTGGTCGAGGCGGCTTTGTTGCCGGGGCTGATCGGCTGGGGACGCACGCGGCGCCTGCTGCTGACCGGGGAAACGATCGACGCGGCGACCGCGCTGTCCTGGGGGCTGGTGGAGGAGGTTGTGCCGGCCGCGCAGTTGAACGCCGCGGTGGAACGGGCGCTGGCGGGCATCCTTGCGTCCGGTCCGCGCGCGATCCGATTGCAGAAGCGCCTGATCGGCGATTGGGAAACGCTGCCGCTCGGCGCCGCCATTCAGCGCGGCATCGACTGCTTCGTCGCCGCGTGGGAGACCGACGAGCCGCGTGGGTTGATGCAGCGGTTTCTCGAGCGCCAGCGCAAACGCTGACGCGGCGCGGATCAGTCCGCTGCCAGCCGCTCGGCGGCCGGGGCCTGCGCGTCCAGCACGGCGCGGCCGAGCGGCGTCAGCATCACACCGCGTGCCGTGTCGCCGGCGAATTGCACGTAGCCGCCGATCATCGCGTCTTCCCAGACCGACAGGCGCGGACAGGAACTTTGCCATGCGTCCATCACGTCGCCGTGGGTGCGCGGGCGCTTGGCGACCCAGATGAGGAATTGCAGCATCGGCAGGCTCGGTGTTGGCAGCATTGCCGCCTCCCGGAACAGTGCGTCGCAAGCATAGCGGACCCGGCGAACATTGTCGTCACCGGCGCCGGCACCTACAGTCCGGCCCAACCGCACGGAGGAAACGCGCATGGCAGAGCAACTCACCGGCGCCGAGTGGCTGGCGCGCAGCCTGGCCGCGAACGGCGCGTCGCACGTCTTCTTCATCGACGCGCTGGACAGACTGATCGCCGAAGGCCGCACCGGCGTGATGTCCGGCAAGGGCTATTTCGACTGGGGCGACCGTTCGCCGGAGGAACTGTTTCGGGCCCGCGACCGCAAGCTGCTGGCGCTGAAACAGGCGTTGCGCAAGATTGGACCGATGGAGGGCACATGATCAGCTACGACCTACGGGGAAAAACCGCGCTGGTGACCGGCGGCGCGTCGGGCATCGGCTTCGCCACCGCACGCATGCTGGTGCGGTCCGGCGCCACCGTGGCGGTGAATTTCCTGCCCGACGATCCGCGCGGCCCGGAGGCCGTTGACAAGCTGAGTTCCGAAGGCGGCACGGCAATCGGCGCCCCCGGCAGCGTCGGCGAACCGGACACGGCGGAACGCATGGTGCTACAGGCACTCGACAATCTCGGCCGGCTCGATCTGCTGTTCAACAACGCGGGCACCCCGGGCACGCGACGACGCATCACCCCACCGGAGCTCGACCTGATCACCGAAGACCTGTGGTCCCAACTGCTGGAAACCAATCTGCTGGGAGTCTTCCGCTGCGCCAAGGCGGCGGCGCCGGCATTGAAGTCGGCGAAGGGTGCGATCGTGAACACCGCGTCGATCGCCGGGCTGGGACGCGCGGGTTCCAGCCTGGCGTACAGCGCCACCAAGGCCGGCGTGGTCAGCCTGACGCAGAACTTGGCGCGTGCGCTGGCGCCGGAGGTGCGAGTGAACGCGATCGCGCCCGGCGCGGTGGACAGTTCATGGATGGTGGAGTGGACCAACGAGGAGCGCACGCAATCGATCGAGCGCGCCTTGCTGAAGCGCCGCTGCCAGCCGGAGGATCTGGCGGAGGTTGTGCTGTTCCTCGGCTTCGGCGCGGCGATGGTGACCGGGCAGACCATCACGGTGGATGGCGGGCTCACGCTGTAGCAACGATCAACCTCTCTCACGCCTGGCGGGAGAGATCAGGGTGTGCCAGTGCCGAGGGCGACTCGATAGCCCTCGCCCCCTACGCCCGGGCTGCCGCACCCTTGGGACCCTTCAGTTGGAGTAGTCGGGCGGGAGGGGGCCTGCGCCACGAAGCGGACCAAGGGGAGGGTAAGCCACCTGGCGGGTTGCAGCGCAGGTCCCTGACCTTACCTTCGTTTCAGCGATCGGCTTGCGGCGCGGCCGTCGCCTACGGCCGCTGGTGGATCGGGTCCACCCAATAGACCGCCTCCGGCTTTTCCACCGGCTCGATGTCCAGGTTCACCACCACCGCCTCGTTGTCGCTGCGCACCAGCACGCATTCCAGCGTCTCGTCGGAGCTCGCATTGATCTCCTGATGCGGCACGTAGGGTGGCACGAAGATGAAATCCCCCGGCTCCGCCTCGGCGACGAATTCCAGGTTCTCGCCCCAGCGCATGCGGGCCCTGCCACGGATCACGTAGATCACGCTCTCCAGCGCGCCGTGGTGGTGCGCGCCGGTCTTCGCGTTGGCATGGATGTGGACCGTGCCGGCCCAGATCTTTCGCGCCCCTACCCTTGCGGCGTTGATCGCCGCGGCGCGGTTCATCCCCGGCGTCTGCGGCGTGTTGGTGTCGAGCTGGTCGCCCTTGATCACCCGAACGCCGTTATGCCGCCAATCCACCGTGCCGGACGCCGGCGCCGCATCGTCATCCCGATTGCCGTGGCTCACCCGCCTGCTCCCTCGCCTGGATTTCCGCGCCGTTGTCGCGCCTGGCCCCGCGGAAGGGAACCCCCCGTGCCGCCGCACCGGCAAATCGCCGACCTGTGAGCCGCGTCACAGCCAAGGAGCGCCGGCGCCGGTAGTCTGCCGCAAACTGGGGGAGCGGCGATGGATACGATCCTTGCCGAACAGGGCCTGAGCTTCACCTACCTGCGCGATCCGTCGAAGAGCGAGGCATTCGATCCGTGCCGCATCCTCGACGACCTTTGCGAAGACGGCATGGCCGGCGCCATGCTGCCGTGGGAGAACGGCCTGCGCATGGCGGAGAGCGACCATGTCGTCCTGGCCACCGGAACCAATGACGAGCGATGTCTCGGCGTTGTCGCCGCGAGCGACCTGGCGACCGAACGGGAACCGTTCCTGTTCCTCGATGCCGCGTACATGGCGCCGAAGGCCCGCGCATCCCATCTGCTGCAGCGCATGCT
Source organism: Acetobacteraceae bacterium (assembly GCA_035535035.1). Classification (GTDB taxonomy): domain Bacteria; phylum Pseudomonadota; class Alphaproteobacteria; order Acetobacterales; family Acetobacteraceae; genus JASHVB01. The sequence goes on from DATLQW010000016.1 coordinate 23,236, forward strand.
TGCCTTTGCGATGCTGCGGGTCGCCGGCGAAGCCGCGGTGCCGAACGTGATCGCGGCCTGCGTCCAGACGTCGTGCTACGCCCGCGACCTGCGCGAATTCGGCCAGAGCTTCACCGTGGCGGCGCAGTTTCCCGCCGCGCCGGAGGACATTGTCATCGACCTCGGCATGGCCTCGCTGGCACGGCGCATCGTGCGGGTGGTCCGGCCCGGATCGCGCTGCGAGGCGGCGACCGGCGCGTTCCGCTCCAGCTCCGCACGCCACACCGGTGGCATCCCCAACGGAATTTACGGTGGCATCTCCGGAGGAATGTCCAGCGGCAGCCCTGGAAGCGTTCATCGGATTGCTGAGACGCTCGTGGTCGTCGATCTGAGCGCCGCGCATGAAGCGACGATCCTTGAGGATGCGCGCAAGCTGTATCGGGCGCGGCCGTTCCGCGGCACAAGACGCGGCGTCGCCGATGCCGGCGCGGCCACGCTGCCGGACACGCGGCACAGGCTGCGCGACGCCACCGCGTTCTGACCAGGCGCCGTGCCGCGGTACGAAGCGTCCGGTAACCGGCGTGGAGCGCAGGCGCGCGCCTGTGACGAATGGGCGATGCGCGGGCGCGCGCCGCGTCGTACTCATATGTAGAGAGTTTGAACGCGGAGATGCCGGCGTCGCCACACCGTGGCCGACCGCGGCGATCGTGCGCCGCGCATGGCAACATGGCCGTGATGGAGGATCGCGCCGGCGGTAACCGCGGTGCCGACGATCACGCGACCGAATGGCGTTGACACTTATATGGGTATCGCTCGCTGCGTGTGGCGCTTGGTTCGCTTGTCCCACGTCATGCGCGCCTTGTCGCCACGCTTGCCGTGATGCCGGTGCGCTCCTACGAAGGTGCGCGTACGTCATCGCCGCGAAAGCGGGAACCAGGGTTGCTCCTGGACTTGATCCGGGGCTGGGTCCCCGCTTTCGCGGGGATGACGATGTAGCCGGAGTGACGATGTCGCCGGGGCGACGATGTAGCCGGGATGACGATGTGAAGGCCAGACCGCGCGCGAGAGGCCGCCAAGCCGCCGCGCCAACCGGAGGAACGCATGATCCTGCACGATTTGAGGGTGCATCCCTCGAAGGACAACCTGAAACGCGAGGACCAGCTTGCCTGGAAGTTCGCCATTCTCGCCGCCGACAAGGTGCCGGTGGAGAAGGACGTGGCGGAGATGATCGTCAACCGCGTGATCGACAACGCCGCGGTGGCGGTCGCTTCGGTCAACCGTCATGCGCCGATGTCGGCGCGCGACATGGCGCTGGGCCATCCGCGTCCGCGCGGCGCCGCCGGCGCGACGGTGTTCGGCGTGGCGTCGGGCAGGATGGTCAGTCCGGAATATGCGGCGTGGGCGAACGGCACCGCGGTGCGCGAGCTGGACATGCACGACACCTTCCTCGCGCAGGACTACTCGCATCCCGGCGACAATATCCCGCCGATCCTGGCGGTGGCGCAGACCATGGGGAAGTCCGGCCGCGATTTGGTGCGCGGGATCGCCACCGGCTACGAGATCCACATCAACCTCGTGCGGTCGATCTCGCTGCACAAGCACCGGATCGACCACATCACGCATCTCTGCCCGGGCCAGGCGGCGGGCATCGGCACGCTGCTGAACCTGAAGCCGGAGGCAATCTACCAGGCGGTGCAGCAGGCGGTGCATGTCAGCGTCACCACGCGCCAGTCGCGCAAAGGCGAGATCAGCTCGTGGAAAGCCTTTGCGCCCGCGCATGCCGGCAAGCTGGCGGTGGAGGCGGTGGATCGCGCGATGCGCGGCGAAGGCGCGCCCAGCCCGATCTATGAAGGCGAGGACAGCGTGATTGCCTGGGTGCTGGACGGGCCGCAGGCGCATTACCAGGTGCCGTTGCCGGCGCCGGGCGAACCGAAGCGGGCGATCCTCGACAGCTTCACCAAGCAGCACAGCGCCGAATACCAGTCGCAGGCGCTGATCGACCTGGCGTTCCGCATGCGGGAGCGGATTCCGGACCTGGAGGCGGTGGAGAAGATCGTCATCCATACCAGCCACCACACCCATGCGGTGATCGGCACCGGCGCCAATGACCCGCAGAAGCTGGATCCGAAGGCGAGTCGCGAGACGCTGGATCACTCGATCATGTATATCTTCGCCGTCGCGCTGCAGGACGGGCGCTGGCACCACGTGGACAGCTACGCGCCGAAGCGCGCCGCGCGGGCGGATACGGTGCGGCTGTGGCACAAGATCGAAACCCGCGAAGACCCGGAATGGGAGCGGCGGTACCTGTCCACCGATCCGAACGAGGTCGCGTATGGCGGCCGCGCCGAGGTGTTCCTGCGCGACGGCACCACGCTGGTGGACGAGCTGGCGGTGGCCAACGCGCACCCGCTGGGGGCGAAGCCGTTCAAGCGGGAGGACTATATCGGGAAATTCCTCACCATGACCGACGGCATCGTCACGACGCGCGAGGCGAACCGCTTTCTGGAGGTGGCGCAGGCACTGCCGCGGCTGAAGGCGGAGGAGCTGCACGGGCTGAACGTTGTGTTGCCGGCGGGGACTCTGTCGGTCGGCAAGCCGGGGATATTCTGAGGTTCATCTTGCCGCTCCCGCTGCGCCGGAGAGGCCGGCGAGCAAAGCTCGCCAGGTGGGAGTGATCGGGTCGGCCCCACGGTGTTCCGCGGGCCGACCCGATCGCCCTCACCCGGCACTTCGCGCCGGCCTCTCCCGCGCAGCGGGCGCGGTGTACGCAGAAAGGAGCACACTCATGAGCGACACGGCTGCACTCCCCAACCGCGCGAAGAAAGGCGTCGGCCTGTCCGGCGTGACCGCCGGCAACACCGCGCTGTGCACCGTCGGGCGCACCGGCAACGACCTGCACTATCGCGGCTACGATATCCTGGACGTCGCGGAGCAATGCGAGTTCGAGGAGATCGCCTACCTGCTGGTGCACGGCAAGCTGCCGACGCGCGCCGAGCTGGCCGGCTACAAGACCAGCCTGATCGCGCTGCGCGGACTGCCGGCCGCGGTGAAGCAGTCGCTGGAGGCACTGCCCGCGGCCGCGCATCCGATGGACGTGATGCGCACCGCCGTGTCGGCGCTGGGCTGCGTGCTGCCGGAGAAGGACAACCAGAACCAGCCGGGCGCGCGCGACATCATCGACCGGCTGATGGCGTGCCTCGGTCCGGCGCTGCTGTATTGGTTCCACTACGCGCATAACGGCAAGCGGATCGAGGTGGAGACCGACGACGACTCGATCGGCGGCAATTTCCTGCACCTGCTGCACGGCAAGCCACCGAGCGCGATGTTCGTCCGCGCCATGCACACCTCGCTGATTCTCTACGCCGAGCATGAGTTCAACGCGTCCACCTTCACCTGCCGGGTGGTGGCGGGCACCGGGGCGGACATGCACTCGGCGATCACCGCCGGCATCGGCGCGCTGCGCGGGCCGAAGCACGGCGGCGCCAACGAAGTCTCGTTCGAGATCCAGAGCCGCTACGCCACGCCGGACGAGGCGGAGGCCGACATCCGCAAGCGCGTCGGCAACCGCGAGGTGGTGATTGGCTTCGGCCATGCCGTCTATACGATTGCCGACCCGCGCAACAAGGTGATCAAGGAGGTGGCGCGGCGGCTGTCGCGGGAAGCCGGCTCGATGAAGCTGTTCGACATCGCCGACCGGATCGAGGCAACGATGGCGGATGCCAAGCAGATGTTTGCCAACCTCGATTGGTTCAGCGCGATCTCCTACCACATGCTCGGCGTGCCGACGGCGATGTTCACGCCGCTTTTCGTGATCGCGCGCACCTCCGGCTGGGGCGCGCACGTGATCGAGCAGCGCATCGACAACAAGCTGATCCGGCCGACGGCGAACTATACGGGGCCTGAGAACATGCGCTTCGTGCCGATCGACCAGCGGCACTGAGCCGGTTCGGGTTGCTGCAGGCAGCCGCCGCGGCAGCGATGCCGCGGCGGTTTTTTGTTGACCGAAGCCTCTCTCGCAAAACGGCAGAGGTCGCGGTGCGAAGCGCCGCGGATGCGGGCGCCACGACACGCACGCCGCCTTCCCGCGTCACGCGGCACCCTCAAACGGCACTATGCGACGACCTCTGCCACTTCGCGGGAGAGGTTTGATCTGTGGCATGAAAGCATCGCATCGGACCACGCGTGAACATTTTTGCATTCGCACCGCGAGGCGACGTTGCTTTTTGTTGACATGCGCATGCGAGACGATGAATAGCGGATTCGGCATGCGCGACTCCGATTCGGACAACACGTCAAGTCTGTCGGCGCACGCATCCACAAACGGAAGGACGGTCGATGGACCGCAGCCTCGTCCAGGCGAAGCAGAAGCGATCGGATGCCGGCACAGCAGGCAGGATCGCGCAAGGAACGGTGAAGACCGCGGTGCGCGCACGTTGCACTGGGCAGGTTCGCCATGCGCCGGGACGTTTGCGGTCGTGGCGTGCGCGGGAACCAGCGGAGTTCCGCGCCGGATCGGTCGGACAGGCACCATGCCGAATTGCCGGACTTGCGCTGGCATGGCGCGGCAACGCCGATCCGGTCGCTGGCCTGACGTTGCCGGTCTGTCCGCGCGAAAGCGATGCGACGGCGGACGAAGTGCGGAGCCGGCTGCACGGCCTGCCGTGAGTCAACCCGCGTCAACAACGAACGATACCAGAAGGAGCTTCAACAGGTGAGCAACGAAGAGACAACCGAAAAGCCGCGCGCACAGGCGATGGCGATACGGGCTGCCAAGAAGGCGGCGAAGAAGGGTGGCCGCAAGGCTGCCGCCAAGAAGGGCGCGCGCAAGGCCGCCCCGAAGAAGGCCGGACGCAAGGTCGCGGCGAAGGGTGCTCGCAAGACCGTCGGACGCAAGGTCGGCGCGAAGAAGAAGGCCGGCGCGAAGAAGAAGGCTGCGGCCCCGAAGAAGGCCGGCGCGAAGCGCAAGGCCGGCGCGAAGAAGGCCGCACCCAAGAAGGTCATGCGCAAGACTGCGGGGCGCAAGAAGAAGGCCGCGGCGGCGCCCGCGCCGGAGATGTCGGAAGGCAGTTCAGGCGAGTCGATGAGCTGAGCGAAGAACCTCTCCCGCCCGCGGGAGAGGTGACGGCGCGCAGCGCCGAGGGTGAGGGTCTTGCGTGCCGGCCCAATCACCTTCACTTCACGGCGACCTCTCCCGTGCACAGCGCGGGAGAGGTTTGCTTAAAGCAATTCTTCCACCTGCGGCGGCGTCAGCAGCCGCGGCGCGGAGTGGCGCAGCATGAGATAGAGCTTCGCCGCCTCCTCCAGTTCCTCCGCGGCGTACACCGCATCGGTCAGCGTCTTGCCGGACACCACCGGCCCATGATTGGCCAGCAGCACCGCGCGCGCATCCCGCGCCGCCGCATGAATCGCCGGCTCCATCGCCGGATCGCCCGGACGATAATAGCTGACGATCGGCAACCGCCGGCCAACGCGCATGACGAAATACGGCGTCAACGGCGGGATCGGATTGTCGTGGTCCACGTCAGGCAGGCACGCCACCGCGGTGGCCTGGGTGGAATGCAGGTGGACAACAGCCCCAACCTCGGCACGCGCGCGATAGAAGGCGCGGTGCATGAACACCTCCTTCGATGGCGCGTCGCCGCCGATATGGCGGAACGCCGCATCGAGCCGCGACAGCCGCGCGGCGTCGAGCCGCCCGAGACTCGAATTGGTCGGCGTGATCAGGTAGCCGTCGTCAAGCTTCACGCTGATGTTGCCGGCACTGCCGACGGAGAAGCCGCGCGCGAACAGGCTGGCCGCCAGCTCGACCAGCAGATGCCTGGTGCCTGCTTCGTCCATGTCACGCCTCCAGCATCTCGAACGCTTTCAGGAAGAAATCCGGCGCGCCGAAATTACCCGACTTCAGCGCCATCAGCAGCGGCGCTCCGCTGCCCTGTGCATAGGTCCACGGCACGCCGGGATCGATCTCCGCGCCGATCCGCAAGCTGGTGACGCCGAGACGCTGCACCACCGCGCCCGCCGTCTCGCCGCCGGCCACGACGATGCGCCGCGCGCCGTTCGCCACGATGCCCTCGGCGATCCGCGCCATTGCGGCTTCGATCAGCGCGCCGGCGGCATCGCGTCCCAGCCTGGCCTGCAGCGCGGCGACCTTGTCCGGCGGCGCGGATGCAGCGATCACAATCGGCGCGTTCCCAAGTTTGCCGCCCGCCCAGGCAAGCGCCGCGTCCGCGAGTTGCGCGGCATCAGGCGTGGCCAGCGCATCCAGTTGCCACACCGGCACGTGCGAACGCGCGATGCCAAGCTGCGCCAGCGTGGCACGTGAACAGGAACCGGCGAGCACGGCGGCGTGACCAATGACGCGGGGCAAGGCGCCGGCATCGGTTTGCGCCGGCAGCAATCCCGCGCGGCGGAAATTCTCCGGCAGGCGCATCGCCACGCCGGAGCCGCCGGTGATCAGCGCATGCTCTGCCGCCGCTTCGCCGATCGCCAGCAGATGCGCATCATTCACCGCATCGACGATCGCATAGCGGTTTCCCGCCTCCTTCAACGCCGTCATGGCATCGCGGATCGCGCCACTGCCGTGCTCGACGGTGACGTAGGGGACCAGGCCGACGATGCCGCCGGTCTGGCGGCCGAGCACGCGCACCAGGTTGGCGTCGGTCATCGGGGTCAGCGGATGGTGCTCCATGCCGCTCTCGTTCAGCAGCGTGCCGCCGACGAACAGGTGGCCCTGATAGACGGTGCGCGCGTTGGTGGGAAACGCGGGACAGGCGAGCGCGAAGCCGCAGCCCAGCTCGTGGATCAACGCATCGGCGACGGGGCCGATATTGCCTTGCTCGGTGCTGTCGAAGGTCGAGCAATACTTGAAGAAGAACTGCCGGCAGCCGGCGCGGCGCAGCCAGGCCAGCGCGGCGAGGCTCTGCTGGACCGCGTCGCGCACCGGTGCGGTGCGCGACTTCAGCGCGACGACCACGGCGTCGGAGTCGGGTGGCGCGCCGGTGTCGCGCGGCACGCCGATGAGCTGCACGGTGCGCATGCCGCCGCGCACCAGCATGGAGCAAAGATCGGTGGCGCCGGTGAAGTCGTCGGCGATCGCGCCCAGCAACATGGCTCTGTCCTCCTGCCGCATGACAGCTCTCCCGCGCGGCGGGAGAGGTTGTCTCACGCCCCGATCGCCGTTGCGAATGCCTCCGCCTGGGTTTCCCAGCGCGGCAGATTCTGGCCGATCCGCCAGGCGACCTCGCCCATCTCGGCGCGCAGCGAGGGACTGAAGATCAGCCGCCGCAGCGCCTTCGACAGTTGCACCTGGTCGCCCGGCTCGCACACCACGCCGGCTTCCGCTTCGACCAGCGTCGCGGCGGCACCGCCGGAGCACACCGCGACGGGCAGGCCGCGCTTCAGCGCCTCGGCCGCCGCCATGCCGTAGCCCTCGAACCAGGTGGCGAGCGCGAACAGGTCGGCGCCGCGCCACAGCGTTTCCAACGCGTCGTCGGTCGCCTCGCCGGCGAAGCGCACGTGCCGCGCGATCCCCAGTTCCTCGGTCAGCGCGACCAGTGCCTGCGCGTGCGCCGGATCGGGGCGCGGCGAACCGGCGATCGTCAGGTGCCAGTCCAGATCGAACAGCCGCGCCAGCGCGCGCAGCAGCACGTCGTGGCCCTTGCGCGGGACCAATGTGCCGATCGACAGGATCTCGCAACCCGGTCCGCCCGAGCCGGTGCAGCGCGGCGCGTCGTCGGTGCCCGGCGCCACCACGGCGATGCGCGCGCGCTCCACGCCGAATTCGCCGGCGAGGCGTTCGGCGGTGGCCTCGCTGGTAACGATCAGGCGATGCAGGCGGCCGTACAGGCGCCGTTCCACGCTGCGCAGCGACGCACGTTCGGCTTCGGCGAAGCCGGTCTCCAAGGCGGTGGGATGATGGATCAGGCCAATGGCGCCGCGCGCAGCCAACGCATCCTCCATGCCCGCGAAGGCCGGCAGCGCGAGGCCGTCGATCACCGGACGCGTCGGCTCGGTGAGGTGGTCCCATGCCGCACAGGCAGCGTCGCGCGCGTTGTCGTCGGCGAGCGGAAAGCGGCCGGCGAGTTGCACCACGCTGACCGTGCCGCCCTGCGCGCGCAGCTCCGCCACCATGCGGCGATCGTAGGCGTAGCCGCCGGAGACCTGGTCGAACGGCGCCGGCACGAGCAGCGAGACGTGCATCATTGGAGCGTCCCCGCACGCGCGGCCGACGCATCGGCCCTCATGACGCGGTCGCAGACAGTCAGGCTGAACATGTGCCGCGCCTCTCCCAACGGGCCGGCACATTAATGGGTTGTCGGGAATTCGCCGAATCATGCCGGCGGCCCTTGATGATGACCCATCGGGCGAGGCAGCGGCCCAGGCGTCACCCGCGCGGTTGGAGCGATCGTTCCCTGATGATCCCTATTGCCCTGAGTGACTCATAATGCGGGGACCAGCCGGAGCGGTCGATCGGACTGCCGTGTCAGGCTCTGGCAACGGGCATTCGCGGTTGGCACGAATCAGGACGGCGGGGCCAGCCATGCTCTGGCCCCGGTCGTTCAGGCATAGCAGACATGGTGCGCCCGGATCGCGGGCGGCCCGGTCGGTGGACCCGTGGCGGTACGGGCAAGGACCTGCCGGCGGAACGCAGGCGGCCGTGCAGGCTCGGCGGCGGAACGCACAATGTTCCTGGGTACCGGCGAGGGAGCGGCGGCAGCCGCCTGCGGCGACAGCAGCAAGGCCATTGCCGCGGCTGCCGGAGCCGGCGTGGTCTCACCGATTATCCCCGGCAAGATGGCGGGGTTTTCCCACCATTGCAGCCCGCACGGCCTGGCGCCGGCGCGGAACCCC